>DAOUEM010000091.1:0-3234 GCA_034430555.1 Anaerolineae bacterium | reverse complement strand
TGATCCGGATGGGTAACGCCTGCCAGTCATCCGGTGCCGCCTCGTCCAGGAAACTCAGCGCCGTCTGGATGGGCTGCGGTTCCGCCGCATAGACCAACGATAGGTGCCAGTCGTAGGGCGACTCCCAGTTGATGCCGCTCTCACGTGTCCCCTCGGCCAGCCCCTCGACCAACCTCTTCAGCGCCTGGTCGTTGGCGAAGGACACGGCGAAGCCGAAGTCGGTCGTGCCGTCCGCTTCCAGAGCCTTGCGGGCCACCGGGATGTCGGTCAGGCCCTTGCTGCCCGAATGTTTGAGCGGAATGCGGCTCAAGCGACCCCGCGCCTTTTCTTCGGTGTCTTCCACCTTGCAGCCGCAGTCCCAGCCGCCGCAGATCAGGTTGTCGCCCTGCGGCGTGATGCCGTACTCCAGCCACTTCTCCTCGGTGTGCACCTGCCCGTCCGCCGCCAGGCAGGTCCGGCAGTTGTCTTTGGCCGTATCCCGCCGCCACTTCTTTTTGCGGTTCTTCTGGCCCGACAGCTGGCCCAGGTTGTACAGCCGCGTCAGCCCTTTGTTCACCCACAGGTCCACCCGGTCCAGGAAGCGCCGCCGCTCCGCCTGGAACTCCCCCAGCTTCTCCCGCGCCTGCTGCCGCAGGGCCTGCCGCTCGGCTTCCGTTGGCGCGTGCTGCGCCGTTTCGGCCAGCGCCAGGTAACGCCGGTACAGCGGCAGCGCTTTGCGGTACAGCTCGTTGGCCAGCGCCGTCCATCGTTTGCGCTCCGCGTCGACCTCCAGCGCCAGCCGCTTGTCCGCTTCCGCCGGCATCTCTGCCGCGCTGCCGCCGCCATCCTCGATGCCCTGCAGAAAGGCCGCCCGGAAGGCCGTCTCGATCTCGGCGCGACCTGCTTCCCCGAACTGCCCCCGCGACACCATCGACTCGCCCGTCGCCCAGTCCACCTCGAAGGCGCTGGCGATCAGGTTATAGAGCGCCGCCCGGTATAACATGGCCGTCTGGTTGAAATCCTTGGCGGCCTGGACGTCCAGGGTTCGCCAGTACGCCTTGCCCGCTTCAATCGCATCGGCTGCCTCGTCGCCGGTCGCCAGATGCAGCCGGGTGTAGGCCGCCACGTCGGCGGGGATGGCTTCGCACTTGAAGCCCTGGCCGTCACCCGCTTCCAGCAAACGCTGCCAGTTCCGGAACTCGCGCCAGGCCTTGTTGGGAATGCGGCTCAGGCTTTTGTCGCTACCGGTCTCCCCGACTTCCTCTGGCTCCTCGTTTTCCTGGTCTTCCTGCGGGGGCGTTTCGTCCCCGCCCTCGTCCGCGGTGTCGTCGCCGCTGCCGTCAGGCGCGAAGGCGTCGGGCAGCGGACGGTCGGCTTCCTCTTCCTTGCGTTGGGCCTTCTTGCGCAGCGCCGCGGCCGTGATCGGCTCGCCGTTGAGCAGGTACACGCCCTCCAGGACCTCGTCCGGCTCTTCGCCCAGCTTCTCCTGCGCCCGGAACATGGTAATGGCCGCGCCCCGCAGCTGGGTGATCACCGTGGTGGTTTTGGCCGCCTCGTCTTCCTTCAGCGCCGCCACGTCCGTGAAGTCAGGCTCGATACGGATGTTATCGCCGTACTCAACCGCCACCTGTTGGGTGAAGTGCATGGCGTACCACTTGCACAGCGGCACGATGGTGCCCTGCCACCACTCCCGCCGGTCGGTCTCCTTCTCGGCGAAGTTGGACGCGCCCATCACCAGCAGGCTGGCCGGCATGTCCCAGGCCATGGCCACGTTCTGGATGATACGGTCGTCCACCTCCCCCACCCGCAGATGCTCAAAGCTCTGTTGAAGCTGAATTACCTCCCAACGATCCGGCGACACCACCGTGCGCCCGGCGTTGGAACTACCCTGGATAGTGCTCCTCAGATACCGCACCAGCTTCCGGGCAGCACTACCACCCGGTTCCTCATCAATAGCCTCGCTCACCGCGTCCACCGCCGGCTGGATGAGCAAGGCCGGGATGGCCCGGTTACGAAAGGTGGCCAGCATGGTCTGGGCCAGCTCGGGATGAACCGCCGCGAAGTTGTAAGCCACTTCCGCCGGCGCGATGCCGCCGAAGTCGTCGCGGAAATCAACCAGGTGCTGGTACACCGTGTTGTCGACCGGCAGGAAACGCTGCCTGGCTCCGAACTGGTCCTGCACCCAGAAGCCGCGCAGCCCCTCATATACCCCCGCCTCGATCTGCCACAGGTTGGGGTTCACCCAGCGCAGCCGCTCCAGTTTCCTGGACAACTGCCGCTGCTTCTCCAGCAGGTTGGCCCCCCAGAAGGACAGCGTCAGGTCCGTGCGGCGGATCAGCTCCTGGGTGGCCAACCGCGCCGACAGCAGCTTCACCAGCGGGTGGTCGTCGGCCACATCCTGGTCCCCGGTCCGCACCCGCATCGGCACCTGGGCCACCGCGTTGGCCTGTTTGTTGGCCGCCCGGTAGACCGCCACCGAGGTCTGGTACAGCTCGGTCAGCTCGCGCGACGAGGGCAGGTCCTGGGCCGTCAAAAGCAGTTGGCCCAGCGTGCTCTTGATGGCCAGCGACAGGTCCGCCCCGCTGTTCCGTGCAATAACCGGATGAGCGTTCTGGCGAGTTGACCTTACCCGTCTGGTCACCTGGCGTGTGGGCAGCGCCGGCAGCACTTCCCGGCCGATCAGCCGCCATCCCGTCACGATGTCCTTGAGTAGACTCATCATCCCACCAGGTAATCCCACTCGGGCCGCTTCTTGCGCCACAGGGCCAGCTTGTTATACGCGCCCGCCGTGGCGTCGGCCTGGTCGCGAAAAGCGCCGTTGGGCAGCGCCGTCATCTCGTCCAGCCAGGCCGTATTCCACTCGCCCGCGATCAGCTTCACGTTGCCGGCCCCCGCCTGCCCCTCGAAGGGGTCCAGCCGCACGTCCTTGCTGCCGCTGGCCCGGTCCGCTTCGACCTTGTAGCCGGCCAGGTAACGGATCGTCGATAACACGGCTTCTTTGCCGGCGTCGCCCGGCTCCTGCTCCACGTAGGTCCACACCCGTGCCCGGATGACGCGCCCTTTCGGCCCGTACTGCTGCCGGTCCAGCTCCGCCGTCTGTTTCATCATCCGCTTGCGGTCCGTCTCGGCCCACTGGCCGCGCACGACGTCCACCACGTAGGTGTAACCTTCGCGGTCCATGGTCAGCAGCAGCCCGGCGGTGTAAGCCCCGCCGCCCTGCGTGCCCGCCGTGTCCCAGTAGCGCACGAACAGCCG
>DAOUEM010000090.1:0-2790 GCA_034430555.1 Anaerolineae bacterium | reverse complement strand
ATCACCCCCGCCCGTGAACAGAATACCGTCCATGTGCTCGTAAACCCCGCGTAGCATCTCGTCAGGTAGTTCCAGGGGGATGATGACCGGCATGGCGCCGGCATCGACCAGGCAGCGCAAATACGTGGCGAACACACCGACGAAGGCGCGGGCGCTGTCGCTGCGGTCGGTGGACTCGATATACTTATGATCGGCGACGACGCCGATCAAGGGGGCCTGGGACATGGGCTTGGCTGTCCGGCCTAACGCCGTTCCTTCAGACGGGCGGCCTTACCGCGGCGGCCGCGCATGTAATACAGTTGGGCGCGGCGGACCTTGGCGTGGCGAATCACTTCGATCTTCTCGACGCGAGGGCTACGGAGCAGGAAGGTCCGCTCCACACCGACGCCGTGGGTGGCGATGCGACGCACGGTGAAGTTGGCGTCGTTGCCGCCCTTGCGCAGGCGAATGATGATGCCCTGGAAGGTCTGGACACGCTCGCGGTTACCCTCCACGATCCGGACGTGTACTTTTACCGAGTCGCCCGGCGCGAGCTCAGGATGTTCGGGTGCTGGCGCTTCGAGCGCTTTGATCAAATCAGTCATGACCGGTGTCCTTAATGCCTATGACAGACGTGTTGGTGGCTTGTTGAGTAACGAACATAATAGCGGCGGCCTCGCTGCCTGGCCGCACCAGGGCATTTTAACACGCAGTAGGGCGATTTTCAACGGTGGATTAAAGCCCCGTCAGGCACTGGGTCCCTGGACTTGCCGCTGCGGGGGGCTGGCCGACGCTTTTCGGCGTAAGGCCGATCCAGGTCATCTGGCGTGATTGACTTTCCCCAGTTTCTCTTTGTATCATGGGTATATGTGCTTGTATTCTTAAAAAAGGAGGCAGACTATACCACTTATCTGTTAAAATGGTATCTACTTGTTCGCTTTCTTTTGAGGAGGAGAAAGATATGAACTTCAGGCGTATCGCACTTTTGTTGGTGGCAGTCATCATGATTGTCACCCTGGTCGGCCCGGCGGCTGCTCAGGAGCGCAAGATCGCCACGGTGATCTTCACGCAGGAAGCCGACAGTCTGAACCCGATGTATACCACCATGACCTACACCAAGATGCCCCGCGACTTCTACCTGTATGGCCTGTGGAATTTCGACGGTGACCTGAACCCGGTGCCCACCCTGGCGGCGGAAGTCCCCAACCTGGAAAACGGCGGCATCAGCGAGGACGGGACGGTCATCACGATCAGACTGCGCGACGACATCGTCTGGTCGGATGGCGCCCCGATCACCTCGGCGGACTTCCTGTTCACCTACGAGATGCAGATCAGCGATGGCAATACGCCGCTGAGCCGCTACCCCTACACCGATGACGTGATCGCCGGCGTCGAGGCGCCCGATCCCACGACCGTCGTGGTCAATTTCGTGGCCCCCTTCGCGCCCTGGCTGACTCAAATCTTCCAATGGGTGCTGCCCGAGCACGTGCTGGGGCCAGTCTTTGAGGCCGAGGGCACGCTTGACAACGCCGAATGGAACCGCGCGCCGATCGTCAGCAGCGGCCCCTTCGTCTTCAGCGAGTGGGAAGTGGGCAGCCACATCCTGTTCGTGCGCAACGACAACTTCTTCAACGACCCGGCGCTGCTGGACGGCGTCTTTATCCGCTTTGTACCGGATGACGCATCCCAGACGGCGGCCCTGATCGCCGGTGACGGCGATATCGCTTACTTCCTGGCCCCGACGGACGTGGTCACGGTCGAAGCCACCGGTAACCTGGCCGTGACCTGGGTTCCCGCTGGCTACAATGAAGGCTGGTTCTTCAACCTCGGCGAGGACGGACACCCGGCCCTGCAGGACATCAACGTCCGCCGCGCGCTGGCGATGGCCGTGCCGCGCCAGCAGATCATCGACGATCTGCTGCTGGGCTACTTTGAGATCCCGGCCAGCTTCTGGTCCGGCACACCGTATGAAAGCCCGAACATCGTCCCCGAACCGTATGATCCCGAAGCCGCCGCCTCCATGCTGGACGAGGCCGGTTGGGTCGATAGCAATGGCGACGGCACCCGCGATAAGGACGGTGTCGAGCTGGAACTCCGCTACCTGACCCCGCCGCGCCAGGTGCGTATGGATACCCAGGTGGTCGTGCAGCAGGCGTTCGCTGAGGTGGGCGTCGGCGTGCTCCTGGAGAATCCGTCCTACGACATTTTCTGGAACAGCTACGGCTCCGACGGCCCCGTTGCTACCGGCCAGTACGACATCGGCCAGTGGTCGTCTTCGCCGGATGCGTTCCCCGATCCGAACGTCGTCTCCTTCGTCTGCAACGAGATTCCCAGCCCGGATAAGCCGGAAGGCGGCAACTGGAACTACTACTGCACCTCGGAGCTGGATGACCTGTTCACGCTTCAGGCCCGGACTACTGACCTCGCTGCCCGGATCGAGATCTGGCACCAGATCACCGAGATCATGGCCGAGGACCTGATCTGGATGGGCATGTGGACCGACCCGGACAACTTCCCGGTTGCCAACCGCTTGCTGAACGTCGAGGTGAATGGTGCTACGCCGTTCTGGAACGCCTACGAGTGGGACATCGCCCAGTAATCTTTAGTTAGCCGAATCAAATGGGGCGGGGGGCACGTAACCCCTCCGCCCTGTTTTCATACTGGGAGCATGATATGTTTCAATATATCATTCGTCGGTTGCTCCAGGCGATCCCACTTTTGTTACTGATCAGCGTCATTCTTTTTGTTTTGATGCAGGTTTCTGGCGACCCGGTGGCGACACTCGGCGGGCGCACGCCGCCCCGGTCCGAG
>DAOUEM010000089.1:0-4796 GCA_034430555.1 Anaerolineae bacterium | reverse complement strand
GGCAACCGGGCGCCGCATACCCGGCAGGTTATTCGTCGTGTGGCAAATTCGGGGGTCAAACTCAGCGATCATCGTCGTCCGGCCAATCGCCGGCATCGTCCAACGACACATCGCCTGCGTCCGGCTCGCGGTCCAGACCCGGCGCATCCCTGGGTGGAATGGTTTCAACCGTGTCTTCATCAGGCATAAGATAACCGCTGGCATCTTCGCCATTTCGCCCTGAAAACAATTCAGCTGCCACGGCAGCTTCAACATCATCCGAATCGTCTTCAGCCAAGGTCTTCATTTCCAGGGTGCGCCGCGTGGGAATGGTGTCTTCATCGTCAGCATCATACTCGTCGAACTGCTGATCACGGTTGGCAGACACATCCGTCACCGTGCGACCAGAGCCGCTGCCCTGCTCATGCTCCCTGGCTTCGACAAGCGTATCCTCAGGGGTATCCGCCTGTTCGACGGCGAACGTCGGCTCGTCATCGGACTCGGCAGGCATAGCCGGCGGTACCATCGAGGACAGTTTCCAGTTCCGCGGGGCGAAAGGCAGCGTCTCGTCGGGATCCTGCTCAACCATGTACCCGGACAACTGGCCGGTCCCCGGCACTTCTTGCATCAGGATTACGATGGCCGAGACATTATCTTCACCGCCCCGTTCGTTGGCGAGGTCGATCAGCCGTTTCGTCGCGGCGTGCGGATCCGACTCGAGCAATACCACCTGGGCGATCTCGTCCGGTGCAACGTGCCGGGCCAAGCCGTCGGAACAGAGCACAATCCGGTCCTGGCCCTTCAGGTAGCGGTCATACAAGTCGGCGGTCGTATCCGGCGCCTGCCCTAAAGCCCGATACAGCACATTCTTCATCGGGTGCTCGCGTGCCTGATCCTCTGAAATATGCCCCGCTTCTAACAGCGCTTCCACAAAGCTGTGATCGGAGGTAATCTGGTTGATCCAGCCTTCCACGCCATCAACCAGATAAGCGCGGCTGTCCCCCACGTGGGCAAACATCGCTCGCCTACCGCGGATAAAGGCCAGAGTCGCCGTCGTGCCCATGCCACGCAGGGCCGCATCTTCGTCCACCCGGTCGATCACGGCCAGGTTGGCCGCCTGAATCGCTGCCGTCAGCTTCTCCATGATCAGTTCTTCGGCCAGTGTCAGCAAATCGGCTTCAACGCCGTCGATGCCGACAAAATCCGCCTGGACCGCTTCCACCGTCAGCCGGCTGGCCTCTTCCCCGGCAACGGCCCCTCCCATACCGTCAGCCACCAGCGCTAAAAGTGCGCCTTTAAAGGCCCACAAACCGACCGAATCCTCGTTATTCTCCCGTACTTGCCCGACATCCGTGCGGGCGCTGGCACTGGCCACCAGGTGCGCATCGCGGTCCGGGACAATTAAGGGCGTGCCACACTTGACACAGGTCTCTGCATTAGGCTCGTTGAGCGTGCCGCAGACCAGGCAGGTTAACGGTTCCTCCGAGTGAACCGCGTTCAAAAAACCTGTACCGGGCAGTTGCTTGGGGTCATGGGCGGTATCCGGTAAATTCTTCTGCCACATCGCCTGTACGACGCGCTGGCTGCGCCGAGGAGCACTTGACTCATCAGCCGAAGCCGTTTCCTCAACCAATGGCTTTCCGCACTGGAAACAGATGACTGCCCGTTCCAGGTTTTGGTGTCCGCAGTGGGCGCATTTTTTATGAGCGGACATGGTCGTCTCCTCAGCAACGTTGGATGGTCGACTATCGACGGCAGAACCTCTTGATTTTTCACATTCTATGCACCAAGCGGCTCAGGGGCAAGTCCGTTCGAACCGTCAAGGTGCCCGGGTCCCGCCCACATCGACCAGGGCGACCGGATTAACCCTCGCCGGCGGGCAGCACCCATAACGAGTCTTGAAAGACATCATGGCGCGAATCGCACGCATCGTCCTGTTGCATCAGGGTCATTTCCGGCACTTCTCCGGAAGTATAAACAACAATAGCATAGTGTCCCCCTAGCCGGCAATCTCGCGAAGCGATCCCGCCATTGTAAAACGTAATGACTCCATCCTCGTACTGGTACCGCCCCACCAGCCACGGAGACTCAAACAACCGGTCGGCGTTCGCCGCCAGCCGGAATTCGCCGTCTTTCGAAAACAGCAGCAGCAAAGGCGCTGATTCGTAGTGCCCTTCCCATGTGCCCTCCAGAGAAGCAGGAGGATTGGCGACAACCGCCACCGGGGATTGACAACTCGCCAGCACTGCCAGCACCAACAACCACAATCCTGCTAACATTGTACGCTTCACTCAGCCGCACTCCTCCAAACGTGAGCGCCATCATTGGCGCCCAGGCATCCCTCAACCCCAGATTAATTTAAGCGATATTGAGGAAAAATCCAGTATAATGCCAAGTGTATGCCATGGGTGCTGTTTTTTCAATGCAATTGGCCCGGCGTCTGGGCACGCGGCACACTACCGGCATTTCACCTCAACACCGGATCGGCTATACTAAGCGTGCGGCGCGACGAGGAAGATGTTTGTCATGAATGAACCCCTCCGCTTAAATCCACAGACCATGCGACTGGGTCTCGGCTGGGCGCAAAGTTGGACCGATGGCCCTATCCTGTGCGTGATCACGCCCGGCTCGGTGCGGTTTGCCGTGGTAAGCGAGCGGCGCTTCATCGCCAGTTGGGAGTGGCTGGAAGAAACGGAATCCCCTTACTGCTTTTTCCTGATTCCGCCGTTTATCGCCAGCACCCTAGCCAGCCACGCAGCCTACAACGTCACCGGGCTGCGGACGCGCATCAACCGCACCCACGTTGCCCTGACCGTTCGCGACCCGCATGGCGAATACGTGCTCCAGTGGCGCTGGCAGGCGGCCAGCTTTGAGGCTCCGCCGTTCTTCGACCAGATGGCACAGCCGCCAGCCGAGACGCTGGAAAAACAAACTTACGTCGCCATCGCCGACGCCGTGCACCTGGCCATCGCCAACCTGGGTCGCCTGGAAGCCATGGAACAACTCGACCGGCAGAACCTGGCGATCCTGATCGATTTCGGGTCGGGGCGCTTCAAGATTGATGGCCAGCCTATCACGGAAAACCGCAATGACTGCTTTTACTTTGACCCTCGCCTGATCGTACGAGGGCTGGAGGTGGTGCGCGGCCAGCAGATTGGTTTTGCTTTATCGCCAACCATTATTCCCATGCAGTCCGTGCTCTACATGATCAGCGAACGCGACCAGTGGCGAATCCAGTGTGCCATCCTCAGCATCCTGCCCGATGAAAACTTGCAGGTTTTCAGCCAGCAGGTGCGCGCCCTGCCGCAAACCGGCACCCTCCTGGTGCGGGAGCGCGAATCACCCGGTTGAGCGCTTACCCCGGTTGGGCGGTTATCAGATGCTGAACTGGTGGAGCGGTATCGCCGGTCGAGCGCTTCTGTACCGCGCCAGAAGACTCACCCAGGTTCGATTATTTTTCCGGCGATCTCGTTGGCGGATTCACGCAAGATTCACGCGATGGAAAATGCCCCAGCCCAACGGTCATGGCCAGGTCATCACTCAGCGCGAAAACTGGTGTGGGGAGTCTTACAGAAGTTCGGCAAGCGCCTCGCCCTCGCTCTTGAAGGCAAACATGGGGATAGGCGGCATGCCGCGTTCGGCGCGGGTAGCGTTCATGTGGGCTACGGCCAAATCCGCCTGTTCGGCCACTATCACCATTTTTTTTATGTTGTCGTGGTACAGAATGCCACGTGCCGGCTGCAAAGCCTTGTCCTCATACACCGGGCGATACGGGCCGGCTACGATCAAAAAGGTGGCTTCAGTCTCGGCATTATCCAGCAGTGCCAGGGCCTCGCGGAACATCGGCTCAGAATCGCGCTGGGGATCCCACCCTTCCAGGAAGGCCACACGAATCACGTCGGCGCGCGGCTGGCTGACTTCATAACTCGCCATTTGCCAGTTTCCTTTCGCAAGATACTTTTACGCTGTCGCCTACCAAGTATGCCCCAGACTGCCAGAGGTCACAACTATCCGCCAGCCCGGAATATGAACAAGGTTCGACCGGTCACCCGATCGAACCCCACAAGCTCCGCGTATCAGGATCAGGTTATAATTGGCTTACTCAGCCTCACCGCCGCTGTTATCCAGCAAGCCAAAAGGTAGTTTTTTGGTGAGCACGTAGTGGTAGGCAAAATAGGCGATCACAGCCACCACGGCTGCAACCAAGGTGACAAGCACCAGTGTACCAAGATAGACTTCCAGCCCCGGCACCTGATCCGCTAAATCAGGGGTCAGGTTGGAGACAAGTCCTTGCCGGATGACGAGAAACAGGAGGATACTGACGAGAAACACGACAACGACCATGACCACAAGGCCATAACGGAACAGGCGAAGGCGTCCTTCAAGATCCGATTGCTGCAGCACTTTACTCCCCCTTAACATGAATGATGTACGATATCATGAATTTATCATAAAATGTACCTAAAGTTCAAGCGACACAAGTATCCCTTAACAATACAGCAGGCCCGACGCCGGGACGCAACGGTTAAAAGGCCGCGAATAACGAAAAGCCCGGATACACATCGATGTACGGAAATTCATCGGTCATCATCGACCACAGAGCCGGGCGCCGCGCGTTATACTGCTCGTAGACATAACGCGTAAAGGGCGAAAGATCGAGCGAGTCGAATTCAGCGGGGTGGACGAAGCGCGCCTGGGTCGATTCGAAACCGTCCGCCACCGGCATGGCCGCCGGATCGACCACGCACAAAAAGCAGGCATAAAACTCATTGCGGGTAGGCTTGGTGATGTTCCGCAGGCAGATGAGACCTTGCGGC
>DAOUEM010000088.1:0-1730 GCA_034430555.1 Anaerolineae bacterium | reverse complement strand
ATCTATCTTGCCCTCGGTCTAGTTAAGGATATTGATGGTTTTTCTATCAATACGACCGCGCGAGGGTGGATTGTCCAGATTGCCAACTTTAACATTGCAATCGAAGTGACAAGTGAACGTGATATTGGCTTAGCCATCGGTGATCTATGGATTCGCTGGCGAGAACATCATAACGAGCCATCACATGACCGATAAAAACCGCACCAATCGGCGCAGCCGCCGGCACAAGGAGTTTAGCATCCCGGACCATGCCGAGAAGGTCTCTTACCCGGCCTACCTGGGCGATTGTGGTGAGACCGTAATTATTACCGTGACCAAAAAGGGGCGAAAACGTGGCAAAAATCACTCTGTCAATCGTGAGCGGGACCTATAACCGGCTTCGCCACCTGCAAACTATGATCGATTCGGCGCGACTGGCGCTGCCTTCCGGTTTGGCGTATGAGTTCGTGATCGTCGATGGCGGCTCGACCGACGGCACGCTGGACTACCTGCGCCAGCAGCCAGATGTGTTCCTGCTCGAGCACGGCGAATTACGCGGCGCGATCCCGGCCTTCTGCGATGGCGCAAGGGCAGCGCGGGGGGACTACGTGGTGATGGCCAACGACGACATCACCTTCGGCGCGTTCAGCATCGCCGCTGCGCTGGCCCACCTGGAAGACCACCCTTACACCGGCGGCGTGGCATTTGCCGACAACCGGCCCACACGGTTAAAAACCGGCAACCAGTACGGCACCGAGATCATGGCCGCCCGACTGCCAGACGGTGGGCAGACGGTGGTCACCTATGCGCAGGTGGGCCTGTTCCGCGCCTGGCTGGGGCACGACGTCGGTTGGTGGGGCGACCGCGATCCGGTCATGGGACGGTCCCCGACCTACGGCGGGGATAACTACCTGTCGGCGCGTCTCTGGGAAATGGGCTACAGCATCGATACCGTGCCCGGCGTGCAGGTGACCGATCATATCCCGCGCGACAACCTGCGCCAGATCAACATCGACAAACAAAAGGTCATCGATCATAGCCCGGAAGGGCAGCCGTATCGTAATCGTTTTCCAGAGGGACCGCTGATCGCGGTCGAGCCGTCCACCCCCAACCCCCAGCGGCGGCGGTTACGTATCTTGTATCTGCCCATCTACGAGGCCGGGCACCCGCGCCAGCGACAGACCAAACGCGGCCTGCGGCTGGCCCTGAAGCGGTACGGACACGTCTATGAGATCGACTACATGAATAGCGGGATCGACCTGGCCAGCGCCGTCAAAGCATGGCAGCCGGACCTGCTGATCGCGCAGATGCAGGATGCTACCCACATTACGCCCGACCGGCTGGCCTACCTGCGCCAGATGTGCCCGCACATGACGGTGGTCAACTGGCATGGGGACGCGCGTGGCCTGGAAGAAACGGGCTACCTGGACCTGCTCAAATTTGTGGACCTGCAGTTGGTGGTCAATGCCAGGCCGATGTCTTTATATAACAGCCTGGGCATCACGGCGGCCTATTGGCAGATCGGTTACGAAAAACCGAAGGGGCCTCTGTCCGACGTGCCGAAATACGACATCGTGTACCTGGCCAATGCCTACAACGAAAGCCGCCAGGAGTTGGGGGCATTTCTGCGGGGCCTGCCGTACACGGTGGGGTTATACGGGGCGGGCTGGCCGGACGCGGACGGCGAATGTCTGTACGATTTCGCCACCGCCAAGGCGCTTCACCTGAACAGCAAACTGGTCATCGGGGAC
>DAOUEM010000087.1:0-7697 GCA_034430555.1 Anaerolineae bacterium | reverse complement strand
GTTGGGCTGCCGGTCAGAGCAGCGTCATGCCCGACCGGCCCGCCCCCTATATGATGGAGTTAGCGGTTCCGCACCGCTTTTTCGCCGGTTACAACGTTATTGTGAGGAGAGTATTGTGAATACTTCAGTCAGGCGGGCGAGGGGACGAGTCTTGCCGTACGTGGTGATCGGGCTGCTCCTGCTCAGCAGCCTGCTGCTGTCCGGGTGCAACGTCGTGCAGGTGATGCTGATCGGGCTGAGCGCCACGCAGGGCGGCCTGCCGGGCGGTCCTGATGGCGCCGGCGGGATGGCGGGCGATTCGTCTGGCGATTCGTCCGCGGGATCGTCGCAAGAGGGCGACGGCAGCGGCGGCGACCCGGGCGAACCCGGCCTGGTCGGGCTGGCCTGCCCCTCGGAGTCGACGCGTTTCGTGCTGGTGGCAAATCACACCTGGACCTTCAGCCCTGCCGGGCAGACACAGATCATGGAGATCAACGGTACCACCAGCGGCGATGGGTGCGACATCTTCGTGGCCGGGGACGTGGCCAGCGGGCCGGACTGCTCGATTAACTTCACCAACACCGGCGTGATCCACGGGGACAGCGGCGACTGCCAGATCGACGGGCAGGGGCGCGGCATCCTGTCCTTTCAGGGGTCCTGCCAGGATGGCCAGATCACGCTGACCATCACCGAGATCCATGACCCCGATACCGAGATGGGCGGCAGCATGAACTGCGCCGGCTACTCCGGCCCCTACGCCACCTTTTACCCGCCGTCGCTGACGACGCGCACTTTCGCGATCGATTCGGCAGGGGCCACCGCCAGCGAGTCCGGCGGCGACCTGTCCGGCTTCAATTACAACAAGACGTGGGTGATGATGCCGGCCAGCGCCATCCCGTAGCACCTGCCAAAAGCGCCTGTGCCCGACGTCCCATGCGTCGCCCCCCGGCACAGGCGAATCGCCCCGCCAGTGTGTTATGCTGGAGGCCGCGTCTGCCCCATCGACCGAGGACCACGCCCGCCATGCAGCCGACCCCCTACCCCGACCTGAACGCCGTCCTGGCCGACTTGCTGAGCGGCACCCGAACCATTCTCGGCGCGCGGCTGGTCGGGCTGTACCTGGGCGGATCGCTGGCCGCCGGCGACTTCGACCCCGCCAGCAGCGACGTGGACTTCCTGGCGGTCACTGCCGGGGACCTCTCCAACGATACGATAGACAGATTACGAACGCTGCACGCCCGTTTAGCGGGTGGCGAGTCGAAGTGGGGATACGAGCTGGAAGGCGCTTACATCCCGCGCGCCGACCTGCGCCGCTACGACCCGGCCCGGACGGCCACCCCGCACGTCGAGCGAGGGGGCGGGCTGAAGATGGAGCCGCCCGGCAGCGACGCCGTGATCCAGCGCCACGTGATCCGCCAGCACGGCATTTGCCTGGCCGGGCCGCCGCCAGCGACGTTGATCGCCCCCATCCCGCCGGACGACCTGCGCCGGGCCACGTTAGACCTGCTCGACGGCTGGTGGGCGCCCATGTTAACCGACACCCACCGCCTGGAAGACCCCGGCTATCGCGCCTACGCCGTCCTGACGATGGGCCGCATCCTGTACACGCTGGCGACGGGCCGGATCGCTTCCAAGCCGGCGGCGGGGCAGTGGGCGATGCAATCGCTGGATGATCCGTGGGCGGGACTGGTGGCGCGCACCCTGGCCAACCGGGGCGATCCCCCATTAGACACACTCGACGCGGCGCTGGCCTTCCTGCACTATACGGTGGAACGGGGCAAAACATACGGGGAGGATTGACGCCCGCCCATTCACGGCACACACGGTTGGGACAGCCATATCGTGTTTTTCCGGCAAAACAGCCCCGGAAAACGGCCCGCAACGGTAATATTGGGTGTATATTCAATATTTTTGGTTTATTCACCAAAATTTTTGGTTTTATCTTGACTCTCTGCCAAAACCTTGTATACTGAGGCCAATGGAGAGTGAAGCTTATGCGTAAAGTGCTCACAACCTGCCCGTCCTGCCAGGGCGACCTGATCATCACCGAGCTGTCCTGCACCGTCTGCGATACCGTCATCCGCGGCACCTATACCACCAGCAGCTTCGAGCAGCTTTCGGAAGAGAACCTGCGCTTCCTGGAGCTGTTCGTCGCCAGCCGGGGCAACGTCAAGGAGATGGAGCGCGAGACCGGCCTGGGCTACTGGACGATTCGCAGCCGCCTGGATGCCATCATCGAGGAACTGCGGCCGGGCGCAGGCGCCGGATCGGCGGTCGAGTCGGCGGGGGACGAGGCCCGGCAGGCGCGGCAGCGCCGCCGGGGTATTCTGGAAGCCGTGGAGCGCGGCGAACTCTCCGTGGTGGAGGCCGAGCAGCACCTCAGGGACCTGGCCTGACAGGGCCAGCCCCTGAAAAAGACAGGCCTCGCCGGGAACCAGACCGCCGGCTGCGCTGGCAAGAGCGCGCGCGCTGGGTAAGAGCGCGTCCGGCCGGCCCCCAACGAGCGCCTGCCTTACAGGTAGTGCCTGCTCCGCCATTATAGCCACAAATCGAATCCTGTAACAGTGTGCCGGGCACGGCGTATGCGCGCCGGGGCTGGCGGCGCACACCCCTAAGGAGTGGTTAGCATGGCCCAGGACCGGATGAAAGTTTTACAGATGCTCAAGGACAAAAAGATCGGCGTCGACGAGGCGGAGCGCCTGCTGCAGGCCATTGCCGAATCAGAAGCGGCCGCGGCGGCTGCCGCCGACGACGCCCCCTCACTGGGTGGCGTGCCGCCGGTACCGCCGGTACCGCCCATGCCGCCCATGCCTCCGATGCCGCCCCTGCCCGGCGCTGAGGACTTCCCCTTCGACACCGACGATTTTGACCTTGACGTCGACATCGACGTCGACGTCGACGAGATAGGCGACCTGGCCGACTTTGAAGATTTCCTGGAAGACGAGGAGTTCGACGGCTTCCCGCGCGGCAAGGTCTACCGGAAGAAAGGCCCCGGCCAGTTCCAGGTGACGGCCTTCGCCGCCGCCGGCAAGGGCGACCGTGTGACCAAGGGTCGCAAGCGCAAACGCGGCTTCAGCGCCGGCTGGGACATCCGCACCAGCGACCTGATCGAAGCCATGGAGCTGTTCGGCTACCAGGAGCTGAGCGACGGCGAGCTGGAGGCCATGCGCGTCCACCAGGTCACGCCGGCATACATCCGCGCCCTGCACGAGGCCGGCCTGACCGACCTGCGCATCAAAAACCTGGTCGACCTGCGCATCCACGACATCACGCCGCAGTACGCCGCCGACCTGCGCCGGGCCTTCCCCGATATCCGCACCCGCGATATCATCGAGCTGAGCAACCACGGCATCGAGGCCGGCTACGTGCTCCGGATGCGCCAGCACTTCCCGGACATCAGCGCCCGCGACATCCGCGAGTTCGGCGTGCACGGCATCGATCCGGCTTACGTGCGGGACATGCGCCAGCACTTCCCGGAGATCAGCAGCCGCGACATCCGCGAGTTCGGCACCCACGGCATCGACCCGGCTTACGTGCGGGACATGCGCCAGCACTTCCCGGAGATCAGCGCCCGCGATATCCGCGAGTTCGGCGTGCACGGCATCGACCCGGCTTACGTCAAGGAGATGCGCCAGCACTTCCCGGACATCCGCAGCCGCGACATCCGCGAGTTCGCCATCCACGACATCCGCCCCGACTACGCCCAGGCGATGAAGGACACCTTCCCGGAGATCAGCACCCGCGAGATCCGGCGCTTCGCCCACCAAGACATCGATCCCGCCTACCTGCGGGAGATGCGCCAGCACTTCCCGGACATCGGGCTGCGCGAGATCGTGCGGTTTGGCACAAACGAAATCGAGCCGTCCTTCGTAGGGCAAATGCGCGAGGCCATGGCCGCCCGCGGTTACGACGAGCTGTCCGCCCGCGCCGTGATCGCCATACACCAGCACGACTTCGACCCGGCTTACGTGGACGAGCTGCGCGAGTTGGGCTTCACCGAGGTGCCGCTGCGGATGCTGATCCGGCTGTGGGAGAACGACGTGGACGCGGATTTCATCGAAGAGGCCCGCGAGGACGACCCGGAGATCACGCTGCGCCAGGTGCTCAAACAGCGGCGCCAGGAGCGGCGGCGATCGCGGCGGCGGCCCGGCGCGCGGCGGACCATCCGCCTGGTCAGGCGTCCGCCCGGTGACGACGAGGACGACGAGGATGATGATGATTTCGACGTCGACGACGAGGCCGCTGACGACGGGTTCGACGACGACGCTGACGAGGCCGCTGACGAGGTCGCTGACGAGGAGGGCGTTTAACCGCGCGTAACGCAGTTCCCAGGGGCGGCCCGCCGGAGAAGGACACCGCCCCTTTTTGATTCCGCCGGCCCGATTCCGCGAAAGCGCGGCCTGTGCTATGCTTTCGGTAAGCGGTTGGGGAGAGGGGAAACACGGCCATGGTCGAGACGGCGTTAAGCGAGGGCTGGCTCCAGCCGGATGGCCGCCAGGCGGTCGATCCGGCGGGGGGCGAGGGCGCACCGGCGGAGAACAGCCCGGCGCGCCGCCCGGACTGCCGCGGCACCCGGGGCGGGGAGACTCGCGCCTGGGACCGGATCGTGCGCATCGCCGACGGCATCCTGCCGCTCGACCTGATCAAAAGTTACAGCCGGGGCCTGCCGCTGCCGCCCTTCCACAGCGGCCAGATCAGCCTGAATAAAGAGGACGTGGAGTGCATCGCCACGGCCATGCTGGACCCCAACCTGCGCTGGCACGGCCTGTACCACTTCACGGTGGCCCCCTACCAGGCCCTGCCCGCTTACGCCACCAAGCCGCTGATCGACCGGCGGCGCTACAACCCGGCGGACTACGAGGGCCAGCTCGTCCTGATCAACGGGCACCACCGCTTCCTGGCCTTCCTGCTCTCCGGAATGCCGCCCCCGGACCCGGCCCAGATCAAGGTGACGGTCGCCGCCTCCGCCGTGACCGTCTTCCCCTGGCACGTGGTCGAGTGGGGGAAATGATCGGTTGGCCCTAATCCACGCGGACCGCGCCTGTGTTATTCTTAGGCCAGATGGTCCGCCGAGGGGAGACAGGCCGATGACCGACCGGCTGCTGCCCATGCGCGCTGGCAAGGTCAGGCCGGAGCAAGCCCATCGCCAGGAATCGGGCCTGCTATGTCAGTACCGCCGCCGGCCATCGGTCATCCTCCTGATAGCCGGCCGCCGGCCGCCGGCCGCGCCCCTACCAGCGATCCCGGTGCACCACCTCGTGGAAGGACCGCCGGCCCGCTGCGCCCTGGCCTTCGCGCGGGACGTCCGGGTCGGGGTAGCCGAACGAGATCACCAGCCGCAGCGATTTCTCTGCCGGGAAGCCCAGGATGTCGCGCGCTTTATCTTCCTCATAGACGGTGCCCAGGCAGGAGCCGACGCCCATCTCCAGCGCCGCCAGCTGCATGAACGAGGCCGCCTGCCCGGTATCGAACATGTTCCACAGGTAGCGTTCGTTGTCCTCCGGCGAGGGCGTGACCAGGCACACGCACAGCGCCGCCCCGGCCACGTGCCCCATCCACTGGCCGCACGCGGAGAGCGCCCCCAGCGTGGCCCGGTCCTGCACGGCGATAAAATCCCACGGCTGCGAGTTTTTGCTGCTCTGCGCGCGCCGCCCCGCGTCCAGAATGCGGCGGGCGACGTCTGCCGGCAGCGGCTGGTCCGTGAAGTGGCGGACGGCCCGCTTGCCCCGAATAGCATCCCATACGTTCATGGTGGCCTCCTTGTTTTCCACAGCATGTCACCCTGTTATACCCCAGATTATCCCCACCGACTCGAAGTTATCCACAGGTCGGAGTCGAGTTATCCACAGGGTTACCCACAGGATTGTGCCTTTTTTCACCCATCCGGCGCGGCCCACGCCAGGAGTCAGGACGATCACCGGCCCGCTGTCGCCATCATCACGCCTGAGACTCGCCCCCGTCCAGCCCGGTCGCCGACGAGCGATTCACCCGGGGCCAGCAAGGCCCCGTCGCCGGCGGGGCCCCGTCACCGGCGGGCTTCCTAAAAAATCTGTGAAATTACCCCCCAGATGCCCCTCTACCCCAGGAAATCGGCCATCTCCGCTGGCCCAAACCCCCCGACAACGTTAAACTAACCGTGGCAAAAACTGATGGAGAATCGCGTTATGGAGGACAAATTCGACCGCATCACGCGCGACCCGCAGGTGGTGGCCGGGCAGGCCTGTATCCGCGATACGGGCATCCCCGTCTACCGCGTGGTGCGGCTGGCGACGGTGGGCAAAAACACCGCCGAGATCGTCAAGGCTTACCCGGCCCTGGAAGCGGAGGACGTGCTCCAGGCGCTGGCCTACGCGGTCGGGCAGCTGCAGCAGACGATCATCGTCTGGCGCAACGAGGGCCTGATGCCGCTGACCAACATCAAGGGGTACTCCGACCTGCTGCTTAATGGCAGCGCCGGTCTGCCGTCATCCGGCGCGTCATCCGGCGCGTCATCCGGCGCGGTGGACGACGCTTCGTCCGACGCATCGCCCGGTGCGCTGTCCGCCGAGCAGTGGGAGCGGGCCATCGGCATCATCAACGCCGACGCGGGGCGGGCCATCGTCTGCTGGAGCCACCTGGCCGACTGGGCGCGCACCTACCAGGAGCCGGCCATCCGCTGGCACGAGGGTATGTCGCTCCAGGCCTTCATCAAACAGGAGCAGCACCTCCTGGCGAAATACGCGCCCCACAAAACCATCAAAGCCTTCATCCCCGAGGACCTGCCTCCCGCCCTGGATAACGGCAACTTGCGCCTGGCGCTCGCCAACCTGCTGACCGTGGACTGGACGCCGACCTTCACCCCGGCGGTGCTGACCGCCACCATCGCCGCCGAGCTGGCCGACGAGTCGACCCTCAGCGTGACCATCCGCCGCCAGCCCGACGAGGATACGCAGGCGCGCTACGCCGGGATCAGCCCCATCAACTTCTACACGCCGGGCCTGCCCTGGGCCACCGCCGCCCTGATCATCCACGACCACGGCGGTAAATTCGAGGTGTTCACCGATCACGAGACGATCACCTTCCACTTCACGCTGCCGGTCTGGACGGAAGAGGCGTAAGGCGCAGCGGCATTCAGTTGAACACCCCTACCCCACAACCGGCCTGAACCGCGGATCGACGCACCGCGCGGCATGGTGTGCCGTTGGTCAGGCACCGCCCCCGGATGACGTACCGCCGGGGCAGGCACCGCCTGACCCCTACCACGCCGCCTGGGCAGTCAATGGAACATCCACCAACAGCGGGCCGACAGGCGCGCGATTCTAAAAAACATCTAAAGGAAAGCAAAAAAACGCGGTTTGTTAGGTACACTGGAGAAAACACCGTCGCATGAACGTTCATGCGCCTGGGTAAAGGGGCATGTTATGACCGAACAAACATACACCGTACTGGCCGTCGACGACGAACCCGCCGTCCTGCGGCTGCTGGGCGCGATGCTGCGCGACTCGGCTTACCGGCTGGTCACGGCCACCAGCGGCGACGATGCGCTGGCGGTGGCCTTATCCGAACCGGTCGACGTGGTGCTGCTGGACATCATGATGCCGGACGTCAGCGGCATCGCGGTCGCCCGGCAGATGAGCGCCCATCCCCGGTTGAAGGACGTGCCGGTGGTGATGATCACCGCCGCCAGCGGCCTCAACCTGCTGCAAACCGCGCACGACGTCAGCCGGGGCGACGTGCTG
>DAOUEM010000086.1:0-2768 GCA_034430555.1 Anaerolineae bacterium | reverse complement strand
GCAGCCAGAATGCCAGCTGCACCGGGATTAATGTTTGATGGTGAGACGTGGTTCCAGCGGATGACGCCCTCGCCATCCAGCACAAATAACGCCCGCTCACAGGTGCCTTTTTGCGCATCGTACACGCCGAAAGCACACGCCACCGCGCCTTTCGGTTCGAAATCCGCCAACAGCGGGAAACTCAAGCCGCGCGCCTCGGCATATGCGCGGTGGCTCCAGATGCCGTCTACCGAGATACCGATCAACTGTGCGCCGTAGTCCTCGAACATCGGCAGCACATCGTTGTAGAGTGCCAGTTGGTCCCCACAAACAGGACTCCAGTCAGCGGGGTAAAAGGTCAGAATGACCGGCTTCCCGCGCAGGTCGCTGAGCGATAGCACGTCGCCTTGTGTGCTTGGCAGCGTGAAATCTACGGCGTGCGCGCCTGGTTGGAGGACGTTATCTGTAGTAGTCGTGATCTGTTCGGTCTTATCCGATCTGAATAATCTACGCATGCATGAGATCCTTAGGCTGTTGCCGTTTATCCACAAATCTAGTTCCTATCCGGCAATACCTCTAAATATAGTTGAGTCCTTGTGCGAAGTCTATTAGAGCAAAATATAAAGCTGCAAATGAACGAGAATAGTGTTGATTGCTTCTGCACCGAGTCGTGTAAACGATCCTGCCGGTTAAATGACTGCTTTGGTGCGGCGCAACAAGATGGAGCAGGATGGCATTTGTGACCGGTGCTCAAATGTTTTGCTCGTCATGATGTGTGCCTCTATCGATCTCTCAGGAGATCGTAGCAAAAGCAAGGTCGCATGTCGCCTGGAGTACAATTAGGGATCGCGATGGCCGCAACGGGCAGACACTTTTGCCTGGCTAGATGAGCGTTGACGCGAGGTCTGGATATAATCACTGTATGGCAATGTTGTATTTGCTTGCCATTGATGTATTGAGCCAGGGATTTGGTGGACGTGTCGTACTCGATCATCGAGGAAGCAGCGAGGCTCGAGGTCATCGGACTCGGTAAGGTGCTCTACGGTGAGCACCGTGCGCCAGTGGCGCAGCGACCGGTCAATCTCGTTCGAGAGACCGCTTTTCTCGCCACCAGGGCTTCGAGCCGAGCGAGAAAGCACACATTCTCGCCGAGATCTCATCCTTTGAAAAGACCACCAGGGCAGCGGGGAAGCCTCCCGCAGATCAGATTAAGAACAGGGACAACGCTATGAACGAGGAACCCATCTACAACATTGGTGTCGTGGCGCGTATGACTGGCATTCCTAAAAATACGCTGCGCGTCTGGGAACGTCGTTACAATTTCCCTACGCCCACGCGTACTGCTGGCGGACACCGCCTCTACTCCCCGCAACAGGTGGCGCGCGTCCGATGGGTCAAACAGCGTATCGATGCGGGAATGCAGACCCGGAACGCGATACAGGCCCTGGAGCAGCGCGAGGAAACAGATCAATTTTCTGACTCTGCGCTGGAACTACCATCATCCACCCAATCTACCGTATCCAGCGAAGCAACCCGTGAACAACTGTTTGGGGCCTTAATCGCGCTTGACAAAAAGCAGGCGGAAATGGTCATTGGGGATGCATTGGCCGTACATTCGCTGGAACATCTGGTCCTGACCGTTATCGCACCGACGTTCACCGCCATCGGGCAGGCGTGGGAAGAGGACCGCATCAGCATCGCCACCGAGCATTTTGCAACCAACTACCTGCGCCAAAAACTACAGATGTGGATGCAAATGGCGCCGCCTGAGTATCCAATCCGGCCAGTTGTGCTGGCGTGCGCGCCAGGCGAACTGCATGAAGGCGGCTTGCTCATACTTGGCTTGCTGCTGCAGCGCTTGCGCTGGCCGATAGTCTACCTGGGCCAGTCCGTTGATCTCCCCGATCTCATCTCTTTGATTGAAAAGCTCAAACCCTCCATGGTGGTTTTTGTGGCCATGACCGAAGCCGCAGCGTTGGCCCTGAGTCAATGGCCGCAATGGCTTTCCACTGAGCGGGAAAAAGAGACGCCGATTGTTGCTTACGCTGGCTACGTTTTTGCGCAGGATCCGACATGGATCGACCGCGTACCAGGCGTGTACCTCGGCAATACGTTACTAGACGGGTTGGACACAGCGAACGACTTACTCCGCCACTTGAACCCATTCCTCGATTAGATCGCATAGGCTTGAGTTCACTGGTCCACTGATACATACCTGTCAAAATCTCACCCGACCTTACGGTTATCCTCGGTGTGTACGTTCCCATTCCGTTTTCCTAACCGCTCCCCCTTTAATCAAATACTCATGAAAATAATTTGACATATTGAACAAGAAATGTGTACAATACATATACAGACATTGAACAACCCAATTCAAAAAGGAAAAAACATCATGCGTAAGACTATCGCCCTGTTCGTTTCTGTCGTTTTGCTCCTGGCTCTGGCTGCTCCTGTGATGGCGCAGGATGGTCAGGACATCGTGGATGTAGCCGTTGAAAACGGCAGCTTCACAACTCTCGTCGCTGCCGTGCAGCAAGCCGGTCTCGTTGATGCTCTGAAGGCCGAAGGCCCCTACACTGTGTTCGCCCCCACCGATGATGCCTTTAGCGCCCTGCTCGAAGAAACCGAGATGAGTGCCGAAGACCTGCTGGGGGACGAAAATCTGGCCGACATTCTGCTCTACCACGTCGTAGCCGGTGAATTCAATGCTGAGGCCGTGATCGAGTTAGTCGGGGACGCCGACTACGTCTTGGTCGACACGCTGGCCGGTATCCCGGTCAAGGTCCGCG
>DAOUEM010000085.1:0-2248 GCA_034430555.1 Anaerolineae bacterium | reverse complement strand
GAACAACCACGTCAATTTCTATGATGGGCTGGTGCGGGTTGTCGATCCGGATGGCGTCGAGTTCTGCAAGTACGCACCGCAGAACTATACCGATCACATCGCCGAGCATGTCGAACCGTATAGCTATCTCAAGTATCCTTACCTCAAAAACGTCGGCTGGAAGGGGTTCGTTGACGGCAAGGATTCGGGGATGTACACGGCAACGCCGCTCAGCCGTCTGAACATCACCGATGGTATGGCAACACCGAGGGCCCAGGAAGCCTACGAGAAATTCTACGCCACTCTGGGAGGAAAGCCTGTGCATCATACGCTGGCGACCCACTGGGCGCGTCTGGTCGAACTCCTCTATGCCGCCGAGCGAATGCTCGAACTGGCAACCGATCCTGAGATCACCAGCCCCGAAGTGCGTGCCATTCCTACCGAAACGCCGACGGTCGGCGTCGGCATTGTCGAAGCACCACGTGGCACGCTAACCCACCACTTCGAAACCGACGAAAACGGCATCCTGACCAAAGTGAACCTGGTTGTCGGCACGACCAACAATAATGCGCCGATCACGCTCAGCATCAAAAAAGCGGCAGCGGCAGTCATCCACGAAGGCAAAGTCGACGATGGCATCCTGAACATGGTCGAAATGGCTTTCCGCAGCTACGATCCCTGCCTGAGCTGCGCAACGCACTCACTGCCGGGGCAGATGCCGCTGGAAGTCGTCGTCCGCGATGTCGACGGCAATATCATCGATCAACGCTCGCAGTATATCGATTGAAATCACCGGGGGTGGGTCAGAAGCCTGCCCCCGTCACTATCCACCTATGAAAACCCTGATCATCGGGCTGGGCAATCCAATCCTTACTGACGATGGTGCTGGCATATACGCTGCACGTATGCTCGAACGCGTGCTGCCCCAGAACGCAGAAGTCGACATTGTCGAACTGGCTGTTGGTGGCCTCGAATTGATGGAAACGATGATCGGCTATGAGCGGGTGATCATCATCGACTCGCTGTGGGCACCCAACGGCGAGAGTGGGCAGGTTGTCCGGTTCAACGCAGGTGACCTGCCCGATACGATGAATTCGGCCAGCGCCCACGATGCAGACCTTCCCCTGGCCCTTCGCGTCGGGCGGAAGATCGGGGTGGATTTGCCAGTCGACGAGAATATCCAGATAGTCGGCATCCGGGCACGCAAGGTTCTCGATTTTGGCAAAGAGCCAACATTGCCGGTTATCGCTGCGCTGCCGGAGGCGGTCAACGTGGTGCTTGATTTATTAGGGTATGATCCGGTTGTTGACCCGTTTACTTTATCACCAGCAGATTGTTGGAGGCTATAATGATCTCACCTGAGACACTGCGACGTTTTGCATTATTTGCGGGAATTGAACCAGCGGTGTTCAAAGATATCGCAATGATTAGTGAAGAAGTTCAATGCGAAGAAGGTTGTTGGATTTTTCGCGAGAGTGACGATGCGGACGCCCTCTATATCATCCAATCCGGCCAGGTTGACTTGAGGTTTATACTTGACGAGGTGGGTGAAAAGCATGTCGATATCACAAAGCTGGGAGAAGGTTCTGTCATTGGGTGGTCATCCCTGGTTGAACCCTGCGCCTATACGTTAAGCGCGATGGCGGCTTCGGATGTGATGCTGGTGAAGATCGACGCTGTGGCGCTGTCGGACATGATGGACGCTGACAAGAATTTGGGCTATAACCTGATGAAGCAGTTGGCCCAGGCCCTTGGTGAGCGCCTGACGAATCTCCGTGTACAGTTTGTGAGCTTTATTGACTGAGGCCGGGTATTGGCCTGTTATATGAGCCATTCAGCTTTTCGACATGAATGGCGGGCGGGGTTTTCCGGTTCCAGGAAATTTTGACGGGAGCCTACTGGTGTGGTAAATTCCCTGTCGCACAGGGGGCGTAGTGTAGCGGTTAACATGCCGGCCTGTCAAGCCGGAGATCGCGGGTTCGAATCCCGTCGCTCCCGTCCTGGGTGCGAGTACCAATAGCGGTACTCGCACTCTTTTCATTTCTGGTCGGGGTCGAAGCAGCGGATACGGCAGCCAACACCTCGGTCGGGGCGGCCTCCGGCATATCGAGCACCACGCCGAAATCAGGCGGCAGCGCAACCGCTATCACCTTCTCGTCGTAGACAAACACCCGATCAATCACTTTCGCCATCAACTGCTGCCGCGCTTCCTCCGGATTCTCCATCTCCAGACAGCGATCCCAGTACGTTTTGAAGTGCGTAATAAGAT
>DAOUEM010000084.1:0-3093 GCA_034430555.1 Anaerolineae bacterium | reverse complement strand
TGCCGGAGCGTGGCCAGATCGCCTTCTTCGACCGGAGCTGGTACGGGCGTGTCATGGTGGAGCGCATCGAGGGCTTTTGCACGGAGGACGAGTGGAAGCGCGCCTTCCGCGAGATCAACGCCTTTGAGCGGCAGCTGGTAGACTACGGCACCATCCTGGTCAAGTTCTGGATTCACATCAGCCAGGATGAGCAGCTGCAGCGCTTCGAGCAGCGCCGCGATACCGAGTACAAAGCCTGGAAGCTGACCGACGAAGACTGGCGCAACCGCGAAAAGTGGGACGCCTACGAGGAAGCCGTCACCGACATGCTGCTCAAGACGAGCACGCTCACCGCGCCCTGGACCGTGGTCGAGGGCAACGACAAGTGGTGGTCGCGCGTCAAGGCGCTGAAGACGCTGGTCGAGGTATTCAGCCAAGCACTCGACTATATCCCACGCGATCCGCTGGCCGTCAAAGCGGAACACAAAGCGGCGAAAAAAAAGGCGAAAGCCGCCCGAAAGCAGAAGAAGGCGGACAAAAAAGTCGCCAAAGCGGCAGCCAATGGATCGGATTGAATCAGAACAGGCCGCTATTCATGTCCATTACCTTGCTTGAAAATGCCTGTGAAGCGGATCACACCGTCGTGACAGTAGTCGGCGTCACCGAGATCAAAGCGCTGTCCAAAGTGGAAGCGTACTATTTACGGGGACGCTTTGGACGGGGATGGCGCATCCAGCGTCGCGATCTGATGGCGGCCGGCGACGCCGCGGTTGAGCACCTGTCCGTCATCCTGACGGATGGCACGCCGCATACTGTCAGTTTTGACGTGAGCGCGCTGTACCGCAGCCTGCCACCGCTGGAGCGTCGCTACTACCAGTGGTGGTTGCTGCTGGACCGCTGCCGGCGTTGGCTGGAGGGTGATGCTCGTACCGTACCTGTGATCACCGTCAGCCGCGGTGAAGCGCTGCTGCTTAGCCTGCCCATCGTGTTTGTCATTAGCGCCTACCTGGGCTTCCGGGTCGGTGTGAATACGCTGGCCGACCTGATCCTGGTGGCGGGCGTATTGTTGTTGTCTGGCGGGCTTTTCTGGGCGGGAATCACAGAACTGGTGAAGTACCGGCAGGAGGCCAGGCAAGGCAGGTCAAATAAGTCCTTCTGGCGACAGGTGGGCGGGTTGATCCTGGCCCTGATCGCGGTGGTCATCCTGATTTACGCCAGCACCCAGATCGAAGCGCTGGGCTTCATCCTGGACATCCTTGACCTGGTCGGTAAATTCACCTAGGGCCGGTCATACGTCCCGGCGCGGGTGCGGCAGGCGGACCCGCCACTGCAGGGCCTCGACCTGGGATTCGTACCGGTAGGCGGATGTTGGGGCGAAAAAGGAAACCTGGATGCGCGGATTGTATCGGTTAATCGTGGGGGGCGCGGTCAGTGCGGTGATGATCTGGCGGCAGCCGGGCCGGTTCTGGCCCAGGTCATGGACGATCGCGCCCAGCAGCGCCAGCTTTTCCTCGGAGAACGGGTTTTGAATGCGGCCGTTCGTTTCCGCAATCTCGTGAAATCGTAAACTCATGGGTGTTTGTTTGGTTCCCCCTCTGGGTTTTGAGTGATAGTTGGCCGGGACCGGTTTTGACGATTAAGCGGTCCCGGCGCGGTTGGTCCTTGTGCCGGCCGGTCAATCGCCTTCCGGCCAGCGAATCTTGCGGTAGCTCTGGTAGCGGCTCTCGGCCATAATGCCCTCGTCCACCGCCCGCCGGATGGCGCACTTCGGCTCGTCGCGGTGCGTGCAGTCGCTGAACTTGCAGCGCCCCAGGACGTCGTCCACCTCCGGGAACAGCGCGATGATCTCGTCGGCGGGCACGTCCCACAGGCTGAACTCGCGCATACCCGGCGTGTCGACGATCGCGCCGCCGACCACCAGGTCGAACAGCTCCAGATGGCTGGTGGTATGGCGGCCCTCGCCGTGATAGGCGTTCACCTCGCTGACGCGCAGGCCCAGCCCCGGCTGCACGGCATTGAGCAGGCTCGACTTACCCACCCCCGATTTGCCGACCAGCACCGAAAACCGCCCGGCGATGGCCGTCGTCAGCGCCTCGATGCCCTGGCCGCTGAGGGCACTGGTGATCAGCACGTCGTAGCCGACCCGGCGGTACATGGCGATGGCCTCGTCCAGCCAGTCCGGCTTGGGATCGTCGTCCCACTTGGTGAAGACCACGATGGCCGGCAGGTAGGCCGTCTCCGCCGAGATCAGGTAGCGGTCGATGGTGGTAGGCGAGGGCTGCGGCGTGGTTGCCGCCACGCAAACCAGCACCTGGTCCGCGTTGGCCACCACCACCTGTTCCAGCGGCTTGGGGCCGGGATCGCGGCGGGTGAGCTTGGTGCGGCGCTCCAGCACTTCCACGATCAGGCCCTCGTCCTGGCCGCGGTCGAGCAGGCGTACCTCGTCGCCAATGGCGACCGGGTCCACCATTTCGATGTCGTCCACGCGGGCGACCTCAAAGCGCGAGAGCGAGTTCGGGTCGCGGGTGGGGTAGATCAGCCGCTTGCGCAGCATGCTGGTGATGGCGCACATCACCGTGCGCCCGTCGACGCGCACCCAGTAGCGCCCGGTCGATTTTTTGGTGACGATTCCCTGCAAGATAATCTCGTCGGCGGTCTCGTCAGAAGCTGTTTTACGTGTTTGTTGTTCGGGTTCCACGGATGGTTTTCTCCGATTGATGGTTTCGTTTGACGAGCGGGTTACATGGGCACAGCGCCGGTAAACCGGCAACCGTCCGGTGTTCGTTGGTTGATGGAAATACGATAGCGGCCATCACACACCTCCTGCCCAAGCCGAGATCGGCCGCCGACACCTGCCGGCATAAACGAGCGGCGGCTTTGATCGGGGCGACCTTGCCGTAAGCAGGCAGAACACACCCGCGGAATCAAAAACGGCCGCGGCGAACGGTCGCGGCGACTGCGAATCAGTCGACCACCGTTCGCGGCAGCGGGCGTCGTGGCTGTGTGACGGTCAGGTTGTCAGTGCGTGGGGAAAACCCTAGCCGACAGCGACAGGCGCACGCTGCACGTGGTTGGCACACTCAAGCACTTTGGCACCCATACAACGCCTCCTGT
>DAOUEM010000083.1:0-2792 GCA_034430555.1 Anaerolineae bacterium | reverse complement strand
TCGGCCACGTCCGCCAGCGGAACCTGGCGCGCCAGGTGTCCGGAGGCGATCACCTGGGGGACTTTGGGCATCTCCGCCGCCAGCCGATCCAGCAGGCCGGTTTCCTGGGCGACCAGGGCCGCCACCTGCAGCCCGATGTAAATGCCGTCCCCGGCAGTGTGGGTGTCATCCAGCAGGATGATGTGCCCGGCCTGTTCCCCGCCCAGAGCAAACCCGCCCTCGCGCATCCGGGCCATGACGTAGCGATCCCCGACCTTGGTGCGTTCCAGGGTGATGCCGTACCTCCCAAGGTAGTGAGCCAGGCCGCTGTTGCTCATGGTGGTGGCAACTACCCGGTCGCCCGGCAGCGCTCCCCGCTGTTTGAGGTGAACCGCCAGCAGCCCCAGGATATGATCGCCGTCGATCAGCTTGCCAGAAGGCGTCAGAAATACCACGCGGTCGGCGTCGCCATCGAAGGCGATTCCCATGTGGGCACCGCTGGTCTGCATGACGGCCAGCAGGGTTTCGCTGTGACGGCGCACGAACTCACTACCGCTGCGCACGTTGATATTCAGGCCGGTGGGACTGGTGCCGAGCGCGGTCACGCGGGCTTCCAGGTGGGCGAAGGCCGACGGGGCCAGCGCGTAAGACGCGCCATTGGCGCAGTCCAGAACCACCGACAACCCCTGCAGGGCGTCTGCAGCCAGGCCCGCGGTCAGGTGCGCCAGGTAATGCTCCGTGAGATAGCCGGCCGACCGGACGCGGCCAGACTGCTCGACCGGCAGGTGTTCCGCCAGGGCCTCCCGGATCAGCGCTTCGATGGCCGCCTCCGCTGCATCGTCGAGTTTGAAGCCATCCGCGCCGATCAGCTTGATGCCGTTCTGGTCGGCGGGGTTGTGGCTGGCCGAGATCACGATGCCCAGACTGTGATCCATGCTGCGCACCAGGTAGGCAATGCCCGGCGTGGTGATCACGCCCAGGTCGTCCGCGGTGATGCCTTCCGCGGTCAGGCCGGCCAGCAGCGTGTGGGTGATCTGCGGGCCGCTGGGGCGGGGGTCCCGCCCGATCAATACGGTGGGACTGCTGGCTTCCTGGCGCAGCCAGCGCCCGACGGCCCGGCCGATTGCCAGCAGCGTGTCCGGCGACAGCGGTGGTGCACCGGCGATGCCGCGAATGCCGTCGGTGCCAAAGTTGATCACATCCATCATGAGTGCCTCGTTCCGGTGTGGTTGTCCGGCGTCATGGACTTACGCCAGCAGACTGGTATCAAGTCTGACGCTCAGGCCGCTCGATCGTGATTAGGGCTCAGTTGGTTGGTCGCTGGTTGAACTGCTGGACTACGCGCGGATATATATCCTGGCAGGCCTTCAGCAAAGAGGGACCGTGTCCCCTGATCGTTGTGGCCGATTCGTGGGCGATCAGGCAGGCCTCGATCCGGGGTTCCGGATCGTGCCGCGCGTGGTAGGTGAACAGCAGGGTGATGATGGGCGCCGGATTGTCAGCCGTTTTCAGGCTGGTCAGCCGATCCATGAGCGTGTGCTCGGCGGCCACAAACCAGCGTTCGGGGGGATAACCGCTTGGTGCGCGCCGCGCTTCCAGCTGATTGGGAAATATCTTGTACTGCGCCTCGATTTGTTCCCAGAGGGTGCTCAGCGCCTCACCCGCCAGGTCGCAGCCGGCGACTCGCTCGATGTTGCTTATCCATTCAAACTGGGCCATCCAGGGCGCATCCACCCCTTGCGAGTTCCACCCCAGGTGCACGACGGCTGCCGTTCTGGTGAGCTGCGCGACGTAGTTGGCCGTCTGTTCCCAGGCGCGCCAGAGGTCACCCGGCCGTGGAATGGGGTGCAGGTTCTCGGTCGAATCGATTTGCACGGATCAGTCTCCCCTCAGCCCCTGCCTAAGGATTTTCGACCGTGAAGGTCAACCCGTTTTTGCCTGCGCTGATCTGGACGGTGGTGCCAACGCTGGGGTTCTCTTCCAGCAGGAAGTCGGCCAGCGGCTCGCGCAGGTTCTGCCGGATGATCCGGCGCAGCGGGCGCGCGCCCCATTCCGGGTGGTCGTTTTGTTTGAGCATCCAGTTTTTGGCGCGGCTGGTGAATTCCAGCTCCAGGCCCCGCGCAGTGGCCAGTTTATTTTCCTTGTTGAGCATCAAATCGAGAATCTGGGCGAGGTGATCGTCGTTCAGCGGGTGGAAGACCACGATTTCGTCCAGGCGGTTGAGGAACTCCGGCCGGAAGTGGTCATCGACCGCATCCATCACGTGTTCACGGATTTCCTCGGTGATTTCGGTCGTTTGTAGGTAGTCGGCGCCCAGGTTGCTGGTCAGGATGATCACCGTCTCGCTGAAGGAGGCGACGTTACCGCGCCCGTCGGTCAGGCGGCCTTCTTCCAGCACTTGCAGCAGAATGTCGATCACCCGGGCATGCGCCTTTTCCACTTCGTCGAAGAGCACGATGAGATAGGGCTGCTGGCGGACGCGCTCGGTGAGCTGGCCGCCGGCTTCGCTGTCCACGTAACCCGAAGGCGACCCCAGCAGGCGGTTCACCGTCGATTCGTTCTGGAACTCGCTCATGTCGAGCTGGAGCATGGCGTCTTCATCGCCGAACATAAACTCCGCCAGGGCTTTGGCCAGCTCGGTTTTACCGACGCCGGTTGGTCCCAGGAACAAAAACCCGCCGATCGGACGCTTTTTGTCCTTGAGGCCGACGCGCGCCGTTTTCACGGCCCGGCTGACGGCCATCACAGCTTCGTCCTGGCCGATAATGCGTTCGTGCAGGTGCTCGACCATCTCGGCGTAGCTGGTGCGCTCG
>DAOUEM010000082.1:0-3596 GCA_034430555.1 Anaerolineae bacterium | reverse complement strand
TTTAATTGCCATCCAGCCTGGATACTTGGCACCCTCTTGACAAAGCACGTCCAGGATTTTGTCCAGGCCGTAATTGTACGCTTTGCAACCAAATGCGATATGCTGCCAGAAGAGGCGCGCCTGGGCAGGCGTAGGATATAGTTTGGCTTTATAGGCTCGTTGGATTGTGGTACACTCAGCCATGCTCTGACTCCTACCTAGTCGGAGGGCCGGTGGGCGTTCAAGCGCCGCGACCGGCATTTATATATTAGCACATCCATTCTGTACTGTCAATATAAAAAAAGCGGGGCCGGTGTTCTGGCCCCGCCGTGTTTGTTTAACCGGTCACTTCCCCGTCTTTAGTACGAGAGGAAGTGCTGCTGGATGTAACTATCGCCGCCGTCGTAATAAGCAGAGTCGCCGGGGATAGCGTTGTGCAGGTCTTCGCGGAAGTAGTACCACACGTCGTCGGCACGAGCCGACAGGAACGGTGCTTCCAGGACCAGCCGGATGGCCATCTGGTAATGGTGCTCGAAACAGAGGGCCGTGCTTTCGTTGCCTACCAGCCACAGGCCATCGTTCATGCGCTCGACGGGTTTGTCGAGCTTGGCCGTGTATTCCATGCTGTATGGATTTTCCATGTCGAAATACTGGTAGTAGGTCAGCGGCATCCCCTGCCAGGTCGTGGGGACGATGAAGATGTCGGACTTGTAATACCCGTTGCCCAGGGTATCCTGCGGGATGCACTGATCGAGGATGACCGGATAGGCCATGCCGTCCAGCACGATGTACCGCCCGCGTAACATCTCCAGGCGCAGGCGCTCGATGGTCTCGGCGCTGGTGGTCAGGCCGGGCGACAGCGTGGTCGTGCAGAAGGTGGTGAACATCCGGCAGGCCAGGTGCTGCACCAGGTTGTAGAACAGCTCCCGGCGCATGACAAACGCGAACTGCACGTCCATCATGCCGGCGTCGTTGCTGCGCTGATCGAGCGAATACATAACGCCCGTCATCACGTCGCGCAGGACGCGACTGTTGGCATCGGTGCCGGTCACCAGCGCATTAAACGATTTGACGATGGGGTCGATCACCGGGCACAGCGTGCCGGTGATACGGTCGCTGTAGCCGGTCGCGATCAGGGTCTGCAGCCCGGCCGGCTCGGCGATCCACCCGTGCTGGGTGGCCGTGCTGGCAAGACTGGTATCGCCCTGGATGGTGACGTGGCAGATGTCGCGTTCCGCCGCCACGCCGACCAGCCATTCCTGGTATCGCAGGTCCGAAAAGGTATCGTCCAGCGTGAATACCATGTCGGGGATGAACCGGTTGCCGGCATTGACCGGGCTGGCCGCGTTGAGGATATTGCGGGGCACGTCGGCATAATCACGCTTCATGCCGATGTCGGCGATGGCCACCAGGTCGTCCTTGGCGTAGTATTTGCCCCAGCTATAGTTGATGCCGCACTTTTTCAGGGCGCCGGGGCCGGGCGGATCGCCGCACCAGCCCGTGGCGTTGGTGCCACCCTCTGCGGTGACGCCGGTGTGAATGTCTAGCTTTTCCTGGTGCACTTCACTCTTGATGAGGGGCAGCATCTGCGCCAGCGACTGCGGGCGCGTCATGGCGCTCAGCATATCCGGGCGTACACCCGGCGCGCTTAGCGCTCCCCAACCGCTGCCCGATGACGACGGGCCGTGCAGGGACGGCGTATCCAGCACCACCGACGCCGGGGTGTTTTTCTGCCCGAAGGCCAGCCCCTGGTCGATCAGCGCCTGGATTTGTTCGTCGCTAAATTCCTTTTTACCGATTTGGATGGTCATGTCAGCTTTCCTTTGCGGGATAATCGAAGTAGGTCTTGCCGTCACTGTCGGCGGCTTTCAGGGCCGCGTCGACCTGTGCGACCAGGTCCGGCGTCACTACTTCGATTTCGGTCTCGGCGGCGCGGCTGGCCCGTTTGGACCGGCCCGCCAGTTGTTTTTCGAGCAAGGCGATCCGGTTGGCCATGGCCGAGATGGCGGCGGGCAGATCGCCCAGCGCCTTCATGGCCGTCACCAGTTCCATCTGCTGCGCCAGCAGGGCGGCGTTGTCCTGGGTCACCGTGCCGTAGGCCGTGATAGCCTTGGTCACCAGCGCCTTAAATTCGTCGTCGACCGCCGGGGCGGTTTCGGTCTCGTCCTCGTCTTTCGTTTCGCCCGGCTCCGGGTCGACGGCCAGGATGGCCTCATAGTCGGCCACGTTGGTAGCCGGCACGGTCATCAGGGCGGCGATCACGTCGTCGACGATGTCGGCAATCGCGATAGTTTCTTCGCCGTCGTTTTCGCTGACGGCCTTGACAACTTCCTTGGTGGCAATCAGCACGGCGTCCCGGAAGTCATCCCGGGTCACGGTTGGGCCGATGGCCTTGTGTTCTATCCCGGACTGCTCCAGTTTTTCTTCAGCGCGGCCTACCAGCGAACGCAGCGTGCCCGCAAATCCCGGGCCGAACAGGTTGTCCAGCAAGCCGTCGCGCTTTTGTTTCTGCGTGTCGGTCATGGTTAAAACTCCTGAAAATGTGTATGGATTCGCTGCGTATTCGATTGGCAGCGCGGTTGATCGTCGTTTATCGATGGCGTGATATACACGCCCGTCGTCGGCTTCCTCGACCTGCTCGGGGTCATAAATGAACAGGTGGGACGCCCCAAAGTTGTCCTGTTTTTCGATATAATCCCAGATGGCGCGGGTGAAGTGTCGCACGAACGGCAGGCCGCTTTCCCGCTCTTTATAGACTTCGGTGAGGAAGGTGCCCTGCATGTCGGCCCACACCAGGGCGCCGATGGTCGGGGTCGGCATGTGCCAGAAGTCCAGTTTGTTGTCGGACTTGAACTGCTCCCCGTCCCACTGTTTGTCCACCCAGTCGGTAAGGGCCTGGGCGCTGATGTATTCATCCTCGCGGTCCTTGTAACTGTTGCTGGTGACCAGCGTCATATACCGCGCCCCGTCTTCCCCCTGTTTGACCGTGACGGCCTTGTGTTCGCTGGCCAGGATAGCCCGTCCCATACGCTCGGTTTCGGCCCGGTCGGCATGACAGGAGCCGGCCACGATTGCGCCGGTGTCCCGTTTCCGCAGACAAAATTTATCATCCTGTTTCACGATTGTATATGGCATCAGAATCGTCCTCGCGCTTTTTCGCCCGGCACCGGCACCAACTGGCAGCCGCAGTTAAAGCCCCCACATTCCAGCTGGTCACTGCCCGGATACCAGCCGCGCGTGCGCCAGTCGCGCATCCGGTGAATCTGCCCGTTCAAGCGCAGGCAGTCCCGGCAGTGCTCGATGGTGTTTCCTAATTCCCAGCGATGCGGCATATTCCATGCCGCCGACGCTTTTCCCAATTGAAACGCGCCCCGCAAGCTTTTGTTGGCCCACATTTCGGCGTGTACGCGGGCCGCCCGCTCGCTCATTTCTCCCGCGTACACGCGCTGGGCGAAGGTGTCGACGTACCCGGCCTGCTCGACCAACCACTGGCGCAGGGCCTGGTCGTCGCGCTCGTCCATATCGCCCCGGTCCACCCCACCTTCTTCCAAGCCGTCCTGATAGGCCTCCCGGCTGTATTGGCGTAACATTTCCCGCAACTGAATACGGAACACGCG
>DAOUEM010000081.1:0-24679 GCA_034430555.1 Anaerolineae bacterium | reverse complement strand
GACCCGGGTTGTTACCTGTGCCCCGGCAACCAGCGCGCCGGTGACGCCCGGAATCCAGCGTATGAGAGCACCTTTGTCTTCACCAATGATTTCGCTGCTTTGCTGCCGGGCGCGCCGGAAGCTGCTGGCGCTGACCATTCGCTGCTCCAGACACAAACTGTACGTGGCACCTGCCGGGTGATCTGCTTCTCCCCGCGCCACGACCTGACTCTGCCGCGCATGGACCTGCCCGATATCACACACATCGTGGATGTATGGGCGGAGCAGGTCAGCGACTTGGGCCGGACCTATCGCTGGGTACAGGTTTTTGAGAACAAAGGCGCGGTGATGGGCTGCTCTAATCCCCACCCGCATGGTCAAGTGTGGGCCGGTGATTTTCTGCCCAACGAGCCGTTCATAGAGGATCAACGGCAGCGCACCTACTGGGCCGAGAACGATTCGGTGCTGCTGGTTGATTATGCCGCGCTGGAAACTCAGCGGGGCGTACGGGTCGTGGTGGAAAACGAGCACTGGCTGGCGCTGGTACCTTACTGGGCCGTCTGGCCGTTTGAGACGCTGCTGTTGCCGCGCCGTCACGTCTTGCGGCTGCCGGACCTGAGTGAGAAGGAGCGTCATGCCCTGGCGGAGATATTAAAGGGCCTGCTGACCCGTTACGATAACTTGTTCGAGGTTTCCTTCCCTTATTCGATGGGCTGGCATGGGGCACCCTTCCTGGGCGCATCGACCGGTGACGGCGACGAGGCGCACTGGCAGCTTCATGCGCACTTTTACCCGCCGCTGCTGCGCTCCGCTACCGTCAAAAAGTTTATGGTCGGTTACGAGATGCTGGCCGAGGCACAGCGCGATTTGACCGCCGAGCAGGCCGCCGAACGGCTACGCGTTTTATCGGATGTGCACTACACAGCCGGTTAGAAAAGAGTTTAGGGTCCTGCCTGATTTGTGGTAGAATGCGCGGGAATGCAAAGGGGATCGGGTAGCTGACGGCATGACACGACCAAGTCGAAGACATACGCCTGAGCAACACCACCGCCGCGATGTGCGCCGCCGGATCATACTGCCGATGGCTGGCGTGTTGGTGGTGATGGCGCTGGTAATGGTCGGCTTTATCCTGGCGGCCAACAGCGTGCAATTTGGATCGGTGGCGGATTTTAACCTCACGGGGCAAATTGGGCTGGTGGCTGATTTTATGCTCACCGTCTTCGTGTTGCTGCCCATTGTATTGATGTGCCTGATTCCCACTTTGATTTTGATGGCGATGGCGATCGGTTTGTGGAAGCTCAATAACATGGCTGTGCGGCCGCTGGGACGGGGCAGGCAGGCGGTGATCCGCCAGCTCAACCGGGTGAGCGATAACGTGCCGCGCCTGGCGGCACCGGTCATCAAGATGCAGGGCGGTCTTGGTTACCTGGAGCGCGTGGTGACCGGCCGTCCAGAGCCTGAACAGCCTTCTCCAGAAGAGGAGCAAACGTATGGCAACTAATCCTTCGCCGCCCCAGGCCGCCGCGCCTGGCGCAGCCGGCCAAAACTGGAAAGTCCAGACCTATCTGATTGGGGCTGTGGTGGGTGTGCTGCTGGGTTTGCTGGCAGCTTATCTCTTCGCCCGTGCGGCGGAAGAGAACAACCACACCAGGACTCCGCAGAAGGTCCGCACGGGCGACATGATGAAATTAACGCTGTCGGTCCTGAATCTGATCCGCCAGGTGGCCGACCTCGGTGCAAGGGACGGATGATCCCCGTTTGCTTCGTGACCTGTACGTCGCAAATCGGACGTCGCTCGACCGGGCGTCCGATTTTCCGTTTGGAAAAGTGCAGGAAGCCGTCAGGTAACCGTCCAGCGTAGCGGTGCGGCGTGCGCTATGATTGGCCTCGGAGGGCGAGATGAATGGTCCAGGGGTAAGTCGATGATCTTCTCACCGCGCGTCTGGCAGGATATACGTATTCTGGGTTTCACCTGGCGTGGCTGGCGTGACTGGGCGCTCCGGCTGGCCCTGGTGGCGCTCCTGCTGATGTGGCTGCGGCCGGCCCCACCGCGCGCCATTCTGGGACCGATCCAGGCGGTTCACACGACGCAGCCGCTGCTGTGTATGCATACCCGGTTGATCGACGAAGTTGAGGAGTGGAAAATCCAGCGATCGCTGCAAATGGTGCGCGAGCTGGGCGCGGACACCATTGTCGAGTTTTTCCCCTGGGCCTACGCCGAACGCGAGGCCGGTCAGATCAACTGGACCGGCTTCGATCGCATCATCCAGCACGCGCATAACCAGGGCTTACACGTGATCGCCCGGATGGGCATGGTGCCGGACTGGGCAAGGCCGGAAGCCGACCCGGACAGCCTCAGCGCGTTGGATGGCGGGCGCGGTCAGGATACCACGCTTAACTACCTGGAGGACGACCGCTTCCCCGCTTTCGCGCGTTTTGTGGCCGCCTTTGCCGAGCGCTATGCCGGCAGCGTGGATCACATCATCATCTGGAACGAACCCAACCTGACCTTTGAGTGGGGCTACCGCATGGTCAGCCCGGCGGGATATGTCGAGCTGCTGCGCCAGGCCTACCAGGCGGCCAAAGCGGCCAATCCGGACGTGATCATCCTGGCGGCTCCGATGGCGCCGACCCTCGAGCCGGAAGGCAGCCCGTGGGGACTGAACGATTTGATCTTTATCCGGCAGATGTACGAAGCCGGCGCGGCTCCTTATTTTGACGCGATGGCCGTGCACACGTATGGGTTTACTTTCCCACCGGAGTCGGAGCCGGGAGAGGATGTGCTCAACTTCCGTCGCATCGAACTGATTCACGACATCATGGCCGAATTCGATGATGCCGACAAACCTATCTTTGTCACCGAGACTGGCTGGAATGATCACCCCCGCTGGACCAAGGCAGTACGGCCCGTGCAGCGTATTCGCTACACCATCGACAGCTATGAATGGGCCGAAGCCCATATGCCGTATGTACAGCAGTTGTGCCAGTGGGTGCTGCGCTATCCGGCCCCGACTCGCAGTTACCCGGACAACTTCACCTTTCTGACGCCGGATTTCCGCCCGCGCCAGGTGTACACTTACCTGCAAGCCTATGCCCAGGGGCGAGAGGTGGACCTGCCATGATCCCCGCCGTTATCACCCGCTTGAAGAAACTCACGCTGCGGCAGTGGCTGCTGATCGCGATTGTGGCAGCCATCGTCGGGCTGCCGGCCAGTTATTACGCGGCGCGCTGGGTCTGGCGGGCCTTTTTTCGCCCGCCGGTGGAACTCCCCATGCTGCCCTACGGGGAATTGCGGGTGGGCATCGACGCCAGTTACCCCCCGTTTGGCCTCGACCTGGGCGGCGAGCTGATCGGGCTGGATGTCGACCTGGCGCGCGCCGTCGCCGAGGAAATGGGCGTGCCGCTGCGGTTTATCAACATGGGGTATGATGGCCTGTACGACTCGCTGCGCGCCGACCAGGCCGACGCGCTGTTTTCCGCCCTGCGCGTGGACCCGCTGCGCATGAATGACGCTCGTTACACGAGACCCTACTTTGACGCGGGTCAGGTATTGGTCCGGCCGCCCGAGTCGGGCATCGACCACATGAGTGATATGGAAGGACGCACGATCGCGATCGAATTCGGCACGGAAGGCGACCTGGAAGCCCGGACCTGGCAGCGGCGGCTGCGGGTGCTGACCATTGAGTCGTACGACGTGGCTTCTGCGGCGCTGGATGCCGTCCTGGCCGGGGAGGCTGAGGCCGCCCTGGTCGATGCCATCTCGGCGCGGTTGTGGCTGGAAGAGCATGACGGGCTGGCCGTTGCGCCAGAATCTGTCACCAGCGATCCGTACGCGGTGGCCGTCCAGGTCGGCAACTTCAAGCTGTGGGAAGCCTTAAATACGGCGCTGACGACCCTGATCGAAAACGGCACAGTTGAGGATATCATCGATCGCTGGTTGTAGGGTGTTATTAATATTGAGGCATATCAGGAGCAGGTCATGGCCCATATCAAACACAAGGATGACTGCCAGCCGTTGATCAGCGAACATGGCGAAATCGTGTACGAACTTGCCGGCGCTGCCGCCGGTGGAGTTGTGCAGCACAGCCTGGCTCACATCGAGCTGCCGCCGGGCAAAGCCTCGCTCAAACACTTCCACCCGGAAGCGGAAGAAAGCTACTATCTGCTTGCCGGCGTGGGGCGGGTGGTGATCGATGGGAAGACGTATGCCCTGAATACGGGGCAGGTGGTCGCCATCGCGCCGGGTATGGTCCACCAGATATTCAACGATGGACCGGAGGTGCTGCATTTTCTGGCGGTATGCGCGCCTGCCTGGACACCGGACAACAGTGTTTATCTCGACTGAGCCAGGCAAAAAGGACAGGCCCGCGCCTGTCCTTCTGAATGATGTGGTGGTGTGCTTAATGAAATGCCGGCAGCAGGTCGCCATGGGCCTCGATGAGATCGTCCACCAGTGACCAGATCTGATCCAGGTCCAGTTCGGCGGCCGTGTGCGGATCCAGCATGGCCGCGTGGTAGATATATTCGCGCTTGCCGGTCAGGGCGGCTTCCACGGTAAGCGCCTGCACGTTGATGTTGGTTTGCATCAGGGCAGCCAGGTGCGGGGGCAGGCTGCCGATGCGGGTAGGCTGCAAGCCGTTTTTATTCACCAGGCAGGGGACCTCCACGCAGCAGTCTTGCGGCAGGTTATCGATCAGGCCATGATTGGTCACGTTGCCGTATACCACGCGCGGGATGCCGGTTTCCATGCTGTGAATGATCAGCGAGCCGTACTCGTGGCTGCGTTCGACGACCAGCGGTTCGTCGCTGTCCACCAGCGCCTCGCGTAGCTCTTGCCACCCGGCGATCTGCGCCTCGCAGCGCGTGATGTATTCGTCCAGTGGGATGTTAAACTGCTTGATCAGGTCGGGTCGATCCCGCTTGATGAACCAGGGTGTATACTCGCTGAAGTGCTCGCTGGATTCCGTGACAAAATAGCCCAGGCGTTTGAACATCTCGTAGCGCACGCGGTTCCAACTGGGGACGCGATCCTCTTCTATTACCTGCCGGATCAGCGGGTACAGGTCTTCCACGGTGCCGTCGGGCCGCCGGCGCTCGAAATTCAGGTAAAAGGCCATGTGATTGATGCCGGCGCAGATGTAGTTGATGTCTTCGTAGGGCACGCGGATGTCGGCAGCCAGTTGTTGGGCCGTGCCCTGCACGCTGTGACACAGGCCGACCGTCTTGACTGTGGTGGCTTTGTTGAGCGCCCAGCAGTTCATGGCCATCGGGTTGACATAGTTCAGGTGGAACGCATCCGGGCACAGCTCTTCCATCTCGCGGCTCATCTTCAGGAATACCGGGATGGTCCGCAGGCCGCGCATGATGCCGCCAATGCCCAGGGTGTCGGCGATAGTCTGGCGCAGCCCGTATTTTTTGGGCACCTCAAAATCGGTGACCGTGCCTGGTTTGTAACCGCCGATCTGGAACATCGTAATAACGTAGTCCGCCTCGTCGAGCGCCCGGCGGCGGTCGGTGGTGGCTTCGAGGGTGGGCTGGATATGCAGGGCGGCGGCGACTTTCTGGGCGACGATCTCGGAGGTGCTCAGCCGACTCTCATCGATATCGAACAGGGTGATGGTAGACCCGGCCAGCTCCGGGAAGCTGAGAATGTCGCCGAGCAGGTTCCTGGCAAAGACGGTGCTGCCAGCGCCAACGAACGTGATTTTAGGCATGGGAGGGCTCCACTGTTGTAAAGGGCGTTTGCTGCCAGGCCTGGAGTCGGGCAGCAAACGCAGCGATTTGAATCGTAATCTTACGGTTTATGGTGGTCGATGTTGGTGTGTTTTATCCCACAATTTGCAGACGGAAGTAGTATGTCGCGGTGCCTTCCGCCCATACCGTGTCGATAGTCAGCGTGTAATTACCAGGCGCGCCGCTGACCATGAACAGTGCGACGTTGCTGCCCGGCATCTCTACCCGCTGGAATTCCTGCGAAAGGTCGCTGCTGCTGAGGATGAACACCATGTTGAGAGGGCCATTGCCGGCAGCATCAATACGGATGGTCGTGTTGTTCCCCACCAGCACGCGTTCGGCCTCGGCGGAGGCCGGCGCATCCACGCAGACTTCGCGCCCGTTGGCATCCCGGTAGCAGAACCGCGTGCCAGTAGGCTGGAATTGGCGGCCGCCGTTGATCACAAGCACCTCGGGCGGGTTGGCCGCCAGTTCGCCACCGGCTACGGGCATGGCGGTAGCCGTCGGTAGGGGGGTGGGTGGAGGCGGCTGGCTTGGGGCGGTGGTCGGCGCTGCCGTTGGCACTGCGGTTGGCACTGCGGTTGGCACCTCGGTTGGCGCGGAGGGGAGCAGCGCCGTCGCGGCAGCGGTTTCTGTGACTTCGGTGGATGCGGCCGTGGGCAGCGCGGCAGCGTCCGTGGGTTTGGCTTCGCTGGTGGTGGGTTCCATCGTGGGCCGCGTGGTCGCGCTGGGCTGTGGGGTCGGAACCGCGGCGACGCCTGCCGCCACATCCACGGCAAAAATGGTCGTGACGAACGTATTGTCCCCGCCAACTTCCTGGTATTCCGCCACGACATTAAGGCGGTGGGTGCCTGAATCGAGGTCGACGGTGTACGCTGCATTATCCGGCGAGTCGAAGTCGATCACCACGGGATCGCCGTCGGCGTCTCTGTCATCCATCAACGTGGCATATAAGGCGCTGGGTGGGCCGGCTTCGCCTTCGATGATGAAGTTCAGCCTATCGCCTGATTCGACGGTGGTGGCATTGGCTGGTTCCAGGTTAAGGGGGTCAGGCTCACAGCGGATATCATTTGCTGCTTGCAACCAGCAGTATGCGCCGAGCAGGCCGTCGTACTCCTCGCCCAGGACACTCATGCGGATGACCGGGCGCACAGGTACAGAGCCGGCGGCGGGAGCCGTCGTCGGTGCCGTGGTTTGTTGTGCCGCAGGCTGGGTGTCGCCGCCGCACGCGGTCATCAGGATGGCGGCTGCACAGATGATTAGGAACAGCGTTTTGTTCATCTTCATTAACTCCCCCCGTCTTCGGCCAATAGGATAGACAGGTTTTTAAGACCACGATGTCTGCGAACCAGGTATCTCAGACACTAGGATACTTCACCGGCGATTTGCCTGCATCCATCTGGAGGCGAAATCCACCAGTGGGCGCTGCTGCATCAGGAGCGCTTGGCCACTGCCGACCCGGCCGTGACGGACGTCCCCGGTATTGTTAAAGGCTTCTCCGATTTGCGGAAAATCTTCGTCGTTCAGGTCGACGTCTTGCATGCTTACCCAGCGGCGCTGGCCGTCGATCAGCATGGGCGCGCCCTGGGTCATCACCTTTTTCCCGAGAAACTCAGCCCGGTATTCCGCCAGGTGCAGCGAGGTGTTGTTGGCATGGCCGACGCCCAGCAGTAAGACCCAGCCATTCAGATCATACAAGCGGGCTAACGGCGATCCCTCGCCCATGGGATGATCCAGCGGATGCTCACCCACTACCACTGCTGCGTGTTTGCCCCAGGCCGCAAACGAGACGTGTGGGTGACGGCTGCGCTTCACGCCTTGCTGGCGGCGGAAACACTCCGGCACGGCGCCCATACCCCGTGTGGGCGTCAAATGGGGGTCGAAGGCGGGCATATGCCGGCGGATAGGCTCCCACCACGATTCCGGTACAGGCGGGTTACGCCACGCTGCCGGGTCGGAAAGGTCACCCGAATGCGTGGGCATGACGAGCGTGCCTTCCGGTTCTAGCACGGCTTCCAGTGCCTGGATGACGGCCACCGGACCTCCACAGACCCACCCCAACGCGCTGAGCGACGAATGCACCATGACGATCATGCCGGCATACAACCCGAGCGCCTGGAAATCATCGACCAGCGACTCCACGGTGACCGGACCATCGATGGTTCTGCTGATGGCGTCGGCTTCGCTCACTTTGGACGGTCTCCCGCGCGTGCTTGCTGCCGGAACAGTGGTTCACTCCGGAATGGCGCGAGAGACAGCCGCAAGATGTGTGCATAAGCTGTCTGCCGTGTCTCCAACCCGTCGGTCAGGATGCCAATTGCGCCCTGGTGATGTTTCGTATTCGCTATACCGGTGAGGGCATCCATCACCGCGCCCAATTCCTCGCCCCGTTCCAGACGTTCCGCGGCTGCCGGCGGGAGCATGGTGTGGGCACCGCCGCCGACGCCGATCCGGCCATCGGGGGCGGCCACGGCGCACCAGGCGCAGGTCATCAACCCGTTTTCCGTGCGGATCAAGCCGCCTTCCAGGCCCACGGCCAGGTCGGCCCCGCTTTGGGACAGCGCCGTCCGCGCTCGGTTGATCGCCCCGGTGCGGGTTTCCGCGTCACCCCAGGGCTGCGCCGGTACGCCGGAAGGTACGTCCAGGACGATAAACGCCGCGCCGGTAAAAAGCGGCTTGAGGACGCTCTCTGCCGCCTGCCGCTTGACCGGATTGAGGGACCCGACTGCAATGCGCATAACACTGCTCCAATGCGAGGCATTGTAGCATTATGCCGAATGTGATGCCAATCCCCGCGTTCTGCGGTATGTTACGGGAGTTTTTAGGTGAGGGATAATACCCGTATGTATTTTGACGTGTTTACCGTCAGCGCCGTGGTCGACGAGCTAAGGGACTGTGTGCTTGGCGGCCGTGTGCAGGATGTGCTGGACCTGAACGAAACGGCCATCGGGCTGGAAATCTACGCCAACCGCCAGCGCCATTACCTGGTGCTGAATGCCGAGCCGCAAAGACCGCACGTCACTTTTGTGACGGGAAAGTTGCGGCGCGGCCTGCCCAAACCCACGCAGCTTGGCCTTTCTCTGCGCCGGTATGTGGAGGGCGCGATCATCGAGCAGGTGAGCCAGCCCCCCTGGGAACGGCTGCTGACCCTCCAGGTGGCGGGCGCGGAAGGCGTCAGCGAGATCATTGTCGAGGCGATTGAACGCCGCGCCAACATCCTGTTGGTGCAAGAGGGCGTGGTCCAGGAATGCATGCGCCGGGTGAGCCACCGGGAAAACAGGGTGCGCGTCAGCCTGCCGGGGCACGAGTATGAATCGCCCCCGCCGCAGTCTGGCAAAATGCCACCGGAGGCCGTCCTGCTGGGCGATATTGAAGTGATGCTCGATTCGGATCCCGGTACATATGCCTGGCGGACGCTGACACGCGGCATCCTGGGCCTCAGCCCGGTCCTGGGGCGGGAGATCATCTTCCAGGCAACGGGCAAAGCCAATGCCCGCGCCGAGGATACCAGCCCGCTGGCTGTATTCGAGGTGCTGCAGGAGGTCACCCGGCCGCTGCTGGATCGGCAGTGGTCACCTGGCCTGACTCGTGACGAGCAGGGCGAAGTCTCGGCCTATGCCATGACGCCCCTGTCTTACCTGCCGGGTTGGGAACCGGTCGAGTCGGTGAGCGCCGCACTGGCGGCCTATTACGGGGCGCCGGTGGGGGAAGACGCCTACAAACGCGCCAAAGAGCCGGTCCGCGAGCAGCTTCATGAAGCGATCGTGCGCGTGACCCACAAGCGGGATTCGCTGCGCCAGGGTCTTAAAAGCGAGGACGAACTGACGTACATCCGCCAGTCTGGGGAGCTGCTGCTGGCCTACCAGTATGTCATCGAGGCCGGCGCAGCCGAGTTTGAGGCGCAGTACGAACCCGACCAGCCGCCGCTGACCATCAAGCTGGATGCAAAGCTGTCACCGTTGGACAACGCCAAGCAGTACTTTGCCCGCTATGAGAAGGCCAAGCGTGCCCAGGCCGATGTTCCCCGCCGCCTGCGCGCCGCCAACCATGAACTGGCGTTTTTACACCAGCTGGACAGCGACCTGACCCTGGCGACCAACTGGCCCGAAATCGACGAGGTGCGCGCCGCCCTGGAACGCGATGGCTACTGGCGTGGGCCGAAGCAGACTCGCCCTCAGACGGGCAAGTCTGCCCCGCTCAAAGTGACGACCGACGAGGGCTTCGTGATCTGGATCGGGCGCAATGCCCGTCAGAACGACCTGGTGACCTTCAGCAGAGGCACTGCCGACGATGTGTGGCTGCACGCGCGGGGTGTGCCCGGCGCGCACGTGATCGTCAAGAACGATGGGCGAGAGATACCGGATGCCATAATCGAGCGGGCGGCGGAACTGGCCGCTTTCTTCAGTCCGGCGCGGGACGAGGGCCGGGTGCTGGTTGACGTTACGCAGCGCAAGCACGTCCGCAAGATTCGCGGCGGCAAGCCCGGTATGGTCGCTTATCGCAACGAAGAGCCAATCGAAGTCCAGCCGCGTGGTATAGAGCAGGAAACCCCGGCTTAGATCGCATCCTTGGGATAGTAGCGGAACTCCCGGTTGGGGAACAGCGTCTCCAGCACATCGTGGGTCGTGGTGGGGATGCTGCTGCTCTCGATCCACAGGTGCGGTATATCGGCCTGGCCGAACAGCAGGTCGATGGTCTGGGCGTGAGTCAGGCGCAGGCGAATGGACGGTTCCGAGTCGAACGGTGGTATAGATACCCGCCCCTCGCGCACCCGCAGGTAGACGCTGCCGGCCTGGCTATCCAGATGGATGCTGCCCTCCCACTCGGCGGCTGGCGATAACGTCCACCGGTCCTGCATTCGCGGCAGCAGCTTTTCCACCAGCGATCCCAGGTTGATGATGCGGTACATATAGCCGCTGCTTTTCTCCCGCTGTAAATGCAGGTTGTGCGCGGCTAACTGCGCCTGGAACTGCCCCAGGTCGATGGCGTAAACTTCGGGCAGGCCGGCCAGTTGGGCCTGCCGGCAGGCGTGGATCACCAGGGCCAGGGCTGCTGCTTCTGCGCTGCGCCGCAGCCCGATCTCCAGGATGGCCTGCCGGAAACCGTTACGCAGAAAGGCGACGACCGCACCATCAACCTCCGCCACGTAAAATAGAGGATAGTCCGATGTCACCTCGTCTTTCCAGAACTGGCTGTACTCGCTCCAGAAGTCCCTGGTCCAGACGGACAGCCCGGTCGCGTCGCGGTTGTACTGGTCGTGGATCGCCATCACGGCGTCCAGGTCGGATGTCCAGTCGATGGGCCGGATTTCACCGGGAAAATTCGGCGGGTTTATAGCATTGGGCAGGCCAATGCGGGCGTAATAAAAGTGCTGGAAGTTGCACCAGCCGGCCCGTTCGTAAAAATGTTCCAGGCCTTCGCCGGGAATCAGGGAGAGATCGTAGCCTGCCTGCGCCATGTATGCGGCCGCGTCCATCAGCAGCAGCGCGCCGTAACCCCGCCGCTGGTCCTCGGGATAGGTGCCCAGCCAGGGCACAAACCCCACGCGCACTGGCATACCTTCAATCAGCATCCGCCGGTCGGCGATGTGCAGCACGCTGGCGACGCGGCCCTCTCTGATGACGAGCCGCGTATTGGCTGCCGCGAACTGGGTATCCAGCCGTAAGCTGCGTTGAAAGGCATGCTTGAGCTGGGGGAATGTTTCGGGCGTGTCGCTAAAAGCAGCAGCCACACAGGTCGCCGCTGCATCGAGGTCTTCAGGGCGTGCACCCCGAATCTGTACCATATGATCTCACCCGGCTAATCAGGAATTTCGTAGGAATCGATGTCGGGCACTGGGTCGGGGTAGTGCAGGTCCAGTTTTTCCATCGTCTCGACCAGTATCTGCGAGATGACCAGGTTGCGGTACCACTTATGATTAGCCGGGATGATGTACCAGGGCGCGTATGCGGTATGGCAGGCAGTCAGCGCATCTACGAAGGCGGCCATGTAGTCGTCCCACCGTTTGCGCTCTTCCAGGTCCCCAGGCGAGAATTTCCATTGTTTTTCCGGGGTTTGCTGCCGATCGCGGAAGCGCTCCGCCTGTTCCGCTTTGCTGATATACAGGAAGAATTTGACGATGGTCACGCCGCTGTCTGCCAGCAGGCGTTCAAAGTTGTTGATGTGCTCGTAGCGCTGCCGCCACACCTTTTCCGGGATCAGGTTTTTCACCCGGACGATCAACACGTCTTCGTAATGGGAGCGGTTGAAGATGCCGATCATGCCTCTTGGCGGGGTATGCTGATGCACGCGCCACAGGAAGTCGTGGGCCAGTTCCTCGTCGGTCGGTGCTTTGAATGGCGTCACCACCACGCCTTGCGGGTTGAACGCGCCCATGACGTGTTTGATGGTGCCGTCTTTGCCGCCGGCATCCATCGCCTGCAAGACGATCAGCAGGGCATGTTTGTTTTGCGCGTACAGCATTTCCTGCAGCGCATGGAGGCGCTCGACGTTTTCCGCCGTCTGCGCTTTGGCATCCTGTTTACGGGTATAGGCGCCCGTATGATCCGGATCAAAATCCTTGAGGACGAATTTCTGACCGGGGGGCAGAGTCAGTGGTTGTGACATGGCGACTTTCTCCGTAGACCTGAAACGGTTCAGACCGGTGGCGGCAGCGCGTTTATGGTTTCTTGCGTCGTTTGCGGCTGGCATTGGCGCGGCGTAGGATGGCGCTGACATCTTCTGGCTGGGCCGACGAGGGCGATTCCGGCGAAGTCGGCGCGGGTTCGGTGCTGGCTTTCGCTCGAACCGTCTTGCCCATCGCTTCGGCCCGACGCTGCATCTCGGCGGCCAGGGAGCCGTCCTGCTCCATGTGCCAGTAGACGGTGCGCCAGTAGAGCAGCTTTCCGGCGCGCTGTGCGGCTTCCTGCACTTTCGGCGACGGATCGGATGCAAAAGCCGCGGCCAGGTGAGGCAGCGCGGCGGGATTATTCAGGCTGCCCAGTTCGATGACTGCTTTTGCACGGTCAGCCGCGCTGGATTCCTCCGAAAGCCGCCGCACCCAGATGCTGATATTCACTTTGGACGGCATGGCAGCCGGCGTGCGCTGTGTGCCGATCTGCGGTCGGCTGCCGCCCAGGTTTGAGGAGGCCGCTTCAGCGCCGGGCTTAAGAGCAGAGCCCATCATGCCCATTCCCATCGACATGCCGCCCATCATCGCGCCGGCAATACCGGCTGCCGCGGCCATCCCCGCCTTTTTCGAGGCGCCCTGTTCTTTCATACGAAGCATGTCACGTTCGAATTCATCCTGCATCTTTTTTAGGAGTTTGGCTTCTTCTGGGTCTTCAGCATGGGCGATTTCATTGTCCACGCCAAACTGGCGGCAGATTTCGTCGACGGTGTTATACCCGGCCTGGTGTGCGGCATAAAGACGTTTGCCGGCCCAGTCCAGCGCCTGCCGTACGGCCGGTTCGGTTTCAGTTTTATAGTGCTGGCCTATCGCCATCAGCGCCAGCGTTTCATCCACCATGCCCAGCACGCGCGTGACGTCTATGCGGATAGCAGGATCAGAGTTGTTCAAGTTGGCGAGCAGGTTTTCCAGTTTCATGGTCGTTTTTTGATCGCTGAGTGTGCCGATAGCCTATTCTAGCACAGGTTGGCCGGCCTGTTTGGTAGTGGCGTATAGGAGCTTTGTCCGGTTATCGACCGGGGTCAGGCGTCCGCGGCGGCTACCAACGCGGCGTTGATGACCGCCTGGACGGGGATGTCCCGCACGCAGGGATGGTAGGCGGGATCGTCGTCCGGCCAGTCCAGGATGCGACAGGGGCGGCAGGCGATGTCTGTCGTCAGCACGACGTGCCGTTTTTGTTCGCCCCAGGGACCGAATTCCACCGGATCCGCCGGCCCGTAGAGGTGCACGGTCGGCGCACCGACGGCAGTCGCCAGGTGCAGCGGACCACTGTCCGGTCCCAGCACGATGCGCGCGCCTTCATACAAGGCGGCCAGCTGCTGAATGGTGGTTTCCCCGGCCAGCACGATGGCGGGAGCGGTCATCTGCGCCGTGATCGAACGAATCAGCAGAATCTCGTGATTGCTGCCGGTGAAGATCACTGGTGCGCCCCAGGTGGCCGCCAGTCGGTCGGCCACGGTAGCCCAGTTTGCCTGCGCCCACTGTTTGATCAGAGTGCCCGAACCGGGATGAATGATGATGCGCGGCGCCCCTGGCGGGAATTTCCATTCATGCAGCCGCTCGCGGATGTAGTTCCGGCCAGCGTCTTCGACCGGGTAGTAGACCTGGACGTTATCAGGCGGCTGCCCGCCGGTCCAGGGTGTGATGAGCGCCATGTTATGTGCGACGGCATGACCTGTCTCCAAAGGGACACGTCGGTTCAGGAATGGCGCCGTATCCGGCACATCAAAGCCGATCCGATGAGGAATGCCGGCCAGGTACGTCAGCATGGCGCCCCACCAGTGATCGGGCCGGAAGATGATGGCACTGTCGGCGTATAGTCGTCGTAGTTTGCGCGCCCATTGCCAGGCCAGCCAGTAGGGGTGGGCCGACGGGCGGGCTGGATGACGCGCGAACCCGGGGAAGGGCAGGGTGAGCGTTTTTTCGATCTCAGGATAGACGCTTATCACGCCCGCCGACCAGGGGCCGACTAGCGCGATCAAGCGTGCGTCGGGCTGGGCGTGGGCCAGCGCCCGGATGGCCGGCGTGGTGAGCAGGACATCTCCCACGTGGTCAGGGCGGATGAGCAGGATCGTTTGCCGGTCGCTGCGGGCGGGAGGCACCGGCCAACTGGCGATGAGGTGCAGCAGCAAGCCGCGTCCCTGCTGCCGGAGGTTCCGGGCGTGCTGCCGGGCGGCGATGGCCTGATTGCGGTGGGCGAGTTCTGTATAATCAGGCAACGCCCAGCTCCTTGTATACCTCGAACAGGTGGGGCAACAGGACGGACCAGTCGTAATAGGTCTTGACGAACTGCCTGGCCTGCCGGCCGATCTGCCGCGCCAGGTCAGGGTCGCGGTGCAGCTTGATCACGGCCTGGGCAAAGGCCTGGGCTTCTTCGGCCAGCAGCAGTTCCTGCCCATCGGTGATCGTTAACCCCTGCGCGCCGATCGGCGTGGACACGATCGGGCAGCCGCACGCCATTGCTTCCAGCACTTTGAGCCGGGTCCCGCTGCCCATCCGCAGCGGGACGACGAACACACTGGCGGCTTGCAGGTAGGGAATGATCTCCGGCACCAGCCCGGTGAGCGTGATGCCGGCCTGCCCGCGCAGCACGTCCAGCCGGGTATGCGGTGATTGGCCGACCACGTAAAAGTGGGCATTAGGCAACTCACGCCGGATCAGCGGTAGAATGTCCTGGGCAAACCATAATGCGGCGTCGACATTGGGGCGGTAATCCATTTTGCCGGTGAAAACGAGGGCCGCTTGCTCCAGGTCAACCGGATCGGTCCGGCGTGTTTCGTACAGGGTCGTCGAGATACCGTTGGACACGACCGTAACTGGCGTCGCGCAGCCCAGGTTACGCAGCAGTTGAGCATCGGTATCGGAGACGGCGATCACGTGGTCGACCATCCGGCAGACACGGCGCTCCAGCTCACGGACCCGGCGGGCCTGGATGAAGGAATACAGCGCGCCCGGTATTTGGGAGAGGGTCTCGCGCTCCGTTTCGTAGATGCGCTGCTGCAGTGCATATTCGGCGTTGTGGGCGTCGTAGATGACGGGCGTCTCCGGCTGGTGCTTTCTGATGATCGGCAGGTAGACGGCCATCTCCAGGTTCTCGATCTGGATCAAGTCGAAGGTGTGCGTGGTCAGCCATTCAACCAGTTTGTGTTCGTAAGTCTCGGCGTAAAACCGTCCGAGGATATCGGCCTTGTTGGTCAGGACCAGGTCATGCAGCCGGTCTTGCAGTGTGCGCGGCGGCGGCGCGATGGTTTGAATCTCGGCGCAGCACTTTCGCAGCGGCGTGTCGGGGGCATCCGCGTGGTACATGCCAGCGAAAGTCAACAGCCAGACATTGTGCCCCGCCAACCCCTCGATCAAACCAAAATTACGCATCGGTGCACCGGCGAAAGGTGGGTAGGGCATTTCTGAAGTTAAAAACAGGATGTCCAAGTGTGGGCCTTCCTCAGTCAACAAGCCTCACTCATACGGCCAGCAGCCGGTATACGCGTAAAACTGTTTCGGCGGCACGCTGCCAGGTGAACTGTTTGGCGCGCGCCAATCCGGCCGTTCGCAGTCGCTCGCGCAGGTCGGAATCGCTCAGCAAGCGGTGCAGGCCCTCGGCAATGTGATCCGGGTCGTCTGGATTGACTAGGATTCCCGCCTCTCCCACGATCTCCGGCAGCGCGCTGCGATTGGCGACCAGGGTGGGCGTGCCGCAGGCCATCGCCTCCAGCGCTGGCAGGCCAAAACCTTCGTAAAACGACGGCATCGCCAGGAGGCTGGCGCCGTTGAACAGGGCCGGCATTAAAGACTGCGCTGGATTTTCGCACCAGATGACGTGCCCGTCCAGCCCGAGTTTTTCGACCTGTGTCTCCAGATCATCGGCCAGCCACCCGCGCCGACCGGCCAGGACCAGGGGAGGAACATCCGGCCGCGCCTCCCGCAGGCGCTGGTAAGCCGCCAGCAGGCCGGGAATGTTTTTACGCGGCTCAAAGGTGCCGACAAAAAGAAGGTACCCACGCGGCAGGCCCAGCGATTGCAGCCCGGCAGTGATCGTTTCCTCCGGCAGCGGTTGGAAGGCCGGCTCTACGCCTTCGACCTGTACTGTGATTTTTTCCATCGGCACGCCGAGCAGGTCAACCAGATCGTCGCGTGTGGCGGCGGAGACGGCCAGGATGTGATCGGCCTGGCGGGTGGCCCGCCCGATCTGGTCGTTGTAATAACGGCGGCTTTCTTCCGTGAGAAATTCCGGGTAATGTAGGAAGTTCAGGTCATGCACCGTGATGACGTAGCGGCGTGCGCCCCCCAAAGGCGGGATGAAATCCGGGCAGTGCAGCACATCCAACCGCAGCGGCATAACTTCCGCGGACAGCGTCCATTTTTCCAACCGGTGGTGGCTTGGCGTCCACAGGTTCGCCCGCCGGAAGTTTGGCCCCGGCGTGAAGGCCTGGCTGTCTTTGTGGCTGTGCAGGACAAGATAATTCGTCTCGGCATCAAGGGCCGCTAATGCCTTGAGTACCTGCCGGATGTAGACGGCCGTGCCGCCTTGCCGGTAGAATAGTAGACGAGCATCCATTGCTACGCGCATGCTCAGGAGTATAACGCAAGATGAGGGTTCGGTGAGAGTCCCGGCTGGTCCAGACTATATTGGTAGAATTGGATGCGCTATAATGCAGGTAAGGTTGTTGGGTGTGGCGACACCCGAATCCCCGTCGGCTGATGGAGGATAGGAATATGGACCTGAATCAGGTCGCACGGATGATCGAGTGGCTGGATGAAGAGCGACGTAAAGACAAAGCCGTGATTGCCGCCCTGGAAGAGCGTAGTCAGCAGCAGCAGGACATCATCAATCAGCTTACCCGGAGGCTCGGCGGCGTCGAAAGCGACCAGTCGACGATTCGCAGCGCCTATTTACCGGCCGGGCGGGATACTGAGTTGTTGGAACAACTGCGGCACGAAATGCAGCAGATGTTGGAGCAGAATGAAACGAAGCGCCTGGCCGCCGAGCGTGAAGCCGAGCGGCGCGCCGCTATTTCGCGGGATAGCATCGTCCGCCCTATGCGCGAATCGGGCGAACGCCTGGACAAGATCGATCGCCAATTAGAACAACTCGCCGCCATCAGGGCTGAGCAGGATCGACTGACCAGTGCCATTCCTGCGCTGCAACAGCGGCTGGAAGACCTCTCCAAGAAGTTGGAAGAACCGGACCGGCGTTTGACTTTCCTGGAGGAGCAGCGGCGGGCCGACTCGCGGCGGCTGTCCGAGCTTCAGTCCGAGTTTCCTGAAGTGCAGAAGCAGATTGACAGCATCCGACCCAAGCTCGAACTCCTGGAGGAGATGGCGCTGCGCAACGAAAAACGCGCCCTTGAGGTGCAAAGCGGCGACCGTGACCGCCGGGAGCAGATCCAACAGTTCATCGACCAGCAGAGCCTGCTCATTCAGCAGCGTGATCAGCAGGTCGCAGACCTGGCCAGCAAGATCGGCAATTACGACGACGATATGCAGCGCTACATTCAGCGCTTTGAGACATGGTCGGAAGCCTACCGCCAGATGAAGCGCATTATCGACGACTTTGAACGCATTGGCGACCGCCTGGAGCGGCGCATCAACGAAGTGGCCGAAATGCAGCGCCTGTCTGAAGACCGGTTCCGGCAGGAATGGAACGCCTGGACGGCCGACGACCAGAAACGTTGGAAGCAGTTCACGCTCACCAATGACGAGTCCTGGCGCAGCCACGATAAGGAATTTGAGGGGTACGTGAGTCAACTCAATGACCTGGCCGAACAGATTGTGCCGCTCAAAGATAGTATGCAGCGCCTGTGGTCCCTGGAACGGGCGCGCGCCGCGTTATATCGGGAGCAGTACCAGACCTTGTTAGACGAATACGATACCCAGGTGCCATCCGGCCTGACCTCCGGCAATGGGGGCAGCACCAGCACCTGACACATTCCGCCAGTCGGGGTGGGGTACGGGGAACCGTGCCCCTTTTTAATTAGTGCCACCATCATCTCCTGGAAATGGAACTCACGATGTACGTCATTGGAACCGCGGGCCACGTTGATCACGGCAAGTCAACCCTGGTCAGGACGCTGACAGGCATTGATCCGGACCGTCTGCGCGAGGAAAAAGAGCGCGAGATGACGATTGACCTGGGATTTGCCTGGATCACGCTGCCCAACGGTGAGCAGCTTGGCGTGATTGACGTGCCCGGCCACCGCGATTTTATCGAAAACATGCTGGCTGGCGTGGGAGGAATCGACGCGGCCTTGTTTGTCGTGGCGGCGGACGAAGGCGTGATGCCCCAGACGCGCGAGCACCTGGCGATCCTGGATTTGCTCGATGTGCCAGGCGGCGTGATTGCCGTCACCAAAACGGACATGGTCGATGATTCGGAATGGCTGGAACTGGTCCAGATGGAGCTGGCCGAGATCGTACAGGGCACGGTGCTGAATGGCGCGGCCATCATACCGGTCTCGGCGCGGACGGGCGAAGGACTGGAAGCGCTGCTCGCCGCCTTGAGCGATTTCCTGGCCGCGTGCCCCCCGCGCCCGGACCTGGGGCGGCCGCGTTTGCCGATTGACCGGGTCTTTACCATGAGCGGGTTTGGCACAGTGGTGACGGGCACGCTGACCGGTGGCAGCCTGCACGTTGGCGATCCGATTGTATTGCAGCCCGGTGATTTATCCGGGCGAATTCGTGGGCTGCAATCCTATAAAACCAAGCTGGAACGGGTGCTGCCGGGCAGTCGCGTGGCCGTTAACATTACCGGGGTGGAACGAACCGACGTGCAGCGGGGGCAGGTGCTGGCTTCGCCCGGCTGGCTGCGTAGCACCATCCTGGTCGATGTGCGTTTCCGCCACTTGCCGGATGCCAGCCGCCCCTTAAAACACAACGTCGAGGTGAAGTTCTTCTCCGGTGCGGCGGAAACCTTGGCCCGCGTGCGTCTGTTGGGTGAAAACGAATTACCGCCCGGCAGGGAAGGATGGCTGCAAATTCGGCTGCAAGAGCCGTGCGCCCTGACTCGCGGCGACCGGTTCATCTTACGCTACCCCTCGCCGGGTGAGACGATCGGCGGCGGTGTGGTGATCGATCCGGCGCCAGGACGGCGCTGGCAGCGTTTTCGCCCCGAGGTCATCGCCCGGCTGGAGACGCTGGCCCGGGGTACACCGGCCGAGATGATTGCCCAATCCCTGGCGCGGATCGCGGCGCCACAACGGTTGAAGCAGGTCCTGGCGCAGAGCGGTATTGCCATAGAAGAGTTGGATGACGCCCTGGCAGAAGCCGTTGAGTCAGGCCTGGTGGTCGATGCCGGGGAGTGGCTGCTGGCCACCCAGACCTATCACCAGTTGGTCCACCGTATTGAAGAAGAGTTGGCCGCATACCACCGCGCAGAGCCGCTGCGCCAGGGCATGCCGCGCGAGCAGCTGCGCAGTCGATTGGGGATCGAGCGCGCCGCCTTTGAGGCGCTGCTGGCTCGGATCGATGATCGGGTGAGGGCTGACGCGGACCTCGTCTGGCTGTCCGGGCATACCGTTACCCTGGACCAGCAGCAGCAGGCGGCCATCGATGCGTTGTTGGAGGCCTTTGCGCGTGAACCTTATACCCCGCCATCTGTCAAAGAGTCGATCGAGCGCGCCGGACAGGACCTGTTCCACCTGCTGGTGGGCCGGGGTGATCTGGTGGTCATTGCGCCGGACGTGGTGCTGGCCGCGCCGGTGTATGACGAGTTATTCCAGGCCGTTGCCGAGGCGCTGGATGCTGCCGGTAAAATCTCCGCCCGTGAATTACGCGATCGATTTCAAACCACGCGCAAATATGCCATCGCGTTCCTGGAATACCTGGATGCCAGCAGCATCACCCGCCGTGAGGGTGACGACCGGGTGTGGAATCGCCGTCCCAGAATGTGATATTCGTAAGCTTCCTGACTGGCAGTTGTCATAGGATAATTTGCACAATCTGTGTTATGGTTTTTTTGTGCAAAGTGTGTACAAGCCGCCGCGCAGTCCAGGTGTAGATGACTGTCGCTGCCCAATCAACATGCGCGGCCTGTACCACAAGTTGGGGTATTGGGTGAGCCTGGCGTCATTATCTGGGAAGATCGTCCATATCATTGTTACCGTCCGCCTTGCTACAATGAACAGCAGGATGCACACACGAGATCACCCGGCAGGGAAACGATTATGTTCCTGGCCTGGTGGGATTCTCTCCCCTGTGCCATTAACCTGTCAGTGTTATGCCCGTGCCCAAATCAGACCTGAATAGGGAGCCTGAAATGGAAAAGTCAATAATCACGACGGAGGAATTGCTCGAAAGGGCAAAAAAGCCAGCCGCGGATGCCATGCGCCTGCATCCATTTTATCGCGGCAAAATCCAGACGGCCCTGCGGGCCAGTGTGCGGAGTATTGACGACTTCGCCATCTGGTATACACCCGGAGTTGCCGCCCCTTGCCGGGCTATTGAAAAAGACCCGGAGCTAGTCTACGAGTACACCAGTAAGTGGAACACGGTGGCCGTGATCTCCGATGGGACCCGGGTGCTTGGCCTGGGCGACATTGGCCCTAAAGCGGGCTTGCCGGTGATGGAAGGCAAAGCGCTGTTGTTCAAATATCTTGGCGGCGTGGACTGCGTGCCCATCATGCTGGACACGAAAGACCCGGACAAGATCATCGAGACGGTGCTGATGCTTCAGCCGTCTTTCGGTGGCATTAATCTGGAGGACATCTCCCAACCAAAGTGCTTCCGCATCCTGGATACACTTCGTGAATCGGCCGAGATTCCTGTGTGGCATGACGACCAGCAGGGCACGGCTAGCGTCATCCTGGCAGCGATGATCAACGCAGCTAAGATTGTCGGCAAAAAACTGAAGGATATGCGCATTGTGTTTGTCGGCAGCGGCGCTTCCAACGTGGCTTGCTCCCGGCTAGTTTTTGCCTATGGGGCGGAGTCCGGCAACTGCTTGATGATCGACAGCAAGGGCATTTTGGGCAAGCACCGCCAGGACCTGGAGGTGCGCAAGGCTGAATACGTCCAGAAGTGGCGTCTGTGCCAGATCACCAATGACCAGGAGCTGCAAGGCGGCATCCCCGAAGCGCTCAAAGGGGCGGATGCGGTGGTGGCCTTGTCCAAACCCGGGCCGGGCACCCTCAAACCTGAATGGATTCGGGGGATGGCCCAAGACCCCATCGTGATCGCGGCGGCCAACCCTATCCCCGAAATCTGGCCGTGGGAGGCCAAGGAAGCCGGTGCGGTTGTGGTGGCGACCGGTCGCTCTGACTTTGACAATCAGGTGAATAACTCGCTGGGGTTCCCCGGTATCTTCCGCGGTACATTGGATGTGCGGGCGACCACCATCACCGACGAGATGGCCATTGCCGCTGCCGAATCGCTGGCGGGCATGGCCGAGGAACAGGGCCTGGACTCGAACCGCATCCTGCCTACGATGTCCGATTGGGAAGTGTTCCCGCGGGAGGCGGCAGCGGTGGCCGCCAAAGCGGTGGAGCAGGGCGTGGCGACTATACCCTGCACCTACGAGGAGGAGTTCGAGCGCGCATCGGAGATTATCCGGCAGGCGCGTGACATGACTCAATTGTTGATGGATGAAGGTTTCATCCCTGCGCCGCCTGACGCATAACTCACGCGAGGCTAAGGAGAGCACACGATGCACGACGTGATCATTATCGGCGGTGGACCGGCTGGCCTGTCGGCAGCGGCGTACGCCATCCGCAAGCGTATGGATGCCCTGCTCATTTCGCCGGGGTTGGGGGGGCGTACCAATCGTAAGATGGAATTACCCTGGGTCGATGACTATAACGTGCTGGTTGGGGAATCGATGGTCGACCGCTTCCGCACTCAGGTGGAATACCTGGACTTCATGCGCGTGCGGACTCTGGTGAGTCGCATCGAGCCAAGAGACGATGGTTTTGCCGTGATCCTGCATGACGGCAAGGCGCACGAAACCCGGACGGTGCTGCTGACGACCGGCGCGCAGGGCGAAATGTTGGGAGTGCCAGGAGAGGCTGAGTTCGAGATGAAGGGGCTGTGTTATAGCACGGTCACCTATGCGCCGCTGTTCATCGACCGCACGGCGCTGGTGGTGGGCGATGGCTGCCAGGCCTTCCGCGCGGTAGCGGAGCTTCAGCGGATCGCGACTCACGTGACGCTGGTTGCCCCCACGCACGGCGAGCTTGATATGGAAGTCGCCAAAAACCTGGAAGCGAAACCCAACGTCACCATCATGGACAGCTACCAGGTGGTGGAAGTCAAGGGCGACGACTTCATGCGCTCGGTGATCCTGCGCAAGAACGGCGAAACCTCCGAGGTGCGGGCCGACGCGCTCTTCATCGAGAAGGGCCTCAAGCCGAATTCCGATCTCTTGCAGGACCTGGTGAACCTGGACGAAGACGGTTTCATCAAGATCGATGAGATGAACCGTACCAGTTATTCGGGTATTTATGCAGCCGGTGACGTGACGACCGCCAAAGCCAACCAGGTGTTGATTTCGATGGGCGAGGGAGCCAAGGCCATCCTGGCCATCTACGATGACCTGTTGGGCATCTGCTAGCCAGTCGTACCCGTTAATCTGAACGTGACCGGGGACATCCTGTGGGGGTGTCCCCGGTTTGATTCAATCCTCCAGGCGTTCGATGTGCGCGCCTAAGCACTTTAGTTTTTCTTCGACACGCTCGTATCCCCGGTCGATTTGCCGGATGTTGTGGATGGTGGTCGTGCCCTGCGCCGCCAGCGCCGCCAGCAGGATCGACATACCGGCGCGAATGTCCGGGCTGGAAATATCCGCCGCGCCGCGGAGGGCGGTTGGCCCGTAAACCAGGGCACGATGTGGGTCGCACAATACGATGCGCGCGCCCATGCTGACCAGCTTATCGGTGAAGAAAAAGCGCATATCGTACATCCACTCGTGAAACAGCACGGACCCAGCGGCCTGGGTGGCCACGGTCAGGGCGATGCTCATCAGGTCGGAGGGGAAGGCGGGCCACGGCTGCGCTTTGATGGTCGGGATGCGATTACCCAGGTCGCGACGGATGGTGAGTTCCTGGCCGGCCGGCACGAAAATATCGCGGCCTCGCGCCTCCCAGTGCACGCCCAGCCGGGCAAAGACCAGGGCGATCATGTCCAGGTACTCCGGGTCGGCCTCGCGGATGGTGATCTCGCCGCCGGTCACCACCGCCGCGCCGATAAAGCTACCGACTTCCAGGTAATCGGCCCCGATGCGGTGCTCGCAGCCATGCAGGCTGTCCACTCCTTGAATCGTGAGGCAGTTCGAGCCGATGCCCGCGATCTGCCCACCCATCGCATTGAGCATATAACACAGGTTCTGCACGTGTGGCTCGGAGGCCGCGTTGCGAATCACCGTCGTGCCTTTGGCCAGGGCGGCGGCCATGATGGCGTTTTCCGTCGCGGTGACGCTGGCTTCGTCCAATAGAATGTCCGCGCCATGCAGGCCGTCGGCGTTCATCTGAAACGCGCCGCGCTCGAATTCGATATTTGCGCCCAGTTTTTGCAGCGCCAGCACGTGCGTGTCGAGCCGGCGCGCGCCAATCGAATCTCCGCCGGGGACGGGCAGTTCCAGGCTGCCGGTGCGGGCCAGCATCGGCCCGGCCAGGACGATGCTGCTGCGAATCAGCCGAGCTTTCTCCACAGGGATGTGTGTCTGGCGTAAGTTTTGCGCGTGGACTCGCCACGTGTGATTTTCCTGCCGTGTGATTTCCACGCCTAACGTTTCCAGGATTTCGGCAGTGATGCGCACGTCGGCGATATCCGGCATATTGTGCAGGATGACCGGTTCATCGGTGAGCAGGCAGGCGGGCAGCATCTTCAAAGCGGCGTTTTTATTGCCGCTGGCGGTGATCTCGCCCTTGAGCGGATGGCCGCCTTCGATCACAAAACGTTCCATGTTTATCGGCTCCTGAATGGCGGTGGCCGCCCGGTCATGCTTCAATCCGCATGACGACTTTTTCGCCGACCGACAGGCCGAGGGCTGCCTGGGCGCTGCCCTGGTTGACGGCGATCTCTAGAAAGCCGGCGCTGTTGATCAGCGGCAGGGCCTGGCCCGGCGGCGCCTGCGTATAGGTGCGCGCGATGCCGGTAAAGGTATGTGGGCCGGTATAAATGGCGGTGGAGGCAGCCGGGAAAAACACGCGCGACGGTTGCTTCTCATGACGGGCTTGCAGCATCAGCATCCCGCCCGCCCGCCAGGTGCATTGCCCGATGTTGGTGACCGCGTTCCCGAAGTGATCCAGGTAGATCACTTCCCCCTCAATCGTATCGTTCGACACAAACAGGCGCGCAGGTTCCAGGGTGACG
>DAOUEM010000080.1:0-5009 GCA_034430555.1 Anaerolineae bacterium | reverse complement strand
GGCGGACGCGCCCAGTTCGTGCACACCCTGAACGGCTCCGGGCTGGCGCTGCCCCGCATCCTGATCGCCATCCTGGAGAATAACCAGCAGGCTGACGGCGGCGTGGTCGTGCCGGAGGTGCTGCGCCCCTACCTGGGGGCGGACATGATCGCGGCGGGCACATGAGTAAGTTGCCACGTTGAGCTGCTCGACGAGGGCAGGCTTTCGGTCTGTCCTCGTTATTCTTTAGACTGCATTGCAGTTAGCTGAATTTGGCTTATAATTCAAGAGAAGTCTGTTCAAAACCTTCAGGGGGATAATATGAAGAAGATCATCGCCTTAGTAATAAGCCTGTGCGTGCTGCTGGTTGCCCTACAGGTCCAGGCCCAGGGAGATGACATCTGCAGCCCGGCCTATCTCAATGAGCGAGTAAACGGTTTTATGGAGACGTTTGCGGAGGCCCAGTCCACCGCCCAAGACAATGACGAGGGTTTTGCCAATCTCCAGCAGTTGCAGGATTCACTGGCAGGCCTGCAAGAACTATGCGCCAACGTTGCTGATGAGCCGTCCGGTGGCGATTCAGCCAACCCTGGTAGTGGGACGTTGGAGGATCCTTATGCCTTTGGTGTAGTCGGCGATACAGGTGAGGGCTTCTCGCTGCAGGTAACTGGTTACCTGCGCCCCGCTGATCAAATCATACGTAACGCCAATATGTTCAACGACCGCCCGGGTGATGGTGAGCTTTATGTGATTGTCAATGTTGCAATGCAATGCCATGCAGACACCTCCAGTAGATGTGAGGCCAACTACTTCGATTTTGAACTAGTTGGCGACTTGGGAACAATCTATCCGTATCCCAGTGTTGTGTATGATGACAAGCTAGACGTGAGTCTGTTTGCCGGTGGTCAAGGCACCGGTGGCCTTCCGTTTCTTATCCGTGCTGATGATACCAATTTACGACTGCTGTACCGTTCGAATAGATACCGAGATGAAATGGTTGTACTCAGCGTCGAACCTTCCCTGGATAATGGCCTGCAAATCACCGCCATGGCCAGTATCAACGTCCGCAATGGCCCCAGCACCAACCACAGTGTTGTGGGCAACCTCGCGGCGTCTACGCCGGTAGTGGCTTTTGGGCGGAATGATGATGGTACCTGGTTACAGATTCCGTCCGGCTGGATTTTTGCGGAACTGGTGACGGTTGATGGTGATGTTGAACAGCTACCGGTAACTGCCCAGTAAATCTTTGGCGAGTTCACCGGCCAAGTCATCCAGACTTTTGCTTGAGGGCGTTCGGCGGAACGCCCTTTTGTGCGCCCAGCCGCGCCGGGACCAGCTTGCACGCCGCTTCGGTTTCGGATATATAATATGGATGGTTGTTGAAAACGGTAGATTTTCTGAGAAAACGGCATGCATCAACGATTTGGCAACCTCAATGACAGCCGGATTGTCGCGAAACGGGCTGCTGGGGTATCCTTCTTCCGATCGTACCATTCCTCAGCAGAGGCACAGTTATGGCCAACATCGTCGTCATTGAAGACGACCCCTTAGTACGTAATCTGATCGTCGATACACTGGAGGCGGAAGGCTACCGGGTTCTGGGAGTCGGCCAGGGTCCAGCCGGGCTGGAAATGGTGATCCAGTACCTGCCTGACCTGGTGCTGTGCGATATCACCATGCCGGAGATGGACGGTTACGCGATTTTGCAGGCCATCCGCCACAACCCGGAAACTAAAACCACCCTGTTCATCTTCCTCACCGCCCACGGGGACCGCCACTACATGCGCAAAGGCATGGAACTGGGCGCGGACGACTACATCACCAAGCCCTTCACCCACAATGAGCTGACGGCCGCCATCAACGCCCAACTGGCCAAGCGCAACATCATCAACCAGCAGCACGAGTCCACCCTGCGGATGCTGCGGCGCAACATCATCTATGCCCTGCCCCACGAACTGCGCACGCCGCTGGCTATCATCCTCGGCAACTCGGATCTGCTGGCCGACGAGGAGATCGCCTACACACCGGAAGAAGTCCGCCGGATGGCCCACGCCATCAGCAATAACGGGCGTCGCCTGCACCGTTTGTTTGAAAACTACCTGATCTATGCCCAGATTGAGCTGATCGCTGCCGACAAAAAACACCTGGAAGCGCTGCGTAACCACATCGTGAAGGATGCGGCGCGAATCGTCGAGGCCGCCGCCGTGGCGCAGGCCGACGATGCCCGCCGCCGCGGCGACCTGGTCGTGACGACCGTCCCGGTGGCGCTGGCCATTTCCGAGGAAAACCTGACCAAGATCGTGGAAGAGCTGGTGAGCAACGCCTTCAAATTCTCGGAGACGGGCACGCCGGTCCGGGTGACCATGGCGCGCGAGGGCGGCTACCTGTTCCTGGTGGTGGCGGACGAGGGCCGCGGCATGACGCCCGAGCAGATCGAGCACATCGGCGCGTATATGCAGTTTGGGCGGGCCGTTTACGAGCAGCAGGGCCTGGGCCTGGGGCTGGCCATCGCCCAGCGGCTGGCCGAGCTGCACCACGGCGCGGTCACCATCGACAGCGCGCCCGGCCAGGGCACCACCATTACCGTCCGCTTCCCGGTGTAGCAGCCGTTGGCAGGCGGCGCCCCGCTGCGATAGAGCGGCCTCGTTTTGCACCGAGCGGTCGGCGGCGGTACACTTGTCGCTTCAGTTACAAACACCTTGTAAGGGTCAAGCCCGCATGAAGGCCCGCCCGGTCTGGTCGATTCGGGTCGTGCGGTGGGCTTTTGTATAATCACGTCGCTTGAAACCATGAGGGAGGAAGCGGAGTGTGATGGCGAGGGTGTTCCTTTCGTTTTCCGGTGAGGATCGCGCATTAGCCGAGCGGGTGAAGGTCGAGTTGGAAGCCCGTAACCACGAAATCTGGTTGTTCATCGATCCTCATCCGGATGTCTCGGTTGTTTCCGCCATCGAGACCGCGCTCGAATCGTGCGATTATTTTGCGATATTTCTGACGAAAGACAGTGTGAATTCCGGCTGGGTCCGTAAAGAGTATGAAACCTGTCTGGTCAAGGATCGCCGCAAGGAAAGTCATACGATCATTCCGCTGCGTTTTGACGACACCGCCTTCAACTGGGCCTTCCTGGAATCCATGGAATATTGTGATTTCACCCGGGATTTTGAGGCCGGCATCCAGCAGCTGCTGTACAAACTACCGCCTGCTGCCTCCGCCGGCGACGATGCAGCCGTCCTGGTGTGGGGCCTGCGCGAGTGAACAGGTTAACCCGGGTTTTAGCTTATCTACAGCAAAAGAGTCATACATGGACCCCCACATTGTCATCATTCTAGCGGCGTTGCTGGTTGGCCTGGCGAAAGGTGGGCTGGGCAGCGTAGCGGGCGCGCTGATCGTGCCGCTGCTCAGCGCTATCATGGACGTCTCCACAGCAGTAGGCATCACCCTGCCGCTGTTGATGTTCGGCGACGTTTTTGCCATGCGCGCTTACTGGCGGGAGTGGGACATGAAGATCGTCCGGCTGCTGCTGCCGGCAGCGGTGTTGGGCATTGTGGCGGGGGCGCTGCTGCTGACCAGCCTCTCCGACACCGTGCTGCGCCTGCTGCTGGGGATATTTTCCCTGGTGGCGTTTGCCTACAAGCTGAGCAACGATTTGCTCAAATCGCTGACCTACCACCCGCGCGACTGGCACGGTGTCCTGGCCGGGGGCACGACGGGGTTTACCTCCGCGCTGGCCAACGCCGGTGGCCCGCCCTTCACCGCCTACATGCTGATGCAGGAGGTGGCGCCGCTGGTGTTCATCGGCACAAGCACCCTCTTTTTTACGATTGTGAACTGGTTCAAGCTGCCCATTTTCCTGGCAACTGCCGTGATCGACGTGCCGCAACTGCTGAGCATGCTCTGGGCTGTGCTGCTGATTCCGCTGGGTGTGTGGGTCGGGCGAGCTATCATCCGCCGCATGAACCAGAAGTTCTTCGAGTGGTTCATGATGCTCGCGCTGCTGTACGCGGGCGTGAGCCTGATCGTCGGGGCGCTGTCCGGCTAGCTGACTGGCGGCTGTTGGAGGGGGGAGGCTGAACATGCGCGGGTGTTTTGGGGTGAGCTTGAGCCTGTTGGCCGTCCTGATGCTGGCCGCCTGCACCGGCCCGGACGAGGGCGGCGTGCTGCTCTCTGCCCCGGACCTTTCGCCGGCCCCCACCCAGCCGACTGTGGAGTCACCGACCCCTACGACATCCCCGCCGACGACCCCCACCCCCACCCCCTGGCCCACGCCGCAGTCGACAGCGCTGGTGCTGGCCCTGGCCGAATCACCGGTCGAACGCCCGACCTTATCCACGGAAAACGCGGACCGTGCCGAATCCCTGGCCGTGCTGAGCGGCCACACGGACACCGTCAATGCCCTGATCTACCGAGCCGACGATACGCTGCTGATTTCCATCGGCGCGGACCGCACCATCCACCTGTGGGATACCGCCGATGGCACAGCCCTCAGCACGTTGGCCCCGGTCGAGCCTGCCAGCAGTCAGTCCGCGCACTCCTTTTATTACGATCTGGCCTGGCCGGGCGGCGGTGAGCGGTTGTATGTGACTGTAGGCGGTGGGCGCGGCTATGCGGCCCTTTGGGATGGCGACCTGGATAACCTGCCGCGGGTGTATTGGCCCTTCTATCCGACCCGCCCCGGCGACGACCGGGCCGTCTACAGCCTGGATGGGCAGTTTCAGGCGTCGAGTAGCTTTCGGATGAACATCGGTACAAATGTTGACGGCCTGATTCACCTGCGTTCTGATGATGGACAAGAAGCAGAATTAGAAGGGCATACCAGCTACGTCACCGACCTGGCCTTCAGCCCGGACGGTGCGCTGCTGGCTTCTACCGGTAATGAACAGACTTTCCTGTGGGAGGTGGACCGCGCCCAACTGATCGGGGCACTGCCCGGCACGATGGAGCACCCGGCGGCCCTCCGCTTCAGCCCGGACGGAGAGCGGTTGTACGTGGTCGGTTATTACGGCGAGGTGCGCGCCTGGGCGGTGGAAACGGGC
>DAOUEM010000079.1:0-6981 GCA_034430555.1 Anaerolineae bacterium | reverse complement strand
CCGACGAGCCGGTGGCGAGCATGAGTAAGATGCTCGACCTGGAACACGCGGCGACGCTGCTGGCGGATACCGAATCGGTGTGGGCCGAGGCGTCTTTACCGGAGCGCAAAGAGCTGCTGAAAATGCTGTTCGAGACGCTTTACGTGAACGACGGGGAAATCGTTGCAGTCGAGCCGACAAAGGTGATGTGGACACTGCAAAACTGTGCTACAATGGTGAAGAACGGTACCCCTGAGAAAACCAACAGTGTTACCCCACGAGAAATCGATCAGTGCCCGCTCCCACATCACGCCGCTGCCATATACGAAGTCGGGCGCCCTGTCGAGTGAAACGGCCATCATTTTTCCTTCCCCTGAACTCTTCACCCGACCGCTATAGAACATGCGTTCAATTCTGTCAAACGCTTGAACAGACGCCCCACCCCGGCGATTCGGTCCAGGAGTGGGGCGCTTGCCGCAGAACGTCGGTCTTACATCGCACCTTCAAACTGCAACAACCAGCGCTTGGTCGGCAGACCATCACCGGTGCCATAACCGTGCAGCTTACCGTCGCTGCCGATGACGCGGTGGCAGGGGATGATCAGCGGGATCGGGTTGCTGCCCAGGGCGGTGCCGACGGCCCGGCTGGCCTTCGGGTTGCCGATGGCGCGCGCCAGCTGCCCATACGTCTGTACCGTCCCGGCAGGGATGGTCAGCGCCTCCCGCAGCACCCGCCGTTGAAAGGGCCGCATCTGGGCCATGTCGAGCGGCACGTCGAAGGTGGCGCGCTCCCCGGCGAAGTACTCGCGCAGTTGGGCCATGATGGCCGCCAGCGATGCCGGGTCCCGCGCGGTGCGGGCCAGCGGGTCCTGCTCGGCCACAAAGGCCGCTTCCGTACCGCCCATGGTCGTGCGGCACACGCCGTGCGCGTTGGCGGCCACATACAACAACCCGACCGGCGTCTCGATCACATCCCAGCGGACCAGCGGCGCCTGCTCTCGGAACCAGGCCCCCACCCGGCGGCGGGAAGCAGCCACCGCGTCGGGAGGCGGCATTTCAAAAGCGTCCGGCAGTAAGGCCAGCACATGTTCGTCTTTCACGTTAACCTTCCTCCTGCAACTCATGGCGCACCCGGCGCAGCCCCTGGTAAACGTTGGCGCGGGCGCTGTCCTCGGAGCAAGCCAACACGTCGGCTACTTCGGCATAGGACAGCTCTTGAACGTAGCGCATGATGACGGCGGCGCGCTGTTTGGGCGGCAGTTCTTCAATGACTATACGAATCGCGTGTATCGTCTCCCGGTGAGCCAGTTGCGCCTCCGGCCCGGCCAGGCGCGAGGCGTGATATTCGTCCAGCAACGGCGAGTGCCGGTCGGCATCACGCCGGCGGTTCTTGAGCGCCGTGTACGCGCAGTTGGTCGCGATCTTATACAACCACGCCCGGTGATTACTGCCGGCCCGTAACCGCGGGAAAGCCTTGTACGCCCGCAAAAAAACGTCCTGCGTCACGTCCTCGGCATCGACCGTATCGCGCAGCAGCCGCCACAAGTAGCCGTAGATTTCGTCGTGGTGGCGCTCCAGCAGCGTCTCGAAGCGTATGGGTTCGATCATGGTCACGTCCAGTGGGTGCGCCTTAACGTGTAATGACTATACGAATCACTCACTATAACCGCACACCCGGCCATTTGTGAAAAACACCCGGTGAATCCTGGCATAAATGGAGTTGAGTGCCGCCGAGGGATATGTTATGCTCACCGCTATTGTATCCGCCTTTTTCACAGCAGTGGAAGCGCATCTTATGCTCAAAACACATACCTGCGGCGAACTCCGGGCCGAACACGTCGACCAGACCGTCACGCTGGCCGGTTGGGTGAACCGCCGCCGCGACCAGGGCGGCCTGATCTTCATCGATTTGCGCGACCGCTGGGGCATCACCCAGGTTGCCGTGGACCAGGCGACGGCTCCTCAAGCCCACGCCACCGCCAACGAAGCACGCGGCGAATACGTGCTGCAAATCACCGGCAGGGTACGCGCCCGGCCGGCAGGCGCCGTCAACCCCAACCTGCCCACCGGCGAAGTCGAGATCGAAGCAACGGCCATTCAAATCCTCAATACGGCCAAGACCCCGCCCTTTTACATCTATGGCGACGACAAAGTCGACGAAGCCCTGCGCATGAAATACCGTTACCTGGACCTGCGCCGGGGCCGGATGCAGCGCAACATGGTGCTGCGCCACAGCGTGATCAAGTACATCCGCGATTACCTGGACGAGCGCGGATTCGTCGAGATCGAGACGCCGATCCTCTTCAAAACCACGCCGGAAGGCGCGCGCGATTACCTGGTGCCCAGCCGCGTGCACCCCGGCCAGTTTTACGCCCTGCCGCAAAGTCCACAGCAGCTCAAGCAGCTGTTGATGGTGGCTGGTTACGAGCGCTACTTCCAGATCGCGCGCTGCTTCCGCGATGAAGATCAGCGCGGCGACCGCCAGCCGGAGTTCACCCAACTCGACATGGAAATGAGCTTCGTCGAACGGGACGACGTGCTCGACCTGATCGAGGGCCTGATGACCGGCATCGTGGAGGATGTCTCCGACCGCGAACTGCTCACTAGGCCGTTCCCGCGCCTTGCCCACCGGGAAGCGATGGACAAATACGGCTCCGACAAGCCTGACGTGCGCTACGACCTGGCCTGGGTGGATGTCAGTGAGTTGGCGGGACAGAGCGGTTTCGGTGTTTTCCAGAGCAACGTCGAGGCCGGCCGGCCGGTCAAGGCGCTGCGTGTGCCCGGCGGCGCTGTCGATAAAAGCAACAGCCAGCTCAAAAAAGAACACGGCCAACTGGAAGGGCTGGCCAAAGAAAACGGCGCTAAAGGTCTGGCCTGGATGGCCCTGGCCGCGGATGAAGGCGGTGAGGTGCGCGGCCCCATCGGCAAATTCTTCAGCATCGAGCAAAAGGCGGCGCTGTTCGACCTGCTGGGCGCAGTACCCGGCGACCTGCTGCTGTTCGTTTCCGATGAGCCGGCGGTCGTTTACGCGGTGCAGGATGCCCTGCGGCGCGAAGTCGCGGCACGGCTCGAACTGACCGACCCGAACCAGATCGCCTTCGCCTGGATCATCGACTTCCCTCTCTTTGAGTGGAACGCGGACGATAAGCGCTGGGACCCCTCGCACCACCTGTTCACTTCCCCGATGCCGGAGGACCTGCCCCTGCTGGACAGCGATCCCGGCCAGGCGCGCGGCCAGCAGTACGACCTGTGCTGCAATGGTTACGAGGTGGCCGGGGGCAGCATCCGTATCCACCAGCGTGACGTACAAGAGAAGGTTTTTGGCCTGATCGGGCTGGACGTCGACGTGGCAAAAGAGCGCTTCGGCCACATGCTGGAAGCCTTCGAGTTCGGCACGCCGCCCCATGGCGGGATCGCGCCCGGCATCGACCGGCTGGTGATGCTGCTGGCCGGCGAGCCGAATATCCGGGAGGTCATCGCCTTTCCCAAGACGCAGCAGGCCGCCGACCTGATGGCCGGCGCGCCTTCCGAAGTCGAACCGGTCCAGTTGGAGGAATTGCACATCACCATCGCCGACGAGCGCTAACCTGCTCACTGATAAAAAACGTACGTCGGCGCCCAGGAATGCACCGTCGTGGTCTGTGTCGAACGCCTACCCCAACCCGGTGGGCGTTTTTCTTCAGGCTGACCCTGGCAAGATGGCCGGCATCGTTATAAGATTAGACTAGCGATTGCAGCTTTGCCCTGTCGTAGGCACAGGCGAAACCCGCCATTAAGCGAGTGAACTATGGTGCGAGAACAGGTCACTATCCTGGACAACAAGCGAATCCTCCTGGGCGTGACCGGCAGTATCGCCCTCTACAAAGGGGTGGATCTGGCCAGCAAGCTGACCCAGGGCGGCGCACTGGTCGACGTCATCATGACCGAAGCGGCGCAGCGTTTTGTCACGCCCCTGACTTTCCAGGGCGTCACCGGACGCTCTGCCTATACCAGCATCTGGGGCATCGAAGGGATGGACAATCTGCCCACCCATATCGCCCATGTCCGCCTGGGCGAGCAAGCCGAACTGCTGCTCATCGCCCCGGCCACGGCCAACACCATCGCCAAACTGTCCGGCGGATTGGCCGACGACCTGCTTTCCGTGACGGCACTCGCCACCCGCTGCCCGATCCTGGTGGCCCCGGCGATGGATGGCACCATGTATGAGAACCCGGCCACCCAGGCCAACCTGCAAACGTTACGTGAACGCGGCGTTACCGTGATCGAACCGGAAGTCGGGCGCTTCGCCTCCGGGTTGGTCGGCAAAGGCCGCCTGCCGGAAACCCCCACCCTCCTGGGCGCGGTACGCTGGGCGCTGGGGCACGACGGCATCCTGAAGGGGCGCCGTGTGATAGTCACTGCCGGCGGTACGCGGGAAGCCATCGACCCGGTGCGGTACATCACCAACCGCTCGACCGGCAAACAGGGCTATGCCCTGGCGCAGGCCGCCATCGATGCCGGCGCGCTGGTCACCCTGATCAGCACGGTGGACAGCCTGGAAATCCCGTTCGGGGCCACGCACATCCCGGTAGAAACCGCCGAGCAAATGCGCGACGCCGTTTTGGCGCACCTGGACGACACGGATGCCCTGATCATGGCTTCCGCCGTCGCCGACTTCCGCCCGGAGCAGTTTTCCACGCACAAGATCAAAAAGTCGGGGGATCGCGAGGAAAAACTCACGTTGGCCCTGACCCGCAACCCCGATATCCTGGAAGAGACGAAAGCCCACGGCGAGCAATCCGGCTGCACCTGTGTGCGGGTGGGGTTCGCCGCCGAGACAGAAGGTATGCTGGCCAACGCTTACAGCAAGCTGGCCCGCAAAGGTCTCGATCTGATCGTAGCCAACGACATCACCCGCGCCGATACCGGCTTCGGCGCGGACACTAATCGCGTCGTGCTGCTGGACCAGCAAGGCAACCAGCAAAACGTCGAACTGATGAGCAAAGCCAAGATCAGCGAGGCGATCATCAAGCGCGTATGCGAGATTTACCGCGGCAAGGAAGAAGCCTGCCGTCAGTAGAACCCTCAATTCCGCTCCGCGATCAGGCGGAGGCCGTCCAGCGTCAGCCAGGGCTCAACGGCATCGAAGCGGCCGGTCAACGGGCCGATCACACTGGACAGCCCACCGGTCGCCACCACGCTGGCGCTGCCCAATTCCGCCCGCATCCGGTCCACGATTCCTTCCACCATGGCGACATATCCCACCACCAGACCCGCCTGCATGGCGTGTATCGTGTTGCGTCCGATGATCGACGGCGGCGGCACCAGCTCCACGTGGGGCAGCTGCGCCGTGTGGCTGACGAGGGCATCGGCCGTCACGTTAAGGCCCGCCGCAATCGCCACGCCCAGCAGTTCTCCCGGCGCGGCAACCGCCGTAAAAGTGGTCGCCGTGCCGAAATCCACCACGATGCAGTTGTCCTGGAAACGCTCATAAGCGGCCACGGCATCGGCCACCAGGTCGCCGCCGATTTTATCCGGGTGCTCGGTTTTGATGGTGATGCCCAGGTTCATTTCCGCCGGCCGCACGATCAAGGGTGGATCGTTAGCCCACTGAGCGACCATCTCCGCCACGCCCTGGGTCAGCTTGGGCACCACGCTGCTCAGGATCGTGCGTTCGAAGGCGTCCAGGTCCAGGCCGGCTTCGCGTAGAAATCCGCGGAACAGCACGTTATATTCGTCCGGCATCCGATCGCGCACCGTCTGCACCCGCCAATGATAGGTCCACTGCGCGCCGTCATGCACGCCGAACACGATATTAGTATTGCCGATATCAATCGCCAGTAAGCGAGAATAGTTGCTCTGTTTGCTCATAGTCCAAGCCCTGGTCTTAAAACTATGGTGAATGACGAGAGTATAACATGGCAACAACCAACCACCTATCTGATTTCCTCTACGAAACAGTGTTCATTTTTGAACACCACTGGCCCACTCATTCCAGTTCAGAACGTCCGAAAGCCAAAGACTCCGCCGAAGTGGGTGACCTGCCCCAGGGTTCTGTACCACCTCCTATGTTAGTCTAGAAGCCAGCGTGGCGGGAGTCTGCACCCATATCGTCTCTGGAGCGGGCGGACGATAGTTCAGGGCACTGTGCGGTCGAAGGGTGTTGTACTCGCGCCGCCACTGCTCCATCAGTACCTGTGCTTCTTTGAGTGTGTAGAAAATCTCCCGGTTGAGTAATTCATCGCGCATTTTGCCATTGAAATCGATCATCGGCTGTTGCACGTAACAAACACAGCCGCCTTGATCCATCAATTCGTCTGCGCTAGACCCCCAGGTTACGGGTGCATTCCACTATGGGGGCAACTTATCAGCCTGAACGAGGATTTGCCATGAATTCAGCGAACAACGTCCTGAAAATGGCGCTTGTTATCCGTACCAATACGAATCCTGCCCCCAATCTGGTATGCACCCCAGGTTACTTCATACTTGACGCACAAAATGATTTAGCGTATATTCATAGTAACGCGAGTTACCAGACTCCGTGCTTTCATTCCAATCGGACAGGAAGCATAATGCCCAGGAAGCGTGTCACCATGCGAGAGGTTGCAGAACTCGCCGGTGTTTCCCGAACAACTGTTTCCTTTGTGCTGAATCGGACGCCTAACGTCAATATTCCGCAAGATACCAGAAAACGCATTATTGAGGCGGCGCGCCAACTTAATTACGTCCCCAACGCAAAAGCGATCAACCTAGCCACTGGACGTACTAATACATTGGCATTCGTACTCCGCTAGACATCTCGCCAGTTATCTGTTGAGACACTCCTGGTGGAGATTCTTCGTGGCTTAACGCAAGCGCTAGAACCCTCTGGATACCATTGCATAGTAACCAATGGTGCTAGTTTCTACAGGCTGAACTCAGCGATGGAGAGGCGGACATAGCCATTCTCATCAGGTTCAAGTCCATACCATTGGGCGAGCAGGTTGAAGAGCGCCATCGTGTAAGCAAGGCGACTCTCGAAGTA
>DAOUEM010000078.1:0-14378 GCA_034430555.1 Anaerolineae bacterium | reverse complement strand
CGGTGGGCTTCCGCCAGGGGGAGGGCGACCACCATCGATTCCTCGCGCGGGTCGAGGGCCAGTGTGGTCAGGGGCACCACGCGCGGGCAGCCTTTGACCGCCCGCAGCCGCCGCGAGGTTGCCACCCGCAGCACGAGCGCTTCCATCACGCGCCAGTCCGGCGCGGACGTATACGGCGCGGCCAGCACGATCTGGCCGTGTTTTTTACGCATCTTGGGCGCGGCCCGGTCGATGATGCGCTTCCACTTCCAGCAGGTGAGCAGGCGCGTCGTCGCCTCGTGGACGGACTCCGGGAGGGCCGCCAGGCGCGTTTTGAGCAGCGGCAGGTAGCCGGCGGCTTCGATCACGGACACTTCGGCGCGTCGAATGCCCTGCCGCCCGGCTTCATCCGCCTGGTCGGTGACGGTCACCTGGGCGATGCCCACGCGCCGCCCGGCATCCAGCGGAAAACACTTGAGTGACTCCGCGCCGAGGTAGTGCCGCCAGCCCTGTCCGCGCGGCATCGCGCTGCGCCAGATGGCTTTGAGCGTGGCCTCGTCGTACCCTGCCGTGCCGGCAGTGAAGGCGTACCCGGGCCGGTGCGAATCGAGCACATATTCGATGACCAGTGGCTGCATGGCGGGTTACGTTTTCGCCGGTCTGGGGCGGATGGCGTTGAAGAAGGTCGCCATCGAGTCGCTGATGCCCGCGCCGGTCTTGAGGCTGGTGCTGGCGACCAGGTAGGTGTAGTCCAGCCGCTCCGACTGGGATTTCAGCCGCCGCGTTTCGTTGCGGAATTCCTCCACAATATCACCCAGCGTAGTCTCCGCGCCCCACAGGTCGGACTTGTTGGCCAGCAGCAAAAAGAATTTGAGGTTCTGGCGGGCCTCGTGCTCCTCGTCGATCATCTGCAGCACGAAATTCAGCGCGTCCTTGTGCTGAAAGGTGTTGGTGTGATCCACCATGAAGATGATGCCGCGCGGCTTGGCCTGCTGGAAGAGGTCTACCCAGTCGGTTTCCCACATAGCGTATTCGCCGCCGACATCCCGCCGGGGCTTGAGCCGCATGTTCTCGTCGCCAATTTGGGAGGTGAACACGGTCACCGGGTCGCCGCCGGCCGCCGTGGGGTCGGGATCGAATTCATCCAGGTAAGAAGTGTCATGCTTGAGCCATTCGATCAGCGTGGTTTTGCCCGCCTGGCGGTAGCCCAGCACGATAAAGGGCAGGCCCAGCACCCGCACATAGGCGAAGTCCACCACCGAATTGACGCCCTCGTGTACACTGCTGGGGATCAGCGTGTTTAGAGCACTGACGACAAAAGACAGGATACGGTCACCCAGGTTCGGTTGCCTCATCAATGTTCGCTTTCGTCCATGACGGCAGTCCGCCGTCGTTAGTTCCTCGATTATTGCCGTTGTTCTATTCTACGCAAGAAGGCGGGGGCGGGTTGCATGCTTCTTCCGTAAGGTGAGCGAAGGCTTTCCCAACCTGGCAGCCGGGTTCCCGAATCAACAAACCTCTGACCTTGTTGCGTCAGAGGTTTTTCATACAGGGGTTTCGGTCAGCTATGGGGTCAGACCAGGGCGGTCACGCAGATGACCAGCAGGACCAGCGCCAGGTAAATGTTGGAGGCCTTAAACAGCACCATCGCCTGCTGGCTTTCGTGATGTTCATCGTCCTCGCGGGCATGCACCCATAGCAGCTTGAGCGAATCGCGGCCCAACCACAGCGTCCCCAGGGTGATCGGGATCAGGTACGGCAGGCCCAACGCCGCGTGGCTGGCCAGCAGCAGCCCGATCAGGCCGGTCATGCCCATGTGAACCAGCGTCCAGATCACGGCGCGCCGCCGTTCCAAAACCACCGGCAGCATGGGAAAGCTGGCGCGGGCGTAGTCCTTGCGGTAAACGAGCGCCAGGCTCCAGAAATGGCTGGGACTCCAGGTGAACAACAGCGCGGCCAACAGCAGCGCGCCGGAGTCCGCCCAGTGACCTGCCGCCGCCGATCCGCTCAGCACGGCAGCGCTGCCGGCTGCCCCGCCGATTACCACGTTGAGCAGGGTGCGCGGCTTCAGCCACACGGTATACACGCCGACGTAAATCACCGCGCCCAGCCCCAGGAAGAAGGCCAGGGCGGAGTTACCGGCCAGCAGGGCCAGCCCCACCGCCAGCGCGATGGCACCCGCGCCGCTCAGCAGCGCCCAGATTGGTTTGATCTCGCCGGTCGCCACCGGACGCCGTTTGGTACGGTTCATCAGCGTGTCCTGGTAGCGTTCCAGGTACTGGTTCAGTGCGCCGGAGCCGCCGGCGGCCAGGGTGCCTGTCAGGCTGATCAGCAGCAGCGCGCCGGGCGCCGGGCGACCCGCGCTGGCCAGCATCGCGCCGCCCCAGGCCGCTGCCAGCAGCAGCACGACGATGCGCAGTTTGAACAAAACAACGATGGTCGAGAACAGATTCCGCAGGGCAGGGGTGTGGGCAGTGATGGCGGGCGCTTGGACTTGTGGTGAAGTGATGGTCATCTAAGGTGTATTCCTTTTATCTTTTAGGCGCGCCGTCATAAGATTGAAGCCAGGGATACATTTTAGCCGGTTTTCGTGAGATATACCACATTTTAGATGATAATAGTTGTAAAAGGTTGCGCAGAACATCAAGCGACCGGTTTCAGGGGCGGTCATCACACGACCGCGCCTGAATGCTCCACCCGGTCGATTAAGGCCTGCGTATCCCCAGCGCGTCGATCACGTCGGCGGCCAGTTCGTAGTGCCCGAAGGCCGGGATGATGTACGCCCCCTGCACGTGGTCGTGCATCGCCAGCAGCAGTTCCTGGGCGATGGTGACGCCGACCTGTGGCGCGTCGTCACCGGCCTCCTCGATACGCTGCATGATCGGCGCCGGGATGCTGATGCCGGGAATCTCGTTGTGCAGGAACTGGGCGTGTTTGGTGCTGAACAGCGGCATGACGCCCATTAGCACTGGCAGTGTGAAGGGTTCACCAGTCTGCTGCTGGTAAGCTTCGTGGAAACGCTCGATGTCCGACGGCTGGAACAGCGGTTGGCCCAGGGCGAAGTCCGCGCCGGCTTCGATTTTGCGGCGCAGCACTTTGATCTCGCGTTCCAGGTTGACCGCACCCATGTTCAGCGCGCAGCCGACGGTGAAAGTCGTCGGTTGGCCGATCGAGTTGCCGGCCTGGTCCATGCCCCGATTCATCTGGTGTTTGATCAGGCGGATCAGGCCCGAAGGCGATACGTCGTAATTGTCCATCGCGTCCGGGTAGTCGCCGATGTGCGTCGGATCGCCCATCACCACGAATAGATTGCGCAGGCCGAGCGCGTGCGCGGCCAGCAGATCGCCCTGGACGCGCAGCAGGTTGCGGCCCCGCGTGGGGAAGTGGAGCACGGTCTCGATGCCCAGGCGGGAATGCAGGAAGTGGCACACGGCCCAGGCGCTCATCTTCATCTTGGCGGCGGGGCTGTCGGCGATGTCGACCAGGTGCGCGCCCGCGTCGTGTAGCAGTTGGGCGGCGGCCAGCAGTTTTTGCGGCACGAAGCTGCGCGGCGGGTGCATCTCGACCGTCACCACGAATTCACCGGCGGTCAGCATCCGGGAAAGCTCGGTAGGACGCTCCGGCACTTCGACCAGCTTGTCGCCGTTCGTTTCCAGCACGTCGATCTCGATTTGGGGCAGGGTGGGGTCATCCAGGGCCAGCCGCATGGCGGCGATGTGCGCTGGCGTGGTGCCGCAGCAGCCGCCGATCACGGTGGCCCCGATGGCCCGGAAGGTGCGGGCATAGTCCGCGAAGTACTCCGGCGTGGCGGGATACATCATTCGCCCGTCCAACGATTCCGGGAATCCTGCGTTGGGTATGGCCGCGCACACGGCATCGGGCACGGCTCTCCGGATGAGCTGCAAGATGCGTGAAATCTGGGCTGGCCCGCCGCCGCAGTTGACGCCAATCACGTCGGCCCCGGCTTCCTGCAGGTCGCGGGCGACGCGGGCGGGTAGATCGCCCAGCAGGGTGCGGTCGTCGTCGGCGTAGGTCATGTTGGTGAAAACGGGCAGGTCCGGCGCCACCTCGCGGGCGGCGGCCAGCGCTTCCAGGATTTCCAGCCGGTCGCTGAAGGTTTCCAGCAAGATGGCGTCGGCCCCGGCTTCGACCAGGGCGCGGATTTGCTCGGCGAAGGCGGCGCGGGCATCGGTCTGGCTGACGCGACCATAGGGCTGCAGGCGCACGCCAAGTGGTCCGACCGAGCCGGCGACATAGACGTTATCCCGGTAGCCGGCCTGGATGGCGCGCTGCGCGATCTCGATGCCGGCCCGGTTGATGGCTTCGACCCGCTCTTCCAGGCCGTAGCGGGCCAGTTTGTAGCGATTCGCCCCGAAGGTGTTTGTTTCCAGCAGCTCCGCCCCGGCCTGGAGGAAGTTGCTGTGAATGCGGGCCACCAGTTCCGGGCGGGTGAGGTTCAGCTCGTCGAAACAGGCGTCGATGGGGATGCCGTGCTGGTGAAGCGTGGTGCCCATCGCGCCATCGGTCAGCAGCGGTTTATCCTGTTTGAGTCGTTCCGCCAATGAGAGGGATGCCATGAAGCTGCCGTCCTTTACTGCCAGAACCAACAAGTTTATAGGTGGCTGCTGAGTATAGCGCGAATGGGGAACGATGGGCGGAATCCCAATACGGCAATTATCCGCGACTCCGCCCGCTGTCTGCGTCAGATCACGTAGTCCGGTTCGGGCAGCCGTTGAGCGGCCGGTTCTTCGGCGTGGCCGCTGCCGTTGTGGCGCTGCACGGCGTCTTCGATTGAGTCCAGCCGGTCCAGCACGCGGTCCAGTTGCTCCGAGATCACGTCCGGCATGACCTCGTGATGCAGATCCGGGCGGCGGGCGGAAGGTTTCTGACCTTTCCGTTGTACGGTCCTGCCCGGTACGCCGACCACGACCATGTTCGGCTCGACGTCTTTGACGACGACGGCGTTCGCGCCGATGCGGGTATTTTTGCCTACGGTGATGGCTCCTAATACTTTGGCTCCGGCGCCGATCACGACGCCGTCTTCGATGGTGGGGTGACGCTTGCCGGGGATCAGGCTGACTCCGCCCAGCGTCACGCCATGATAAATGGTGACGTCTGCCCCGATTTCCGCCGTCTCGCCGATCACGACGCCCATGCCGTGATCGATGAACAGGCGCGGGCCGATGGTGGCGCCAGGGTGTATCTCGATGCCGGTCAGGAAGCGGGACACCTGCGACAGCCAGCGCGCCAGGAATTTGCACCGCCCCTGCCACAGCCGGTGCGTCACCCGGTGCGTCCATAAGGCATGCAGTCCCGGATAGAGCAGGGCCACGCTCATCCAGCCGCGCGCCGCCGGGTCACGCTCCAGTATGCAATGGATGTCTTCACGCAGGGTCGCCAGCATGGTCACTCCTCCAGATTGGCATACAACGGGGTGGAGAGGTAGCGTTCCCCAAAGGACGGGATAATGACCACGATCAGCTTGCCGGCGCTTTCCGGTCGGGCAGCCACTTGCAGCGCCGACCAGACGGCCGCCCCGGACGAGATGCCGACCAGCAGTCCCTCCTGCTCGGCCAGGCGGCGCGCCGTGGCGTAAGCGTCTTCACCGGTGACGGTGATGACCTCGTCGTAGATGGCCGTATTGAGCACGTCCGGGATGAAGCCGGCGCCGATGCCCTGGATGGTGTGCGGGCCTTTTTCCCCACCGGAGAGCACTGGCGATCCCGCCGGCTCGACCGCCACCACGCGCAGGTCAGGCTTGCGAGCTTTGAGGACCTCGCCGGTGCCGGTGATCGTGCCGCCGGTGCCGATCCCGGCCACCAGCACGTCGACCTGGCCGTCGCTGTCGCGCCAGATTTCCTCGGCGGTGGTGCGGCGGTGGATTTCCGGGTTGGCCGGGTTCTGGAACTGCTGCGGTATCCACACGTTGGCATCCTCGGCAGCCAGCGCCTCCGCCTGTTCGATGGCGGCCGCCATGCCGCCGCTGGCCGGCGTCAGGATCAGTTCCGCGCCAAAGGCCCGCAGCAGCTTGCGGCGCTCCCGGCTCATCGATTCGGGCATGGTCAGGATCAGGCGGTAGCCGCGCTGGGCGCAGACCATGGCCAGGGCGATGCCGGTGTTGCCGCTGGTCGGCTCCACGATGACCGTGTCCGGGCCGATCAGCCCGTCGCGCTCGGCGGCTTCGATCATCGCCACGCCGATGCGGTCTTTGACGCTGTGCGCCGGGTTGAAGTACTCCAGTTTGGCGACCACCTGGGCCGTGAGGCCCTCGGGTAAGCGGTTCAGGCGCACGAGCGGGGTATTGCCGATCAACTGGGTGATGTTATCCGCGATTCGCATGTCGGGTATCTCTCCAAGGTTTGTCTGTTGTCCATAAACAAAAAAGGCCACTCCTTGTGGAGTGACCCGGTGACATCTTTCGCCTGGCTACAGCTAACAGGCAGCACCACACACCACAAGCGTCGGCTTGTGCGCGGCAGCACACATACACATGCAGGGGGTGGTGTGGAATATCGTATGAAACATCTTCATCTCAAATACTTGACTATCTTAACCAATTACACCTAGATTGTACGGCATTTTGCCAGAATTACCAGATCCGATTGGTACGACTCTGGTTGGATTATTTGCATATCCGACAAATATACTCGATATTCAGGCAGTTTGCGTCAACAGCTCGTCCAGGTTGGCCGGGTCGATCGGACGGGCGCCGTTTTCGATCTCGTAGACCATTTCGACCAGCGCCGCGTTGACCGGCGTCTCCACGCCCACTGCGGCCGCCTGCGCCGTCACGTACCCGTTGAGGTACGCGACCTCGGTTTTACGCCCGCGCTCCAGGCTTTGCAGCGACGACGACTTGATGCGGCCGTACCTGCGGCCTACCAGGCGCGTGACCAGGTCCTTAAGCAGGGTGGTCAGCGGGCCGGCGTTCGGCGGCAGGTAGAGCAGGTACGGGTCGGCGGCGATCTTTTCCAGCCGGATGTCCAGGGCGTTGGCCGTGTCGACCACTTCCCGGTAGATGCGCAGGAAGAGATCGCGCACCGCCCGCCGGTGCAGCATCACGCCCAGCGGTTGGCCGGTGATCGCGCCTGGCGTATTGATCGTGCTGTTGATGGCCAGTTTACTCCACAGCACACCGCGCATGTTATCACTCACGTCGACCGGCATGACGGCGCGCAGCACCTCGCCCAACGCCCGAACGCGCGGGCTGACCGGCCCGTCCAGCTCGCCGACGTGCGTCTGGCCAGGGCTGGTCTGTTCGTAGAGGCCGGGCGTGTGCATCGTGCCGCCCCAACCGATCGTGCCGGCGACCACGCGCCCCCCGCCGATGGCATCGGCCACGGCGTCCTCGACGATGCCGTTCTGGAAGGTGACGATGTAACCCTCGTCCGTCAGCAGGGGCAGGGTCTGGCGGGCGGTTTCGACCACGGCGTCGGCTTTCATCACCAGGTAGGCGGCGTCGAACGGCCCCAGGTCCGCGGCTTCTTCCAGCGTGATGCAGGCCTGGGCCGGGGTGACGGCCTTTCCGCCGCTTTGCCGCAGCCGCAGGCCATCCCGGTTGATGGCGGCGCTGATGGCCGGGTTGTGGGTGACCAGCGTCGGCGTGAAACCGGCTTCGATCAGCCGGGCGGCCATCACCCCGCCGATCCCGCCGATTCCCTCGATTAGCAGGTTGGGCTGGTTCATGATTTACGCTTTCGTCTCGTCCAGGTGCTCGGCGCGCAGCCGCTCGAAGTCGGCGCTGAGCGCGGCTTCAAGTGTGGTTTTGTCGGCTTTCGGCAGGAAGGAGGCCCGCGCCGCATTCAAGACCAGTTTTTCTAGCGCCTCCGGCCCAAAACCGAAGGTGTCGGCGGCCTGGAGGAACTCGTCCGTCAGGGTGGTGTTGAACATCGGCGGGTCATCCGAGTTGAGCGTGACGGTCAACCCCTGCTCGATCAGGCGGGGCAGGGGGTGTTCGGCGAAGCTGGCCGCTACCCCCAGGCACACGTTGCTGGTCGGACAGACTTCCAGCGGAATCTGGCGCTCGCGCAGCAGGTCGACCAGCGCCGGGTCCTCCAGGCAGCGCACGCCGTGCCCGATGCGCACCGCGCCCAGGCTGTTGAGCGCGCCCCAGATGCTGGGAGGGCCTTCCGTTTCACCGGCGTGGGGCACGCTGGGCAGGCCGGCAGCCCGCGCCCGGTCGAAGGCCGCCGTGAATTTCTCCGGGGGGTGGCCGACTTCCAGCCCACCCAATCCCAGCGCGGTCACGCCGTCGTTTTTGCCGGCGATGGCCCAACCGGCGGTAATCAGGCCGTTCTCGGCGCTCACCTCGCGGGCGATATCCAGCGTCAGGCCCATGCGTACGTCGTGCTCGTCCAGCGCCCAGGCGCGGGCGCGGTTGATGGCCGCCAGTTGCTGGTCGAATTCCAGCCCCTTCTGGTGGTAATGGGTGAGTGGGGTGTAGGTCGCCTCGCTGTAGCGGATATTTTGTGCCGCCTGGCCCGCCAGGAATTCGCGCGTGATCAGCTCGATGTCATAGGGCGTGCGGATGCACTCCGATATTTTGACGTAAATCTCGACGAAGTGCGGAAAATCCACGAACGTATACCACTGGCGGATGCCCTCGACCGAATCCGCCGGCAGGGTGATGCCATGACGCGCCGCCAGCTTGAGCAGCGTTTCCGGCTGTATCGCGCCTTCTAGGTGGACGTGCAGCTCGACTTTGGGCATGGCCCGGATGTAGTCGTGGTGAGTCATGAATAGTGCTCCCTATTGCGCGCAAATCCCATGCAAGATGATCTGGCTGCCGGGGCCGCTGTCCAGCCGGTTGACGTCCCACCGGGCATTGCCAAAGCGCAGGATCGGATCGCCGGCGTGTTCGCGCAGCAGGCTGGCCGAATGGCGGTTGTACCATTCATGCACGACCAGGGGATCGTCGGGCGATTCCAGCTCCATGTAAGTCTCGCCCATGCCGAAGGGCGCGAACAGGTTATGCGCTTCCCAGAGGACGGTCGCGCCGGGATAGACCGGTAGTTTTCGCGTCAGCGCGGCGTAACACACCCGGTCCGCGGCCAGCACCATCGCGGCGAGGCAGCCAAAGATGATCAGGAGCACGATGCCGCTGCTCCTCAACGAATGACGCAGACTGCCACGCGTTGTGCTATCTTCCATCAGTTAAACATCCCCTTTATGAGCCGGCAGGCGTGCGACGGATGCCTCATGCCTGCCGGCCTAATATTTGCTCCACGCGGTCGATCTCCACGCTGAAGTACTTGGCCTCCGGGTGGTGCATCACGATGGCCGCCGTGCTTTGCTCCGGCACAAGCTGGAACGATTCGGTCAGCGTCAGGCCCAGTTCCGCCGTGACCGCGGGCAGCAGGTCGAAGACGATCCGGTGTTGGTCCAGGTCCGGGCAGGCAGGGTAGCCCCAACTGTAGCGTTTGCCCTGGGATGCCGGCAAGCCCAATTCGCGCAGGGCGTGGCGGTGCGTGTAGACGGCGGTCGCTTCCGCCGTCTGGACGGCCAACCCGTGGAAGAAGTAAGCCTCGCTGTAGTCGTCGGCGTCTTGCAGCCGCGCGAACTCGGCGCTGGCGGCCTCGCCCACGGTCACGACCTGGAGCGGGGCCACGTCGATCTGGTCGCCGTCTGCCGGGGCGAAATAGTCGGCCAGGCACAGGTATTCGCCCTTGTTCTGGCGTGGGAAGGCGAAGCGGGCCACCTCGACCCGTTCGACGTCGTTGGGGCCGTTGGCTGCCGCCGCGAAGGGCCGCCAGTCCCATACCACCAGGTCGTCGCCGTCCCGGTTGACCGGGAAGTAGCCGTACACGGCCTGCGGATGCAGCGTGCCATGCGACAGCGCTTCTTTTTGCATGGCGGCCAGCCGCGCCTCGAACTCAGCTTCCAGCCGGGTCCATTCATCGCCGTGGGTGTTTTTCGCGCCCCAGGACAGGCGGTACAATTCCGGCTTGTGGATGTCCTGGAAGACGAGTTCCAGCGGCATCTGGCGGATGGTCCTGGGGCCCCAGAAGGGCGGCGTTGGGATGTGCGGCGCGGGCTTCAGGCTGCTGCGCCGGTCCGGGCGGGATTCGCGCTGCCGGCGGCCCGGCTTGCCCATTTCTTGGTAAGCCTCGTCGACGTTCTGCGCCACGAAGTCCGGGCGTTGGTCGGCGTTCATCAGCGCTTCCACCACGGACAGCCCCTCGAAGGCATCTTTGCAGTAGAACACGCCCGGCTCGTAGGGTTGGCCGCCGTCATCCAGGAACAGGATGCGCCGTCCGAACTTGCGGTTGATGGCCGCGCCGCCAATCAGAACCGGGAACGACAGGCCGCGGCGGGCCAACTCGTTGACGATCAGCGGCATCTGCTTGGACGTGCTGACCAGCAGGGCGCTCAGGCCGATGGCGTCGGCCTTGTGTTCCACGGCAGCCTCGATGATGGTATTGGCCGGGACCTGTTTGCCCAGGTCATGCACGGTGTAGCCGTTGTTGCTTAAGATCGTCTTGACCAGGTTTTTGCCGATGTCGTGCACATCGCCATAGACCGTCGCCAGCACGACCGTGCCCTTGGTAACGGACGTTCCGTCCGCGCCTTCCACTCGCTCCATGAACTGTTCCAGGTAGGCGACCGACTTTTTCATCACCTCGGCGCTTTGCAGCACGAAGGGCAGGATCAGCTCGCCCGCACCGAACTTGTCGCCGACCTCCTTCATGGCCGGCAGCAGGACGTTGTTCAACACGCCCACCGCGTCCTGGCGGGTCAGGCAGTCGTCGATCAGCGCTTCCACGCCGTCCTTCTGGCGGTGCACGATCTGCCAGTGCAGCGCTTCTTCGCTGGTCATGTCCGCTGTCGGGTCAACTGCTTCCTCGCCGCCGGTCTGCACGTCGTGCTCCTGGAAGTACTGGATGAAGCGGGGCAGGGCGTCCGGGTCGCTGTTGAAGATCAGGTCGTTCGCCAGCTTGCGCTGGTCGTCGGGAATCTCGGAGTACGGTGTGATATGAGCCGGGTTGACGATGGCCATGTCCAGACCGGCCCCCACCGCGTGGTACAGAAACACGCTGTTCAGCACCCGCCGCGCCGCTTGCTGCACGCCGAAGCTCACGTTGCTGATGCCCAGCGAGGTCATCACGCCGGGCAGGTGCTCCTTGATCAGCCGCAGCGACTCGAGGGTCTCGACGGCGTCGTTGCGCAGTTCTTCCTGCCCGGTGGTGAGCGGGAAGGTAAGCGTATCGAATACCAGGTCTTCCCGCGCCAGGCCAAATTCTTCCGTGGCGATGCGCGTGATGCGCTCCGCGATCTCGAACTTCTTCTCGCGGTCGTGGGCCATGCCGTCTTCGTCGATGGTCATGGACATCACTGCCGCGCCGTGCTTCTGCGCGATGGGTAAAATCTGGTCGATGCGCTCGCGGCCATTTTCCAGGTTATTGCCGTTGATGATGCCGCGACCGGGATAAATCGCCAGGGCGGCCTCGGCGACGTCGGCCTCGGTCGTATCGAAGATCAGCGGCGCCTCGACGGCCATCGCCAGCTTTTTCACCAGCGTGACCATCTGCGCTTTTTCGTCGTCGCGCTCGGTCATCGCCACGCAGACGTCCAGCATGTGCGCGCCGCCTTCCACCTGGCCCTGGGCGATCTGGACGATGCTGTCGTAGTCGTTTTCCAGCAGCAGCCGTTTGACCTTGCGGCTGCCCTGGCTGTTGACGCGCTCGCCGATCAGGGTCGGGCCGGGGTTTTGCAGCATGTCCATCACCCGCATGTTGCTGGAAGTCTGCGGGCGGTGTTCCGGCTGGCGGGCGGTGGGTTCGCGCCGGGATTGGCCGGCCTGCATCGTCTCCTCGACCGGGTGCCCGTGCACCGCCTGGTACAGCCGCGCGATGTGCTCCGGGCCGGTGCCGCAGCAGCCGCCTACCACGTTGACGCCCCACTTGGCGAACTCGGACACCATCTGGCTGAAAGGGTCCGGCTCCATCGGGTAGACGGCCTCGCCGTCCACGTTAATGGGCAGGCCGGCGTTGGGCAGCACGCTGATCGGCAGGGTGCTGTGCGCCACCAGGTACTGGATCGGGGCGCGCATGTGCTCCGGCCCGGTGGAGCAGTTGAGGCCGATCACGTCGATGGGCAGGGCTTCCAGCGTGGCCAGGGCGCTGCCGATCTCCGTGCCGAACAGCATCCGCCCGGAGGTATCCAGCGTGACCTGCACCTGCAATGGAATGCGTTGCCCGGCCTCGGCGAAATAGCGATTGATGCCGACCACTGCCGCTTTCACTTCCAGGATGTCCTGGCTGGTTTCCACCAGCAGCAGGTCCGCGCCGCCTTCGACCAGGCCCTGCGCCTGCTCGTAAAAAAGATCGGCCAGCTCGTCGAAGGTGATGTCGCTCAGGTCGGGGTCGCTGCCGCTGGGCAGTTTGCCGGACGGGCCGATGCTGCCCGCCACGAAGCGCGGGATGCCCGTTTCCTGCTCGGCGCGGTCGCAGGCGCGGCGCGCGATCTGGGCGGCGGCGCGGTTGACGTCCAGCGTTTGTTCGCCCAGGCCGTACTCGCCCAGGGTGAGCCGGTTGCCGCGGAAGGTGTTGGTCTCGACCGCTTCCGCGCCCACGGTCAGGAAAGAGCCGTGGATTTCCTCGATCACGTCCGGGCGGGTGATGGACAGGGTGTCGTTGCAACCGTTGTACTGCTCCCCGCCGAAGTCGTCCGCGGTGAGGTTGTAACTCTGGATGCTGGTGCCCATCGCGCCGTCGAAGATGACCACGTGATCGGCGATGGCGTCCAGATAACGGCGGTTGGTGTAGGTCAGGTTGTGTTGTCTGGTCATTAGAAGTCCTGTCAGGTGCCATCAGTTTAAGGTGATTGCTCATTGTGAAACGTCAGGATTATTTGCGTCGGTTGCCCATTTTTCCGGGTTGGTGCGGATGTATTCACGAATGGCGCACAGGCTTATTTCATCGCGAATGATGTGTTCGTAATAATTCCTTTGCCAGACGGGCGACCCTGGTGTTTGTCGTTGAAGATTGGTTGCCCTGGTGACGGCGGATTTGTAGCTGCGGACAATTGCGCCCAGAGAACCGGGTTGCACGTGCGGTCGCGGCGGGTCTGTTTTTGCGGGTAGGGGCGCAGCATGCTGCGCCCCTACGTCGGGGTCGGGCGTATCATCAATGATGATGATCCCATGCACGTGATTGGGCATGACGACAAACGCATCCACCGAAACATGCGAAAAATGCCGGGGCAGCGCTGACCAACAATCCAGCGCAATGTCTCCATTGTGATTGGGTTGCATACGGTTCTCAACAATCTTACCGAGCAAGCACTGCCGCTGGTAGGTGCAGATGGTCACAAAATATGCGCCGGGCGTGGTGTAATCATACCCCCGCAGCCGAATCGAGCGGCGCACGAGATCATGTTTGACCGTCATGATTGGCTCACTCCACCGGCAGGTATAATCGTACATGGGCAACGCAAAACAGACATATCTACGAGTGTTTTGACGCGCGTAGTTCAACGGTTGCTCCTGCTGCTTCCAGGGTCTTTTTCGCTTTGCGCGCCGTGTGTTGTGAAACGCTTTCCAGAACGATCCCGGGTGGGTTGTCGACGATGTCTTTGGCTCGTCGCAATCCTATCGGATTGACAGCCATAATCGCTTTCATCAGTTCAACCTTTTGATGCAGTTTGTTGCCTGCTGTTTGCGTGATAATTACGTCGAATTCAGCTTCGTTCATAGCGAGATTCCTCTCACTCCACCGGCAGGTAATCGTACATCGGCAGGGCGTCACAGGCCGGACCGCCCAGTACGATCATTTCCGGCTCCGGCAGCACCCAGCGCAGCCGGTCCATGCCGATGTTGTCCGCCTGCGCCACGCCGGGGTCGAACCCGATCCAGCGGTCGGGCGGGCCGGTGCGGGCCACGGCCTGGGCCGTCACCCCGTCGGAAATCGTCGCGAACACGTCCGAAGTCGTGTCCGGCTGGTAGTAGATGGTGAACGTCGTGCCGGCGGGCAGGGTCAGCATACAGGTGGTGATCGCATTAACCGGCCCCTGTGGCTCGAATTCGGCGCAGCGTGGGTAGCATGAGCAGTCCTGTGCCAGCAGCACACTGCCGCGGTTGATCCAGCCGCCATCGACCGGTTCGCCGGGCAGGCTGACCTGGTACCAGCCGTTGATGCGCTGGGTGACCGCGACCCAGTTGCCCACCGGCAGGAAACCCAGCACGGTCGATGTGTCATCCGGGTCGGCGTGGATATTCTGGCTGTAGATGCTCAACTCGGGCCGCTGCGCCACCGAACAGGCCGGACCCGGTCCCGGCTGGCTGACGCTGTAGGGGCCGGGAGTCGGTTCCAGGGTAGCGGTGGGTGGGGGTGTGCCGGTCGGCAGGTTGCAGCCGGCCAGAATCGCCACCATCATCGCCAGTACCGCCATCAATTTGAACC
>DAOUEM010000077.1:0-25504 GCA_034430555.1 Anaerolineae bacterium | reverse complement strand
CATTGCGGGCCAGCGGGTCCCACCAGGCTCCAATGCCACAGATGATCCGATCCGGCGCCAGGTCGTCCAGTGTCAGATAGGTCGCCGCGATCAAGGCGGCGTTGCGCGTCCAGTTGTTGATGACACCTGAGCCGACCTTAATATGTTTGGTCGTGGCGGCAAAAGCGGCCATAGGCACGATCGCATCGCGCACCAGCCGGCTCTCCGCCTGCCAGACGGCCTCAAAGCCTTTTTCTTCCGCGTACTGCACGTATTCAATCGCGGCAGGAAGCTCGTGTGCGTCCTGCAAATAGAGGGCTACTCGATCGGTCATCCAGGTTTCTCCTTTCCCGACGCCGTGGTATACGGCAGCAAATCCTTCAGATCAAGGTCCACCAACGGCTCTAAACCTGTTTTCTGGCACAATTCCAGGTACACGGCCAGATCATCCGGCGTATCCAGGTCCAGCATCACGCGGTCCGAACGATAAACATGCAGCGTGGCACCAGCAGCTTCCGCCAGGTCACAGTGTCGTTGAAGGCTATCCGGGCCGAAGGCGAAGGGCAGTATTCCAGGCGGACGCAGCAGCAAACCATTGGTGCCTTCACCACAACGGTCAGGGGCAACCACCACGGACTGATGGTAGCGGCCCAGTGTGGCCATCTCTTGCAGGTCTGCCTCCGTCAGCAGCGGCAAATCAGCAGGTAAAATCAGGGCAGCCTGTGCATACCAACTGCCGATCACCTGGCTGGCCCGCTCCAGCGCGGCATTCAATTCCGGCGCACCGCTCTCCTGCACGGTGCGGGCACCGTACTCACGGGCCACGACCAGAGCGCGATTATCCCGGCTGATCACCAGGATACCGGAGACCGCCCCACTCTCCGCCAGGAGGGATACCGTACGGCGCAGCATCGCCGCGGCAAGGTGTTCCCTCACCTCGGGGGTGAGTATGGCCGCCAGTCGACTCTTAGCGCGGTTTAAGGGCTTTACCGGGACAATCGCCCATACATTCACGAAGTTAATTCCTCCGCCCAGTTTAAAACGTCCTGCGCCAGCCGGATTTTATCCGATTCTTGCTGCATGAGCGTATCCGTCACCAGCAACGGGCAGATAAAATCATGCTCGGATAGATCAGCGGCGTCACGGGAATCCGCTACAAACCCTCCCAACAGATCGTCGTAATAGGCAGCCACCGCCGGGGAGGTCACCACATACCCCAGCTCCCTCATCAGCTTGGCCGCAGGCCCTTTGACGGCTTCCCCGCCGATAATCGGTGTCACCGCCAGGCACAGTTGGCGCTGCAGAGCAGCCCGCAGACCCGGCACTGCCAGTATCGGCGCTATGGATAGTATCGGATTAGATGGACAAATGACAACTACATCGGCTGCCGCCAGCGCGGCCAGCACCCCGGGAGATGGTTCCGCCTGCTCGGCACCCCGGTAAACCAAGGCTCTAACCACCGGCTGCCAGCGAAAACGAACAAAATACTCCTGGAAGGCCAGTTGGCCATGGGTCACAGTATCAACAATCGTGCGCACCGGCGCATCGGCCATCGGCAGCACCGAATACTCAATGCCCAGTCCCCGGCAGAGACGCCGGGTAACGCCGGTAAGGGTCATCCCTTCGGCCAGCCAGCCTGTTCGCAGAAGATGCGTGGCGAGGTCTCGATCACCCAGCTTAAACCAGGGAGTTTCACCGTAGCGGGACATCATGTCCAGCATCCGGGTCGATTCGCCCGCGAGACCCCAGCCCATCTCGGGATCGGCCACACCCGCCAGGGTATACATGACGGTATCCAGGTCAGGCGAAATCGCCAGGCCGTAAAGCGAAAAGTCATCGGCCGTGTTGACGATAACCGTCAGCTGATCCGGCGCCAGCAAACGCGACAATCCCAGGACCAGCTTGGCCCCGCCCACCCCACCTGCCAGCGCTACTACCCGCGTCATCGCCATACAACCCTGGTTTCCAGTGGCTCACGTTGCTTCATACGTAATTCGGCAGGATACCCCAGCGTGATCAACGCCTGCGGTTCCCAATCCGGGTCAAGCTCCAATACCTCACGCACCACATCGGGGCAGAACAACGGCGCACACATCCAGCAGGTCCCCAGACCAGACGCCGCGGCCATCAGCAACAGGTTCTGCCCGGCCATAGCCACACTCTGAACGGCCATCATCCACTCATTACGTTGCCGGCCTTCGTCGGGATAACGGTCCATATTCGCCATGCTCAGGCACAGGATGATGACCACAGCCGCACCTGTGATCCGCCGGTAGGAGCGCGTCACATCCGCAGCGATGACATCTTCCGGGACGTTGTCGGCGCGCAGGTCGATGGCCAGGCGCTCGCCCATGGCACCGGCCAATGCGTCGCGCCCTTCCGCCGACCGCAGGACGGCAAATCGCCAGGGCTGGCGGTTATGGGCCGACGGCGCCCACCGTGCGGCTTCCAATAAACGCTGCAATACCTCATCCGGTATCGGGTGATCGGCATACCGGCGGATCGAGCGGCGCTTTTGAATGATACCCAGGAGCGTTTTGCTATTCACGTCGGCACGTCACCAGTAAAGATCGTGGGCGGCATCACGCACCAGATCGGAGGCACGGCCCCCACCCTGAGGGAGCTGCAACCCGCGTACCAGCACCACCGGACGCCCCTCATCTGCCTCACCGCTGACTAGGCCAGCCGCCGCAGCCAGCGCATCCGCGAGCGCGACGATCGTCGCCCGCAGCTCGCGCCCAAAGAGGTCTTCATGGCCACGCAAGTCCAGCACCGCCGGGATACCGGCCACGCCTACGGCCACGCCTACATTACCGACACGAAAGGGCCGGCCGTGGGTATCACTCACGACAATGCCGGTGGGCAGGCCGGTGCGCGTGTACAACTCGTCGTGCAGGCGTTGGGCAGAGGCATCGGGGTCTTCCGGCAAAAGAAGCACCCAATCATCACCGCCGCGGCCAACGTTGGAATGATCGATGCCGGCATTGGCCGAGGTAAACCCCAGGCGATGTTTTACGATCAACACGCCCTGCCGGTAACGGGAAACTGCCGTCGATTCCTGCAAAATAGCTTCTACCAGGCGAGGGTCTTTGCCGGTCGCCGCCGCCAGCTCATGGGCACGTTCGCCGGGCGTGACCGTGCGCAAGTCCAGCCAGCGCCCCTCCGACTTGGAGACGATCTTGGAGGTCACCACCAGCCCATCACCGGCTTGCAGGTCCAGGTGCGCGGCCTCCAGCCCGGCCAGAATCAACTCCGCCAGGTCATCGCCGGTCTGCACGAACGGTAAGCCCGGTAACGCCCGGAGCATCAGTTGTTCCGCCTGGATCATGGGGTTATCCCGGTGATGCGAATACCTGCCCCACTACCCTTATAACGCAGATTGAGGCCGATCAGCACGGGCGTGAGCGATTCAACGGCGATCGCGTTGCGAAGCGCGCCGGCGTCAAACCCGCGCATTCCCGCCGCTTCCACCAGACGGATGGCCTCTGCCTTGGCGGCTTTGTCATCTCCGCAAACCAGGACATCACACTCGACGATATGATCGGGGTCTTTGAGGTGTTCGGCGCTGACATTCTGGAAAGCGGCCACCACGCGCACATCGTCGCCCAGGTAAGTCTGGGCTTCCATCGCGGCGGATTGACCTTGCGGCAGGCTCACCACGCTGACTTGGGGCGGCTGGAGCGGCACGGTCACGTCCACCAGGATTTTGCCCTGGACCTGCTCGCCAATCGCCTCAAGTGTAGCACTGTGAGCCGCGTAGGGCACACTCAGCACTACCAGATCGGCCCGAGCTGCCGCATCGGTATTATGCGCCCCGGAGATGACGGCCGCGCCGACCACCGCGTTTAATTCATCGGCCTTTTGCTCAGCACGCTCGGCGCTGCGCGAACCGATGACCACATTGTAGCCGCTGGCCGCCCATCGCACGGCCAGACCCGAACCCTCTTTACCGGTACCGCCAAGGACAGCCACGGTCATGATCGTTTTGTCGTCAGCCACAAGTGTTATCCCTTTTCAACAACTCACCAATAAACAATTCCGTGACGTCCGGCGCTGAAGCATCAGTCGCCATGCATAACCGCCCGCACATTGGCCTCGTACCGTTCCCAGACGCGCGGGGCCAGCTCACGCGCGGCTGCGGCAATAGCGGTCTCGTCCAGCGTCAGCAGCTGGCGGTCTCGCATTAGCCAGCGTCCACCCACCATTGTACTGGTGACCATCGACGACTCGAAACCAAAGATGATGTGCCAGGGCAGGTTGCCGGCGGTAACCGGCGTGAAGGGCCGATAATCGACCACGATCAGATCGGCCACGGCCCCTGCTACCAGGACGCCAATTCGCTGACCGGGGAAAAACACTTCCGCCAGCCGGGCGTTGTTGACGGCGGCCATCTGCGCGATGCCGTCGCCGGGCGCCCGGCGCGGATCACGGTGCGCGACCTTGTGCAGCAAGTAAGCGGCTTTCCACTCGGCCCACATATTGTTACTGAACCCGTCATTGCCCAGGACCAGGTTCGCGCCACCCCGCAGCAGGGCATCCAGCGGGGCAGCGCCTACCGCGTTGTTCATATTGGAACGCGGCTGATGGGATACCCAGGTGCCGGTCTCGCGCAGGATGGCCTGCTCCCAGGTATCGGCATGCACGATGTGCGCTACGATCGTGCGGGGGCCAAGAATGCCGGCCCGTTCTAGCCGGTCGACGACACGCAGGCCATAGCGCTGAAGGCTGTGATACTCGTCAGCTTCGTGCTCGGCCACATGGATATGAAAGCCTGTCGTCAGCCCCTGCGAGGCTTCCAGGCACGAGACCAACGTCTCATCACTGACTGTCAAACCGGCGTGAAGGCCAAAGGTCGCCGCAACCTGCGGGCGCTGTTGGGCCGCCTTCAGAAAACGCACATTCTCCGCGATACCGGCTTGCGCTTTCTCCGGGCCATCGCGGTCGGTCACCTCGTAACACAGCACAGCCCGCAAGCCGGCTTCATCAACCGCGTCGGCGATGACGTCCAGGCTGGCGTCGATGGCGTTGGGGCTGGCATGGTGATCAACCAGGGTGGTCGTGCCGTGTTTGACGGCGTCGACCAGACAAACCAGGGCGCTGTACTTCACCGCTTCGGCGTCCAGGGCTTTATCCAAAGGCCACCACAGGCGTTCCAGAATCTCCGGGAAGTCTTTCGGCGGCGGGCCGGGAATGCCCATCCCGCGCGCGTAAGCGCCGTAAAAATGGGTGTGCGCGCATATGCTGCCGGGCATAACAAACTGGCCGCCCACGTCTACGGTCTCTTCTTCCGGGAAGCGCGCCACCAGATCGGCGGAGGGGCCAACAGCATCGATCACACCATCGACAATTCGCAGCGCGCCGTTGTTCATTACCTGGGGATTTTCGCCCCAGGGCACCAGTACGCCATTCACAATGAGCATTGTTATACCCTTATTGTTCCAGCGGTACGGGCGCCGAGAGCAACCCGCCTAACGCCTCGATGCGCGTCCGTACATCCTCGATCACCTGCCGCACGGCATCCGGCCCTTGCTCCGCCGGCAAAAACAGGCGGTCCTCAGCCGGCCGGCCAGTGGTAGCGATGACCTCCCCCCGCTCACACGACACATGCAGCTGCGCCCCGCCATCATCGGTCAACTGGTCGGCTTCCCAGTACCGCTCCGCCGGAACGCCAGCGCTCCGCAGGGCATAATACACGCGATCGACAAAATAATCGGCCGTACTGTACAGCTCGCTGATCTGCGAAGCCGCGACAAACCGGTCCCACGTCGTGTGAATGAACACCACCGCGCGGCGGGTGGGGTTGAGCACCGGGGGAATCTTCTGGCGCAGCTCCCCTAGTTGAATCTTGTAGTAGCGGTCGTTCGCCCGTGAATGGTTGGGTTCGTCGGGCAGCAGGTCGCACCGACGAACCAACTCATGACCGGTACGCCGGGCGTAATAGTGAATACCCCCGTTCTGATCGCCAAAATTGCGGCTGAGAAAAAACGCCAGGTATTCCGTATGTAACCCCCTGGAGATCCGCGCCATCGGAATGCGGTACCAATGATCACAGCGGGCGTGGTCGAGATCGGACACGCGGTTGATCACGCCCACCAGCACACGATCTTCAGGGTACATACGCCATCGTCCTGCCGCCAACTAAACTTCCGGATGGTCGGACCGCCACGCCAGCAAGCGCTTATCGATCTCGCCGACCAGTTCTTGATGCTCGATCCACCAGTCCTGGCTCAACTGGGCGTTTAACTCCTGGACCGTCTTGCCCTGCTGCTCGACCCAGGTGTAATACTTGAGGTTATGCCAGCGAGTTCGCGCCTCCGGTGTGCCGCGCATAATCCAATCGGTCTTCTGGCCATGCAGCAGGCCGCGGACGGTGGCGGTCGCTTCGGCCTCGTCCATCGCGCCGTAATCGCGGGCCATGTCGGCCATGACGCTGTGATAACGGTCCATCCCGTCAGTGGCAATGGTCACGATGGTCTCATCGGCGCCGAGATCATAATACCTGGCCGTTTTAATCGCACCGATGATGTTACATACACTGCTGATACCCAGGATGCGGCCGTATTCCTCGACGGTGGCTTCTTCCAGGCCAAAACGATTGACCAGGGTCTCGCGCCCGGCTTCCTCCGCAAAGACCTGGAGCACGCGCTTGCTTTCGATGTCGTCGACGCACATCAGCGCGTCCATGTTGTTGACGTTGTGAATCCAGGTGACATGCTTGTCGCCGATGCCTTGAATGTCGTGGCCACCGTAACCGTTGCTGAATAGAGTCGGGCACTGGATCGGCTCCAGGCCGACGATCTGGTGGTCGCCCCATTCCTGTTTGAGACGGTCGCCGGCGGCGATGGTGCCCGCACTGCCCATTGCCGAGACAAAAGACGCCACCCGGCCATTGCCGATGCCCTGCCCGGCCAGCAGCGCGGCCAGTTCAATGATGGTATTGCCGGTGACGTAGTAGTGGAACCGGTAATTACCCATGACCTCAAACTGGTTGAGCACGCGGACATTGGGATCGCCCCGGCGCAGTTCCCAGGTTTTATCGTAGATTTCTTTGACATTACTTTCGCAGCCGGGTGTCTTGATGACCTCCGCCCCGTAGGTTTCGATCAGGTCGAAGCGCTCCTGGCTCATTTCCTCCGGCAGGATGACGATGCCGTTATAGCCCATGCGGCCACCAATCCAGGCACCGCCGATGCCGTAATTACCGGTTGAAGGCCAGACAAGGGTATGATGATCGGTATCCACCTGGCCGAAGAGCGTCATCTCCGACAGCACGGAATAAGTCGCCCCAACCTTGTGACTGCCGCTGGGGAAATCCACACCATAGAGGATGACGATATTCGCCTCAACGCCGGTTAACTCTTTGGGCAGCACACGATAGAAGATGTTGTTGTCCCGATCGCGCCAGGTGACATTGTAGAGATTGATCGGCGCCAGGGGATCCGCCTGTTGGGCCTCCAGAGCACGCTGACGAACCACCGGGTCAATCTTGGATGGGTGAAGCATTTCCTCGAAAGTAGGACCAAGATATGCTGGGGACATTACTCAAATAACCTCCACGGAGTAAGCAAAGACAAAAACCCTCAGGCAGGGCGCTATCACTAGGCCGCATCATCACCCAAGAGCTGGACTTCAAGACGTTTCATCATGTCGTACAACACATCACGACGGCGGGCCATATCCCGGTAGCGCAGGTATTCCTCGTCGCTCATTTTGGCCGTAGCGCCGTCATTTGCTTCCAACAGGTCGGCAATCTGCTGGCTAATTTCCTCGTAACTCACCACGACCTCGCGGTATTTGTCCAACAGCGTGGCGTTTTCAGGCTGGCTATTGTCACTCACCGGGTTTACCTCCCTCACCAATCTAGCGTCTACTCACCTGGTTCAATACCGATATCACTGGGCGCTGGGGGAGCCTCATGAGAAATCGCCCCCGGTTCTTCCCCATCCTGGGAAGATAACCGATTCTGTGCTGCCGGCTCAGGCTCAAACCCGTAAACGTCCGAAACTACGTAAAGCGGGCGGCCGCGTGCTTCGTCGTAGATGCGTGCGATATACTGCCCCATGATGAAAAAAAAGAACAACTGGAACGAACTCAACATCAGGAGCACAATCAGGGTCGTGGCCTGCCCTTCAAAGACCAACTCACCCGTGGCCAGGCGCAGGAGGGCCACGATCGGGATCGCCAGCACCGCCGTGATGGCCAGCACCAGGCTGACATACATGGCGACTTGCAGCGGAAAGTACGAAAAGCCGGTGATAGCATCAAGCGCAAACCGAAACATCTTACGCAGGGGGTACTTGGTTTCACCCCACTGCCGCTGCTCGCGGATGTATTGTACCCCGGTCTGGCGGAAGCCGACCCAACTCGTCATCCCGCGGATGTACGGGTTATGCTCGCGCATATTACGCAGCGCCGTCACGACACGGCGATCCATCAGCCGGAAGTCGCCGGTGTCCAGCGGAATCTCGATCTCGGCAATCCGGTAAACGAACCGGTAAAACAGCTTGGCCGTCTGGAGCTTGAACCAGCTTTCGCCTTGGCGCTCCTCGCGCACGGCGTACACGACGTCGTACCCAGCCTTCCACTGCGTGATCAGCTGCGGGATTACCTCCGGCGGGTCTTGCAGGTCGGCATCAATTAATATGATAGCCTGTCCGGCGGCATGGTCCAAACCTGCGGTGACCGCAATCTGGTGGCCGAAGTTGCGCGAAAAGTTGACCACCCGCACCCGCGAATCCCGCGTGCATAAGGCCCGCATCAATTCCAGGGAGCGGTCGCGGCTGCCGTCGTTGACCATGATCAACTCCCACGGCTCCCCCAGCTGCTTCATGACGGTCGATACCCGGTCGAAGAGAGTATCGATGTTACCCTCTTCGTTGTATGCCGGGGCGATTATTGAATAGACCGGTCTTTGCACCATGACGTTTTTTCCACCCTTATTATGCGCCGATTGTACCCCGACCTGTCAATCCGGCGAGGGGCAACAGGGACCGGTCAGGCCAGGTGATCCATCATGGCACGCACCGCGTCCAGGCTGGGCGCGATACGCGGAGCCTCGCCGACGGTTCGCATGGCGCTGCGGATGTCCTTAAGACCGCTGCCGGTGACCAGCACGGCGACCCGGTCCTGCGACTGGATAAACCCGACCTGCAAGGCCTGCTTCAGACCGGCATACGCGGCAGCGCCGGCCGGTTCCGCAAATACGCCACAGCCCTGCGCCAGCTCCGGTATCGCGGCCAGAATCGCGTCATCAGTAACGGCGACAAAAGCCCCACCGGTCTCACGGACGGCGCGCAGTGCTTTCGCCCGGTCTCGCGGCAGGCCGCTGCTGATGCTATCCGCGACGGTGTGCGCTTCAACCGGCTGCATATCCTGTGGACTGGTATCAAGCTGCCAGGCCTGGACCAGGGGCGAGCTACCCTCAGCCTGGATACCCACCAGGCGCGGCACCCGGTCGATCCAACCCATGTGCAGCAGGTCTACAAACCCTTTGTGGACACCGCCGATGATGCTGCCATCGCCGACACTGACCACGACCACGTCGGGAGCCTGCCAGTTGAGTTGTTCGGCCAGTTCAAACGATACCGTCTTTTTGCCTTCTGTAGTAAACGGATTGATACCTGTACTACGGTTGTACCAGCCGAATTCCTCACAAACTTGCCAGCACAGGTCAAAGGCATCGTCATAGGTGCCCTCGACGAGCAGCACTCGCGCCCCATACACCAGCAGTTGGGCGATCTTCGCTTCCGGGGCCGCCGCCGGCACGAAAATGGTCGCCGCCACGCCCGGTGTTGCCGCGCAAACCCCGGCCAGGGCTGCCGCCGCGTTGCCGGTGCTGGCGGTCGCCACCGAGGTCACACCAACCGCCTGGGCATGCGCCACGACCATCGCGCTGGCCCGGTCCTTGAAGGAAGCGGTCGGGTTGCGGCCCTCATCTTTAACCCACACCTGCCGGAGACTCAATTCTTCCGCCAGGCGGCCAGCATCATATAGCGGCGTGCCGCCGATGGCCAGAGCCGGTAATAGCGCATCAGCCACCAGGGGCATCACCTGCGGATACCACATGGAACGGGCGCCGCCGGAAGGGCGCGCTTTGGGAATACGGTCGTAAGCGTAGACCACGTCGAGCACACCCACCTGCCCGCAAGACGGACAGACGTACTGGACCTCGTCAAGCGAGTACTCGCTCTGGCAGATGACACAACGGAAGCCCTTGACGTGGGGCAGGCGCTGCGCCAGGCCGGCTACGGCGTTATCCACGTTCCCGTCTCCCTGTTGATAGCGCGCACGATGTTGGGGGGGTCGGTGATCAAGGCCTGCGGGCCACCCTTCTCCAGAAAGCCGATCACGGCTTCAATCTTGGGCAACATACTGCCCGGCGCGAAGTGCCCTTCCGCCATGTACTGTTTGGCCTCGGCCATCGTCATGCGGTCCAACCACTGCTGGTCCGGCTTGTTGAAGTTGATGGCCACCTTTTCCACCGCCGTCGAGATCAGCAACAAGTCGGCATTGATACCGACTGCCAGCAGGGCCGTCGCCCGGTCTTTGTCGATGACGGCGCGTGTGCCCCGCAACTCACCGGTTGTATTGCGTATCACCGGGATACCACCGCCGCCCACCGCAATCACAATAATGCCCTGGTCGGACAGCATCTTGATCACGTCCTGCTCAATGATCTGCAGCGGATCCGGGGAAGCGATCATGCGGCGCCAGCCGCGTCCGGCATCTTCGGCCACGACCCAACCTTCGGCCTCAAACTCGCGGGCTTTGGCCTCCTCCATAAAACCGCCGATGCCCTTTACCGGGTTATGAAAGGCGGGATCATCTTTGTCAACGACGACCTGGGTGATGACTGTCACCACCTGTTTGTTGAGTCCGGTCTCGCGCAGCGCATTGGTCAGCGCCTGCTGCAGCATGTAACCGATGCTGCCTTGCGTATCGGCGCCGATGATGTCCAGGGGCGTGGTGTGCACCTCGCTGGCGGCCAGTTCATTGCGCCGCAAGATAAAACCCACCTGGGGGCCATTGCCGTGCGTTACGACCACGTTCCAACCCTGTTCGATCATGGAGGCGATGTGCGTGACCGTCTCGCGGACGGCGTCCCACTGATACTCTACAGCCTGGCGTGATTTGGCCGTAATAAGCGCGTTACCGCCCACGGCAACGACAGCTGTTTTGCTCATCAATACACTCCTCAGGAGAGACCCGCAGGGGATCAGCCCAAAAGCCCGGCTCATCCCCCTGGCCAATCCGTGATGTAGGCATCCACCTAAATGTCTGTTTAACGCATGGTCAGCGCCATGACCGCCTTCTGGGCATGGAGCCGGTTCTCAGCCTGATCCCAGGCGCGGCTGTGCGGGCCGTCCAGCACGCCGTCACTGACTTCGACATTCCGATCGGCGGGCAGCGGGTGCATGTAGATGGCATGATCGTGAGCCAGAGCCATGCGCCGCTCATCGGCGATCCAGTCGGTATAGTCCCCGGCAATCCGCGCCGATTCCTCGTTGTCGGTGGTCGTCATCATCGCCCCCCAGCTCTTGGGCAGCACGATGTCGGCATCCTTAAAGCCCGCATCGAAGCCATCCAGCATTTCCAGCGTACCGCCGGACTTCTTAGCGTTCTCCTGGGCCTGGGCCACAATGTCCGGCATCAGCTTAAACTCAGGCGGGTGGGTCAGGCGAACGTTCATGCCAAAGCGGGTCATCAGCAAAATCAGGCTCTGCGGCACGGACATGGGCTTCTGGTAGCTGGAGGCGTAGGCCCAGCTCACGTTGATGGTCTTGCCGCGCAGGTTGCGCCCAAAGTTCTCGACGATGGTCATGGCGTCGGCCAGAATCTGGAAAGGATGGTAAATCTCGCACTGCATATTGAGCACCGGGACACGGCTGGCTTCGGCAATCTCGCGGATGAAACGGTTGCCGATACCCCAGTCACACTGGCGAACGGCAATACCATCGCAGTAGCGGCCGATAATCGCGCCAAGTTCCTTGGTGGTGTCGCCGTGTTTGACCTGCGTGGTCTGGCTGTCAATAAACTGGGCATGACCGCCTAACTGGGCCATGCCGGATTCAAAGCTGACGCGGGTGCGGGTGCTGCTAAAGAAAAACAGCATCGCCAGCACCTTGTCCCGCAACAGCGCGTGCGGCTCGCCAACCGCCCGCTTCCGCTTGAGGTCGAAACCTACATCCAGAATGGTCCAGATTTCGTCATCGGTAAACTCCTGGGTCGTGATCATATCACGCCCGCGCAGATCGGTTTGCATCGGGGATAACTCCTTGGGTCAAACGGTAAAGGCCAGCCACAGCCAGCGGCTGCCATAGGTTGGAGAAAACGACCGCCCGCCGCGTGAAACAGGCCGTCAGCGGTTTACTCCATCGCCCCCAACACCAGGGCCAGCAGTCCCATCCGCATCACGACACCGTTAAACGCCTCGACCCAGTAGCGGGCAAAGCGCGTGGCATCCACGTCCATTGTCAATTCATCCTGGCGGGGCAGCGAATGCAGCACAATAGCATCCTGCTTCGCTTTTTGCAGCAGAATATCCCTGGTGATCTGGTATTCCCTGGGAGTCAGGCCTTTATCGTCGGTCGCTTCCTGACGGGACTGGGTGTAGTCGGGCTGCACCACCGGCTCCATGTAAATCACGTCCACAATATCCACCACGTCGTGCACGGAATTGACGATCTCATACTGGGTGCCCATCGCGGTGATTTCCTGCTTAAAGTCGTCCAGCAGAGACATTTCCGGGGGCGACACCACGTAGGCCTTAACATCAAACTGGGACAGCGCATAGAGCATCGAATGCATGGTGCGCATCCGCATATCACCAACCAGCAGGAAGCTCAGGCCGTCCAGCCGACCTTTTTCACCGGTGATGGTATATAGATCGGTGAGCACCTGGGTAGGATGCTCGCCCCAACCATCGCCGGCGTTGATCACCGGCACGGTCGACCATTTGGCCGCCTCAGCCGGCGCGCCCTGCTGGAAGTGGCGCATCACGATCACGTCCCCGTAATACTCCAGCATGTGCACGGTGTCTTTGATGGATTCCTGGTAAAAGTCACCGGCGCGGGTCATCTTGGCATCGGCAAAACCGGTCACCTGCCCCCCCAGGCGGATCATGGCAGCTTCGTGCGCCAGACGCGTGCGCGTGCTGGGCTGGTAAAACGCGGTGACCAGGGTCTTCTCTTTTAGAATGTCGGTATTACGCCGATCGCGGGCGATCGGCGCCAGCTCCTCACAAACCTCAAAAACCCGCTCATACTCGTTGCGCTCGAACTCCTTAAGAGACAGGATGTCTCGACCGGCAAAGCTCCTCATTGTGGCATTCTCTCCTTAGGCAGTGCGGTGTGGGTCTGTCAATCGCTGCAGCTAGGCAGCGCGCCAACAAGTTGGCGTGCCAAACAACGCCAACCCGGTGAAAACGGATAAAAGGGTGACTGGGTAGTTTAGCGCGTTCACAGCCCCTTAGCTAGTCGATCCACAGGTTTACGACCTGAAACTTATCCACATCGACCAGACCCACGTCGGTCAGTTTCAGGTGGGGAATCACTTCCAGCGCCATGAAGCTCATCGCCATAAACGGATCGTGCAGCGTCGATCCCAGCGCTTGGCCGACCTCAAACAGCCTATCGATCGCAGCGCGGACCTGGTGGATAGGCTCGGTACTCATCAGCCCGCCGATCGGCAGGGGCAGCTCCGCCAGCACGCTGTTCCCTTCGGCAGCCACCAGTCCGCCGCCCATCTCGCCCACACGGCGCGCGGCGGTCATCATGCTGTTTTCATCAACTCCGATGACCACCAGGTTGTGGTGATCGTGCGCCACCGTGCCAGCAATAGCCCCCCGTTTGAGGCCGATGCCGTGGATGAAGCCTTTACCAACTTTACCGCTGGCATGATGACGCTCGATGACGGCCATTTTGAGGATATCGCGTTCCACATCACTGACGGCATAGCCGTCCTCGATTTTGACAGCTTCGATCAGGTGATTAGTCACCAGTTGATCCGGGATACTGCCGATGACACGGGCGCGCCGGCCCTCTGCCGGAATGGCGAAGTTTACCTGATCCCAGCGGATGTTCATGGAGTGCCGCAGCCGGGCATTTTTGACTGTGGGCAAGTCAGCTTCGATGACACCGTGCTTCGCGACCAACCGGCCGCCGCGGTACACCATTTCAGCCTGGAGATCGTTCAGATCACTGAACACGACCAGGTCGGCACGCCTGCCGGGCGCCACCACCCCGCGATCGCGCAGGTCGAAGTATTCGGCCGTATTGATCGTCGCCATCTGGATAGCCGTAATCGGATCGACGCCATGGGCTATGGCGAGACGTATCATATAGTCGATCGAACCCTGGTCCAGCAGGTCGGCAGGTTGGCGATCGTCGGTGCAGAACAAAATATGCCGGCTGTTCTTTTCGGTGAGCACGGGCAGCAGCGGCAGCAAATTACGAGCATTGGTCGCTTCACGGATGAAAATATACATGCCCAGGCGCAGCTTCTCCAACGCCTCCTCGACGGTCGTGCACTCGTGGTCACTGCGGATCCCCGCCGTGACATAGGCGTTCAGTTGCTTACCGGTCAACCCCGGACAGTGCCCGTCTAACGTCTTTTCACGGTAAAGGTGTATCTTCTCCAACACCTTTTTTTCGCCGTTAACGACGCCGGGGTAATTCATCATTTCGGCCAGCCCCAACACCCAGGGACTGTTCATCATGGGCGCCAGGTCATGCGCTTCCAGGTGTGCGCCGGCGGTTTCCATGTGGGTAGCCGGCACGCAGCTTGACGCCATGACATACATAGTCACCGGGCTGTTTTTGGCCGCATCCAGCATGAAACGCACACCTTCCAAACCCAGCACATTGGCGATCTCATGCGGGTCTGTGACAACACTTGTCACACCACGCGCCAGCACCGCCCGGAAGAACTCGGGCGGAGTGCACAGGCTGCTTTCGATATGGACATGGGCGTCTATAAACCCGGGGCATACGTAGCGGCCCTGCAGATCAATTTCCTCTTTGGCGTCATACCCCTCACCCAGCGCCACCACGCGGCTCCGTTTCACGACAATGTCAGTCTGTCCGATGTCGCCAGAGAAGACATTGACCAGCCGGGCGTTTCGCAGCACGAGGTCGGCAGGCTCTCTGCCACTGGCAACTGCTATCAGTTCAGCGAGTTCCATCGTCATTAAGCGGTCTCCACAAAATAGCCAACACCAATCTATCAGGCTCCCAACCCCCCAAAATGGACTCCGGGCTGGCAGAGTCACCACGGCCTCCAGGACGTCCCCCCTGACGGCCTTCTCAAACTATGCCTCAAACAGGCCGGGGATTCAGCGACTTCCCTCCCGGCACAAAAATGCCGCGACCAGCCTGGGCTGTGCATCTACCATCGGTCACAATAACCTCACCGCGGCTCAGGACTGTGCGGACCTGTCCGTGCATCATCAATCCTTCGTAGGGGTTATAGCCGGCCTGATAATGCAGCGCCTCGATTGCTACGGGCACACGCGGCTCCGGATCGTATATCACCAGGTCGGCGTCACTGCCGGGCTGGATGGCACCTTTACGCGGATAGAGTCCGAACAAACGCGCCGGGTTCTCGCTCAATAATTGGACCAGGCGAGGTAGTTCGATACGCTCCTGAAAGGTGGTGAACATCAGGGGCAGCAGTGTTTCCACGCCTGGCAGCCCGCCGGGCGTGGTGGTGAAGTCCGGCTGGGCCAGCTTTTGCGCCAGCGAATAATCGCAGGTATCCGTCGACAGCACGTCGATCTGGCCCGCGGTTACATAATGCTTGAGACTCTCCCGGTTATGGTAACTGCGCAGCGGCGGCTGTAAGATGTAGAATTCGGGATGGTCGTCGGTGTATACGTCATCATGCAGTAAAAGATACTGCGGGCAGGTTTCACAAAAAGCCTGGTCCCAGTGTCCATCGCGGCTGCGCACCCGGTTCACCTCGCTGACGGCCATGGCCGTCGAACAATGCGCAATATACACCCGCGTCTGGGCCAGAGAGGCCAGGTACAACACCCGGTTGACCGCTTCGGCTTCGGCTTCCTCGGGGCGGCTGTGCGGATGGTAGGACCAGCCGGTGCGGCCCAACGCGACCAGACGCTGCGTTGCCTCGGTCACGATACTGTCATTTTCGCAGTGGACCATGGCGATCATACCGGGCGGCATGGCGCGGAAAATCCGCAAGATCGCGGCATCATCGACGTAATAGTTAGGACGATACGTGGTGAAAAGCTTGATGCTGGGCACGCCAAGGCCCATCAGGCGGGCCAGGCCAGCGCGCAACACGTCCGGATCGTCATCCGCCTCCAGCAAAACTACATGGAAAGCGTAATCAATGACGGCGTCATCGGCCTCCCGCTGCCGCGCTTCCAATGCCGCCGCAAACGGGCGGTCGACCATTTGATTGGCGAAATCGATGACGGTCGTCACCCCGCCGTAGGCCGCGGCCCGCGTACCGACCTCCCAGTTATCGGCCGTCTGGTAGATGCCGGTATCGAGCATGATGTGCGTATGCGCGTCAACCACGCCGGGCAGCACATAACAGCCAACCGCATCAATGGCGCGGTAGGCGTTGCCGGCCGCACCCGGTGAACAGATACCCACAATCTGCTGACCTTCCACCAGCACATCCGCCTGCAAGACCTGGTGGCCGGTCACCACCTGCCCGCCGGTAATGAGAAGCCGACTGTTATCACTCACAACGTTCGCTCCAGAAGCTCGTAGGCCAGCCGGTTATGTCGCTCGACAAGCACCGGCAGGTCCACTGTCGTTAACTGCCCTTCCCTGACCACTACGCGGCCATTGATGATAGTGATGTCGGCATTGGGCGGCGTGCAGAATACCAGGGCAGCCACCGGGTCAACCAAAGCCCCGGCAAACCCTACCTGGTCCAGGCTGTAGGCCACACAATCGGCGGCCATACCCGGGGCCAGCGCACCGATGTCATCGCGACCCAGCACGGCAGCCCCACCCAGCGTCGCGACCTCCAGCGCCTCACGGGCGGAGAGTCCTGCCGGACTGCCTTCCACTCGCTGCAAGAGCAGCGCCAGTCGCGCCTCGGCCAGCAGGTGACTGCTGTCATTGGAAGCGGAACCGTCCACACCCAATGCCACCGGAACTTTAGCATCTAACATGGCCCGTACCGGCGCGATCCCGGAAGCAAGCCGCATATTGGAGGCCGGACAGTGGGCGACGCCCGTTCTGGTGCGGGCAAACAGCGCGATCTCATCTGGCTGAACTTTGACGCAATGCGCGTGCCAGACGTCATCCCCAACCCAACCGACATCCTCCACATATTCGCCCGGCCTCATGCCGAAGGTCTCGCGGCTGTAAGTGATGTCGTTGTCGTTTTCCGCCAGGTGGGTATGCAGGCGCACGCCATAACTGCGGGCCAGGGCTGCCGATTCACGCATCAGGTCGGTGGTCACACTAAACGGGGAACACGGCGCCAAGCCAACACGAAGCATGGCATACCGAGCTGCATTGTGATAGGTCTCGATGACGCGGCGCGAGTCGGCCAGAATGTCCGCTTCCGCCTCGACCACGCTGTCCGGCGGCAACCCGCCTTTGCTCTCACCCAGGCTCATGCTGCCCCGCATGGCATGAAAGCGCAGCCCGATCTCCTGAGCCGCTCGAATCTCGTCATCCAGCTTACAGTCGTTGGGGAAAATATAGAGGTGATCGCTGGAGGTGGTACAGCCGGAGAGCATCAGTTCAGCCATGCCGAGCAGTGCCGATATGTAGACGTGCTCCGCGCGTAAACCGGCCCAGATCGGATACAGCGTGCGCAGCCACCCGAACAACTCTGCATCCTGGCAGGCCGGGATCACACGTGTCAGGGTTTGGTAGAGATGGTGATGGGTATTCACGAGACCCGGCAGCACGATATGGCCGGACAAATCCAGCACCTCGTCCGCGCTGTCCGGTAAATCGGCGGCAGCACCGACCTGCTCGAGGACCCCATCACGTACAAATAACGCGCCATCGGAGATTTCTCGGCGCGTCTGGTCCATGGTTACCAAGGTATGAATCGGTTTTAAAAGAAGCGTAGACATGCGCCTGCTCCCTGGATAACGGCAGGCTGGAGAGGCCGCAAGCCATGCGGTCTTCCCGCTGCGCACAGGCTCAAGTTAGCACGCGAAGGACTATTGCTTTATGCCCTCCATGCGTGATGTCCCGGCACTATAACATGCCCCCTGCCAGGAAACAAGCACTTCCGGCATCTGTTAGCGACCCCGGAAGTGCCTATCTTATCCATGAGACGGTTAACCAACCTGACCGGCAATCGCCATCTCGGCGGCTCGCAACGTATTCTTGAGCAGCATGGTGATGGTCATCGGTCCCACACCACCCGGCGACGGGGTGAGAGCGCCGGCCACCTCTTTAACGTCCTCGAAGTCCACATCGCCTACCCACCGGTAACCTTTTTCGGCGGACGGGTCCTCGATGCGATTCGAACCAACGTCGATCACCACCGCGCCCGGTTTCACCCAGTCCTTTTTGACCATCTCCGGACGCCCCACGGCAGTGATCAGGATATCGGCCTGCCTGCACACACCGGGCAGGTCTTTGGTGCGACTATGGCAAATGGTGACGGTGGCATTGGCATGGAGCAGCAGCATCGCAGCGGGCAAGCCCACAATGTTGCTACGCCCCAACACGACGGCAGTCGCGCCGGAGATTTGAGCACCGACTTCTTCCAACAGCACCATACAGCCATAAGGCGTGGCCGGGATAAACAAAGGCTCACGGCCCTTCATCGTCAGACGCCCGATATTCACCGGATGGAAGCCGTCCACGTCTTTTCCTAAAGAAATCGCTCCCAATATCGTTTCTTCATCAATATGGTCGGGCAAAGGCAACTGGACCAGGATACCATGCACCTTGGGGTCGGCGTTGAGGTTCTTGATCAGGGTTTCCAACTCTACCTGAGAGGTGGATTCCGGCAGTTCATGGCCGAAGGAATCAATGCCCACTTTGGCACAGCGGCGGCGCTTCATCCCCACATATTGCCTAGAGGCGGGACTATCACCCACAATCACGGCAGCCAGACCCGGCGTGACGCCATGATCGGCCTTCATCTTTTCCACGGCAGCAGCGATTTCGTCCTGCATGCGAGCGGCAACGGCGTTGCCATCAATAATTTGGGCGGTCAAGCTAACCTCCTCCTCAAACCAGATGCGTATACTGCCATATAACCATAACATAAGATGAAAAATAGTGGACAGTGCCATTCTTCATTTTGGCCAGCGTAATTGTAAATGGTTACGTACAACTTTTCGACAAATATGAACCGCAGAACGGCCATAGTCAGGTACCATAAAAAGCAGAAGGCACAGGCCAACATTTTATGTTGGCTGCTTACCTGAAGAGCACTTATTTGGTAAAACCGGTAAACTGATACAATAGTGGTGCGAGTGAACACCCAGCATCCGTCTACCAGAGGGATAAAGGGGATAGCGTATGTCCAAACCCAAAAACACCCAAATACACTGCAGGAACCACATCCGGTCATGGCGACGGTTCCTCAAGCGCCCGGCGCGTGGCCAGGCGTTGGTCGAGTATGCATTGATCACCGTACTGATCGTGATGTCCGTCATGGTAGCCATGCTGGCGGCCGGGCCGGCCATCGGCAACATCTTCAGTAACACGGTGTTCAACCTGCTTGGCGCCCCGGCACCGTCATCGACTCCGCTGAACCCGACTGAATTCTGGGAGTTGGTGACAGCCGTCGCCTCATACACGCCACAATCGGTCATCCTGCCGACGAACACGCTGGCCCCACCGACCAACACGCCCACGGTAGGCCCCTCACCGACGCATACGCCGGAAACACCTACAGCCACCCCTACGGCGACTCAAACACCAGGCCCCAGCCCGACGCCGGAAGACGTCATCCACGACGCACCGTTTTATGATGATATCTCCACGGCGAACTGGTGGCGGCTGGACGTGGGTTCGGTCTTCAGCGGGTCTGACCCCTGGGACATCGAATGGTACGCCACCAGCACCCGTACCATCAGCGCCGTCGAGAGCGTCATGAGCGGTGCCCCAACCTGCACCAGCTCGTCGACCAGCGCGGACATCAACTTCTTCTGGGGCGGCAGCAGCGGCCCGGCACCCGGTGCCACCGGATGCCCCGGCAATCCGTGGCGCATCGACGATTTCGCCAGCCGGTGGACGCGCGATGTCCGGTTTGAGAATGACACGACCCTCGACCTGACCACCATCTCGGATGACGGTATCCGGGTGTTCATCGATGGCACACTCGTGCCCGGCCTGGGCGACTGGGGCTACCACGGTGACATCGTCGACACCGTGTCCCACACCTTCACCGGCGGCACAGACCACGAGGTCATCGTTGAGCACTTTGAAGGCGGCGGCGGAGCGACCATGGTCTTCAACATGAAGGGTGCGAGCGACGACGTGGGCACCTGCAACTGGACCATGTCCGGCGAATCGACGCACAGCGCGCCGACCGCCTGGAACGACAGCCCCAATACCAATTACAGTGATAACAGCACATGTCACATCGCGCTGCGCGGCGCCGTCAACCTGGCAACCCTGACCGAGCCGCCGCGGATGACCTTCTGGGAGCGGTATGACCTGGATAATTTTGACAAAGCCTGGCTGCAAATCCGGGAGTACGGCGACACCGGCCCCTGGTTCGGCCAGATCATCCACAAGAACTACAGCGAGCAGCTCTCCTGGTGGCGCGTGGAACTCGACCTGGCCGCTTACGACTACCATGATGCGGCTGGCGCCGTGGTGGGAACGGTCGACTGGACCGGCAAGACGATCGAGTTCCGCTTCGTGCTGGAAGCCGATGCCAGCGACACCGAAAGCGGCTGGTGGATCGACGACATCGCCATCGAAAACAACATCCTGGCCGTTTACACCATCGGCTTCTGGGATGATATGGAATCCGGGGACGACAACTGGCTGCCCGGTGGCACCTGGACCATCTCCGGCGAATACACCCGCAGCGGCGGCGGCGCCTGGAACGACAGCCCCGGCGGTTACTACGTCGACTGGACCAATGCCATCCTGCAACTGAACGGCGTCGTTGACCTGACCGTGCCGGAATCGGTTACCCCGGAGATCGTGTTTTATCACTCCTGGGAACTCGGCACTAACGACAAGATTTACCTCGAAGCCTCGACCGACGGGCAGAACTGGATTTCCCTCACCGAAAGCCGGCCTTTCGAGGCCCTACACTCAGAGACGCGCAATGACGTCTTCGTACGCGAAGCGATATCGCTGGCAGCCTGGGATGACAAGGTGTTCTTCCTGCGGTTCCGGTTAGTAGCGGATAATGATACGGAGCGCGACGGCTGGTACATTGACGATATCACCATCCAGAACCACCCGACCGGCAACCTGCCCTACCCCTTCTTTGACAATACGGAAAGCGGCGCCTCGAACTGGCTGCCGGACGGCACCTGGTCGCTGCACCCTGAAGAGGCTTACAGCGGCTCGACGGCCTGGTCGGACAGCCCGGGTCAGAACTACATCCACGGCAGTAACTCCAGCTTGCAGACCGTGCTGCCCTTCCTGCTGACCACCAGCATCGCCACCAATCCGGAGCTTAGCTTCTGGCATATGCGAGACCTGGACGACGGCGACGACATCTACGTGGAAGTCAGCACCGACGATGGCTCGACCTGGACGCCAATCTGGGCTTATCAACAGGGCGGCATCTACGGCGTGGCACCGAGCACGTACACGGAAACCTCGCCCGGACAGGCGTCAAACCAGTTCGATAACCAGTTAGCCTGGGAATACGTCTCGGTCAATATCGCCAGCCTGATCAGCGATACGGTGCCCTTCCTGCTGCGCTTCCGGCTGGACGCGCTCACGGATCCCGACACGGACAACGGCTGGTGGATCGACGACATCCGGCTGGCGGAACACGTGGAATCGCCGCACAGCGTGCCCTTCACCGACGATATGGAAGGTACGGGCAACTGGCGCCTGGGCGGCGACTGGGAGGTCCACAACGAAAACGCCCACAGCGGCACGTACGCTCTCTCGGACAGCCCTGGCCGCGATTACTACGGCAACACCTGGTCCGTTGTCCAGCTCAAGGAGCCGATCAACCTGGCCGGCATCACCGCGGCTGACTTCCCGATCCTCTACTGGTGGGAGGCGTTCAACGTCGATAGAGGTGACTTTTCCCGCGTGCAAATCTCAAGGTGGACCGGGCCGGCATGGAGTACTTGGACGGCCTGGCAGGAAGTCTACCAGCAAAACTGGACGGCGACCGAGTCATGGGACCGCCGCCAGATAGACCTGCGGCCTTACGCCGGTCAGAAGATCAGGCTGCGGTTCGTGATGGACGCGCTCAACTACACAAACGACAACGACCCCGGTTGGTGGATCGATGACGTATCGGTGGTGCTGTACGACCCACAGGTGATCCCGCTGGACTTCTTCGACGGCGCGGAATCCCTGGACCGGTGGATCACGGAAGGCACCTGGGGCTTCGGCAGCATCTTCCGCGGCACGGGCAGCGGCCCGGCAGCGCTCGGCCCCGGTATCTGGACAGCCCGCTACTTCGACCTCGACCAGTTCGGCGGGGTTTTTAACTGCGGCAGCTACATTAATGACACCGCAGAGGACGCCATCCGTGGCACAACCGACTCGTGCGGCGGCTACGGCACAGTCACCTTTGCCGTCACCTGCGAGGAAGCGACGGGCGATATCAACTACGAGTGGGCAGACCTGGAAGGCCCCGGTCTGGACGGCGCCTGCGTCGGCAACCCGTGGAACCACGATCACTTCGCCATTCAATGGACACGCACCATCACCGTGGAGGCCGGGTACTACGAGTTCAGCATCCGGCACGATGACGGCGCGCGCCTGTACCTGGACGGCTCCAGGATTATCAATAGTTGGGGGGATACCGGTCCGGTAACCCATACCTCCGCCCGGTACCTGACAACCGGCACACACACGCTTGATGTCTGGTACTATGAAAACAGCGGCGGTGGTGTCATCCAGTTTGACGCGGCCCGGCAGAGCTTCTCCTTCACCGACAGCCCCGGCGACGACGTGGATTACCGCTACCTGGACAATATGTCGCTGATACTGAACGGCGTCATCGACATGACAGGAGCGGTAAACCCCGCGATGAGCTGGTACGATACCTTCAACGTGAACGACAGCAGCGGGGCCTGTATGTACATCGAGGTCATGCTGCCCTACGAAACCGGCCAGTTTGACAACTGGATCGAACTCTACCGGCGGTGTGACGCCAGAGATGATACCTGGGTGCTGCGCACCGCCCCGCTGCGGGATGACATCGAAAGCGAACTGGGCCTGACGCCCGGCTCCCTGAACTTCGACGGGCTGCTGTTGACCCTGCGCTTCCGGCTGGATGCCCGTATCACGTCAGACACCGACGAAGGCTGGTGGATTGACGACATCGTCCTGGCCGACTAAAGCACAACGGTCTGCAACCAGACAAAACGACGTGGGTCACATCGGCGATGTGGCCCACGTCGTTGATCCTGGCGGCGCACACGGCTAGCCCGATCCGCCACCCCTTGTTACACTCTAAGAACCTATCCGTAAATTGCCAAATCCATCAGAATGTGAGCGCAAGCCAGTTGAACGAAAGCCAATCAATTCTCGACTTTCTTACACCAACGAACGCGCAGGCTGCGCCGTTTCGCGAGCCAACCCAAAGTGCGCTCAACCACCCAACGGCGGGCGGGATATTGCGTTTCGCCGGGGATAGGACAGTGCTCGATGAGTGGTTCACCCCGTCGTCGCCGATGTTTGATGTGGGCGATGTAGCAGTCCTGCTCGACAAACTGATGGACATCTTCATAATCGTAGCCCCGGTCCATGCAAACGTGCTGTTCGACGATTGTCGGGTCGGGGCGCGGCACGACAATCGAGATAATGAGGTCATCAGCCGACCATTTGTCATGGCTATTGGCCCCGGTGATATGGACTGCCAGTGGTGCCCCGCGTTTGTCGACCAACAAGTGGATCTTGCTGCCCTGTTTGCCCCGGTTCGTCGGGTTTTTGCCGGTCTGCTGGCCGCCCAGCGGTGCCGGACAGCTTCTACTGTCAATGGCCTGCCATTTCCACTTGACTTTGCGTTTCTTGGCATAGAACTGCCCCATGATCCGCATCACCTTGTCAAAAACGCCCCGTCGCTGCCAGGTCTGAAAGCGCTCATGCAGCGTACTGCTGCACACGCCAAACCAGTCCTTGTGCACTGCTTTCCATTGGCAGCCCGTCCACAAGACATACCAGATACCGTTCAGCACCGCCCGATTGTCGGCGGGTGGCCGCCCTGGCCCGCGTCGCTTCGGCGCTTTCGGCAATACCTTCTTCACCTTGCGCCACAGCGGTCGCGGCACATGAAAGTAATCGACATTTTTCGGTTTTGCGGTAGTCTTTTTCTTCAAGATGCATCTCGCTTAGTCTGGTTGGTCGTGCTTCCATTCTGTGCGAAATGCGTCCCTTTTTCACATCCCAATTTAATTTACGGATAGGTTCTAAATACAACAGTTTATCGTCAGCCTGGCAGGAGGGTGCGCGGCATGTCGGACAGCCTTGATCCCAATGGTTTGGTCTTTGTACTGGTTGGACCTTCCGGTGTGGGTAAAAACACGCTGATGGGGGATGCGCTGGCGCGTTTCTCAGACCTGCACCAGCTACCCACCGCCACCACCCGCGCCATACGCGAAGGCGAGCAAGAAGGTCGCGAGCACTTTTTCGTCAGCCGCGAGGGGTTCCAGGACCTGATCGGCAATGATCGGCTGTTGGAACACCAGGATGTCCATGGCGAATGTTACGGGATAATTCGAGAGACGATTGAAACCGCGATCAACAACCGGCAAGACCTGATCGCTGACATCGAAGTGCTGGGCGCAGCGATCCTCCAGCGCGAATATCCCGACAATGCCGTGCTGATCTTTATCGCCCCACCAACCCGTCATGCCCTGGAAGCGCGCATCCGCGAGCGAGGCAACGTGAGCGAAGCAGAACTCGCCCGGCGGCTGCAACGGGTGGACTTCGAGATGCAGTACACGTCCACGAGCGACTACCTGATCGTCAACGACGATCTGGATCAGGCAGCCAGTCACCTGATCGCCATCATTTCCGCCGAACGATGCCGCCGCGACCAGCGTCAAACCTCGGTTTCCGTGCTCATCGCCAGCCAGGACCGGGTGCTGATCAGCGCTCCTTCGTCCCCAGAAGCGCCCGAATTACCTCGCACCAGGGTCAGGCCCGGCGAATCACCAAAAGCTGCGGCCCTCCGCCTGGCCGAGGAGGTCGGCGTGGGCGAGGTCAGCCTGCTGTGCCATTCCTCGTTGGCAGCCGATGACTGCCCACCGGTAGACTTCGAAGTGCACGAACACAACGGGCAGCGGCAGTTCGACCTGGTCTACGCCTGCGAAGTCCTACCCGATTCCATCCCGGTGAAAACTGGCTGGCGCTGGATAACCATCGAGGCCGTACCCCTGGCCAAAGGCGTGTACCAGGCACGG
>DAOUEM010000076.1:0-28606 GCA_034430555.1 Anaerolineae bacterium | reverse complement strand
AAGAGAGACGTTTCGCTTATGAACCGCTTCAAACCGATCGCGCGGCGCTTCCCGCCGTACATCTGGCTGGCCAACCGCTACCGGGCACTGCGCCGCCTGTTGGCCTACCCGGATACGGCCCGCGTCGGCCTGGTGGATTACGACGATTACTGGGACGCCAAAGCGCCGGAGACGATGGGCCGGCTCTCGCCCTTTCGCCGGGCGCGGGCCGAGGCGATGGCCCGCATCATCCCCCAGGGGGCCAGGGTGCTCGACCTGGGCGTGGGCGACGGCGCGGTGCTCAAGTACCTGGTGGAGGCGCGCGGCGTCGACGCCTACGGCCTGGATATCTCGCCCAAGGCGGTCGAATTCTGCCGCTCGCTGGGCATCAAGGCCGACCTGGCCGACATCAACCAGCCTATCGGGGCGGGCATCGACGGCACCTACCATGTCATCATCATGAGCGAGATCATCGAGCACGTGCCGGACCCGGAGCGCCTGCTCGACTCGCTGCGCGACCGGGCCGCCACCCTGATCGTCTCCATCCCCAATACCGGCTACCACCAGCACCGCCTGCGCCTGCTGCTGGGCAAGTTCCCGCTGCAGTGGGTGGTCACGCCGGGCGAGCACCTGCGCTTCTGGACGGTGGTCGACTTCCGCTGGTGGGCGCGCCAGATGGACTTCCGCCTCACGCATACAATCGCCTACCGGGGCACGCCGGGGCTGCGCCGGGTCTGGCCCAACCTCTTCGCCCAGGCCATGGTCTACGCGCTGCAAGATGACCGTCCGCGGAAAAGGGGCGACTGATGCGCCGGATCATCGATCAGGGGATCAGGCTGGCGCGGCGCTTGCTGCGCAGTCATTTCGTGCGGGATACGATCACGCTGCAAGCGGGCAAAAGCCTGGTCATGGCGACCAGCCTGCTGTCGTTTGTATTGGTCGTGCGCGCCCTCGGCACGGAGCAGTACGGCATTTACCGCCTGGCCCTGAACATGTTCGGCCTGCTGATGACGCTGAACCTGTCCGGCCTGCTGCCCAGCACCATCACCCGCCTGGCGGAAGCGGTGGGGGCCGGCGACCGGACGGCCATCCGCGACCTGATGGGCTTTTTTTTCCAGGTGTCGGTGGTGGTCGCCGTGGCGGCGACGGCGCTGGCGCTGCTGTTCGCCGAAGTTTACGCGGCCAGCGCCTACAACAACTCGCTCATCGGCCGCCTGATGGCCATCTATACGCTGACGCTGCTGTTCACGCCCTTCTACGGCCTGACGCTGGTGGTGCTGCAAAGCACCCGCGCCATGCGGGGTTACGCGGCGCTGGAGAACATGGCGGTGCTGGTCGGGGCCGTGCCGCGCATCGCCATCGTGGTGCTGGGCGGCGGCGCGACCGGGCTGGTCCTGGCCGACGTGCTGGCCTCGATCCTGGTGGCCGTGGGCGGCGTGACCCTCTACCGGCGGGCGCGGGCGCGGCAGCCCGAGGTCCTGCCCACGCTGCCGGAAGTATTTGGGGCGGCGCTGCGCAATTCCCCGCGCCCCTACTGGCGGTTTGGCCTGCTGCTGGCGCTGGATAAAAATCTGGCGGGCCTGTACACCCGACTGCCGCAGGACCTCCTGGGCCGCTGGGTGGGCCCGGAGGCGGCGGGTTTCCTGGGGCTGGGGCTGAGCGGGCTGCGCTATGCCGACCTGCTGTTCAAGGGTATCCTGACCAACCTGGAAGTGCGCCTGCCCGGCGACGCCGGCAAAAAGGACTACGTCCGCCTGGAAGCCAACTTCCGCCGGGTGCTGACCGGCCTGGTCCCGATCGGGCTGGGCGTCTACGTGATATACGCCATCATGGCCCCGCTGCTGCTGCCCATCGTGGGCGCGGAATACATCCCGGCCGTGCCGGTGGTGCAGGTGCTGTGCCTGTACGGGCTGGTGGTAGCCATCGGCGGCGTCTTTGGCCCGCTGTACCGCACCCTGCGCCTGATGAAGGCCATCCTGGTTTTGAAGGCGGCGGCGCTGCTGTTGGCCGCCCTGCCGGCGGTATGGCTGATCCAGAATGCCGGCGCGCTCGGCGGGGCGTGGAGCGTCAACCTGGTGTATGCGCTGTCCGTCGGCGGGACCATCGCCGTGGTGTGGCCCCGGCTGCGGCGGCTGGCCCGGTCGGAGACCCCCCCAGGGGCCGCGTCGGCAGCTGCCCCGGACGATCCCCAACCGACGCCCACCGGATAAATGCTGCCAATTATAATCAAGGCAACCAGCCTACGCGTGAAGTTTGTCTTGGTTGTTTGATGTATAATTGCTAGTGTCAATATAAGGGGGATGAACGATGAAAAAGCTACTATTTCTTGCTCTAATTACTCCTATACTAGCATCATGCAGCCCAAGTGATACGCCATCGGCGCGGGGGCTTTCCTGTCAAGTGGTAGTTGATGAAGCTGAAGGTCGATCCGAAATAGAACTTGTCTTATATGGCGATGGCGATACCAGCGCCGATCTTTTTCATGAAGACGGTAACCTTCCCATACGCGCGTTGGGCATGTACAGCAAGGAATTTGTTGATACTCACGAACCTTATATTCACAAGGTGTATAGTTCGTTTGAAACAGAGGCTGGGAGCTATCGTATTGAATACCGTGGCCCGGCTGGGAATGGAGAGCGAACAGTGGAACTTGATGACAATCGATCATTGCTAATCCACATCGATTGTCGATAAGTCAGACTACACAGCCTTTTAGCGTGTTGGGTAGGCGTTCATAGTCGTGAGTAAGTTGTCGAAAGTATGCCATCCAGCCGACAATGCGCGCAATAACCCCTGATGCAGTTTACGGTGAATGTCAACCGCCGGCGACGAGTTTCCCCCACCACCGGCCTCGTGTTGACGCGCATCGCCCGACGGACGACGCGCCGCGTCGTACCTACCAGGTCGATATGTGCGCTCAGGCGGCCAACCGCACGCCGCTGGTGTAGGGGATAGGCGGTGCCTGACCCGTGGGACGACGGTTTACGCTAATTCCTCAAGCTGCGCCATTTGACCGGCAGGACCGGCGGCCTGTACGTCGCCAGGTAGGCCAGGGTCGCGGCGGCATCCGGGGCGAAGTGATACAACACCCGGAAGTCCTCGTGCACGAACTGCTCCGCGTAGAGGTGCTCGAACAGGCCGGCCAGCGGGTCGAAGAAGCCGCCCGCGTTGAGCAGCACGATCGGTTTGTCGTGATAGCCCAACTGCTTGAGCGTGACGATCTCCAGCACTTCTTCCAGCGTACCGAAGCCGCCCGGCAGTGCCACAAAGGCCTCGGCCCGCGCCTCCAAAACAGCTTTGCGCTCGCGCAGGTCCGCCGTGACGATCATCTCGTCGGCGGCATCGTAGCCCTGCGGCAGCAGCATCTCCGGGATGACGCCGATCACACGTCCGCCCCCCGCCTGTGTTGCCCTGGCCACCGCGCCCATCAGCCCGTACTGGCCGCCGCCGTAAAGCAGCGTGTGCCCGGCCTGGGCGAGGGCGGTTCCCAGCGCGCGGGCCGCGTCCGTGTAGACGGGGGCCACGGAATCGCTGGACGAAGCATAGACGCAAATGGTGCGGGGCATGGCAGTTTCCTCCGGGGGGATGTCGGTTATCTGGTTGGCGGGCCAGGCGTGACCCGTCAGCATCGCCGGATTATACCACTGGTCAAGGTGATGGTGGACCTGGTTTCATCCCTGGTTCGACGCGTCGTCTTCGGAGCGGCTGCCACTCAGGCGATATCCCGCGAACAGGCGCCCACCGACCGCGGCCAGCGCCGCGTCGGCGAAGGCGATCAGGTCGTCGGGGCGACCGGTCCGGTAAACGGCCAGCAGCGCCGTTTGCAAGCGGTCCGCCTGGGCCGGGTCGAAGCGGCGCAGGGCGCGCGGCGTCCATTTGCCCTGGCCCGCCCATCGCCCGTTGACGGCCAGCAGCAGGTCGGCGGCTTCGTCTGCCAGGGCCGGGGCGATGAACAGCGTCTCCGCGTGGTCAGCAGAACCGGCCAGGTCGTCGATCAGATCGGTGATGGCGTAGCGTCGGCGCTCGATTTCCGGCGGGGTGAGGGGCGGCGGTCCGGCCTCGAGCAGGGCCTGCGCTTCCGCTTTGATGCGCCCGGCCAGCCCGTCGCGGTCCCGCAGGATGCGGCCTTCGGCGCACATCATCGGCAGGGAGGGACGGCGGCGTTCGGCATCACCGGCGAAGAAACGCCGGACCGATTCTTCGCTGTGCACGAACAGCTCTACCGGCCAGCCCTGCCACAGCAGCGATTCGCGGTAGGGGGCTTCCGGCGTGGTGGTGAGGATCACCATGTCCAGGTCGGAGGTGACCGTCGCCTCGCCGCGGATCACGCTGCCGGCCAGGAAGGCGGCTCGGCACTCCGGGAAGCGCCCTTCGACCAGGGCCTGGGCGGCGGATAGGGCGTCGGGTTTCTCGTCGGGCGGGGGGGTGGGCGCGGTGTTGGCCCGGTGCCGCTCGACCTTCGAGGTCCACGTGTACCCCTCGAAGACGGCCAGCCCCTCTTCGGCCAGCAGCGGCCCGATCACCGCTATGCGCCGCCGGCCCATGTTGACGAGCGGCTCCGCCGGGGGCTTGGGCCTGCCGCCGGACATCGCCTGCAGCATCGCCTGCGAAATGCTGAAGACCACCCGCGAGACCTGCGCCCAGTGGATGGCCCCGGCGCACATCGGGCAGGGTTCGGCGCTGCAATAGATCGTGCAGCCGTCCAGGGCAAAGACACCCGCCGACCGGCAGTACTCGCTGATCACGCTCAACTCGGCGTGGAAGGTCGGATCGGAGACTTCCACGCAGCGGTCGCGGCCCTGGTGCAGGATGACGCCGTCCCGGACCAGCACCGCGCCGAACGGGTCCGCCCCGGCGGCGCGCGCCTCGCCTGCCAGTTGGATGGCCCGCCGTAAAAAGATGTCGTCGGCTGTGGTGGACATGACTACCCCTCAGCGCCATGAATGGTTAAAGTAAGAGCGTGCCGACTATACACCAGAACACGGGGTCAGGACACAGCATGAAACTCCTGGTGATCGCTTCTTCGCTTGATTTGCAGCAGCCGTTCAGCAGCACGCCGTCCTGGTGGCAGCTCCTCAAAGGGCTGTACGAGGAAGGCGTCGACCTGGTGGTGACCACGTATCAGGGGCCGGCCATCGAGACGCCCTGGTGGCGGGCCGTGCCCAACCCGGTCAAACGGCAGGGCGACCTCTTCCAGGCTGTACGGGGGGTCTCGCGCCGCCTGCTGGGGTCGCCCCGGCTAGGCCAGGCTGCGGCAGATGCTGCCAATGCGCAAGCCACCGATGAGGTGGCCGCTGCCGAATCGCTCTCGGAGCGGCTGGTGCGTCAGATGGCGCGGACGGTTATCGCGCCGCGCTGGCGTGCGACCCTGGATCGCCTGCTCACCGACCAGCCGGACATCGACGCCGTGCTGGTGCTGACGGTGCCGCTCAACCACATCAGCGGGGTGGCCCGTCACCTGATCGCCCGGCATGGCAAACCGGTGCTCTACTACGACGGCGATCTGCCGGCCAGCCTGCCGTCGTTTCGCGGCTTCGCCACCGGCTTCCGCATCTACCAGGGGGCGGACCCCGGCGAGTATACGGCGGTGCTGGGCAACTCCATCGAAGGGCTGGCGCACGTGAAAGCCCTGGGCGCGAAACACGTCCACCCCTTCCAGTACGCCGCCGACCCGGAGGTCTGGGCGCCGCTGGACGTGGCGCAGGACGTGGATGTCTTCTTTTACGGGCACGGGGCCGAGTACCGCGAAGACTGGCTGCGCGCCCTGATCGCGGAGCCGAGCCGCGCCCTGCCGGAGCGCCGTTTCGCCGTGCGCGGCACGGACCTGGGCGACCTGGGCCGCGCCGAACTGCTGCCGTACCTCTCCTTCAGCAAGCTGCGCGAGTATGCCTGCCGCAGCAAGCTCAACCTGGTGATCACGCGCGGCGCGCACGCCAGCGTCTACGGCTCCAGCAACGCCCGCCCCTTCGAGCTGGCCGCCTTGGGCGCGTGCATGGTCAGCAGCCCCTACCACGGGGTGGAGGAGTGGTTCGAGCCGGGGGAGGAGATCGTGCTGCTGGCCGAGCCGGACGAAGCCACCGAGCGCCTCGCCTGGCTGCTGGATCACGAGGACGAACGGCGGCGGATCGGCGCGGCGGCGCGGGCGCGTTTCCTCAAGGAACACACCTACCGCCACCGCGCACGGCAGTTGCTGGGCATCGTGCGGGGGTACCTGTAGTATAATGGGTGGCGGTAGCGGGATCGTCGCTGTGTCGCCGGCCATTCATAACCCACCCCCACAGGCGGATACAGGGGAGTGAAGGGATACTCATGAACGACTTCCAGTACGAGGTGCGGTCTGAGCGGCGATTCCAGCGGTGGGCGCTGACCGCCGCTCTGGTGATCCTGAGTGGGGCGTGTTTCGCCGCTGTGCTATTGCCCGGCCACCCGACGGCCGCCGGTCCACCGCTGGCGGAAACGCCGACTGTGTCCCCAACTCCAGCCGGCTGTGATGACGGGGCCGCGGTCGAGTATGTCTCACAGGCGCGCCAGGCTCGTTGGGATGGCGATCACGCGGCTGCCACCGCTGCTCTCGACTGCGCCATCGCGCTGGACCCCGACTTGATCGACGCCTACATGGAACGAGCGAATCTCTACCGTGCCCAGGAGCAGCCCGAACGAGCCGCGGCTGATCTGGCCCACGTGCTGGCGCTCGACCCCGACTATATCGCCGGTTATGTGGCGCGGGGATGGTTTTATGTGGATATCGGCGACTACGCACTGGCCCTCGAAGACTTCGACCGGGCCGTACAGTTAGCGCCGGACAGCGCCCTGCTCGTCTACTACCGCGGCCAGGCGCACCAATACCTGGGGGAGTCTGAACTGGCGATTGCCGACTTCGACCAGGCCATCGCCCTCGACCCGGACACGGCCACCTACACTATTGGCCGGGGCATCATGTATGCTAACCTGGGTGATTTTGACCAGGCCATTGCCGACTTCGACCGGGCGCTTGAGGTTTTTCCCAACAGCGCGCGCGCCTACCTCCAGCGGGGCCTGGCCTATAAAGGCCTGGGGGACCCTGAGCAGGCGATCGCTGACTTCACCCAGGCGATCGATCTCAACCCGGAATACGGGCGCGCTTATCTCGAGCGGGGCGATGTCTACGCGGACCAGGGGCGCGACGACCGGGCCATCGCTGATTACGACCAGGCCATCACGCTGGACCCGGCGCAGGCGCGTGCCTATCACGGGCGAGGGCTGGTCTATTACCGGCGGGGCGACTATGCGCAGGCGCTCGCCGATTTCACGCAAGCGATCGAGTACGACCCCAAAAACGCGGTGGCCTATGTCCACCGGGGCAATACTTACGCCGACCAGGGCCTCCTGGAACGCGCCATCGCCGATTATGACGATGCGATCGCGCTCGATGACACCTTTGCCTACGCCCGTTACGTGCGCGGCGTGACCTACCACCGGCGGGGCGACTATGACCAGGCGATCGCCGATTTAAGCTGGACGATCGCGCTCGATACCGACTACGGGCACGCCTACCTGGCGCGCGGCAATGCCCTGGCCGACAGCGGTCACCTGGACCGGGCGCTGGCCGATTATACCCAGGCCATCGAGTTGCTGACCGGTGACCATTACGTGTATTATGTGCGTGGTGTCACGTACCTCCGCACCGGGGATCAGGAGAGGGGCATTGCCGATTTGAGCCGGGCCGTCACCCTGCGCCCGGATTATGCCCCCGCTTACCTGGCGCGGGCCCGCGCCTATGCCGGCCAGGGCGCCTCGGACGAGGCTATCGCCGATTACAGCCAGGTCATCCGACTCAATACCGGCAACCCTGAGGTCTACAACGCCCGTGGGTGGTTGTATTATAACCAGGGTGCTTACCAGTTGGCCGCCGTCGATTTTGACGAGGCCCTGGCCGATGATGCCGGGTATCTGGACGCTCACCTGGGGCGGGGCAATGTCTCCCTGGCGCTGGAGGACTACGAAGGGGCGCTGGCCAGTTTTGCTGCTGCGCTGGCCATCGATGCCGGCTATACGCCCGCTTATTGGGGGACCGGCAACGCCTACTACGAACAGGAGCGTTTCGCCGAGGCCCTGGACTCCTACCGCCGCTATCTCGAGCTGGCCGGGGAGGGCGCGGCGCCGTTCGTCGTGGACCGCGTGGCGGAGCTGGAAGCGCTGGTGGGCGAGTAGGTCGGCGCGCCGGACCGCCCCGCTGGCTAACGCCCCTGAATCCTTGTAGGATGGAAACAACGATCATCGGGTTTTTCCAGGGGGGAGACTGATGAGTGAGTCGACGCGTTCCACCGTCCAGCCGGGTGCGGCCCGCCATCGGGTGCGCTGGATCAGCGGCGGGCTGGCGCTGGTCGTCCTGCTCGTTTTGCTGCTGTTGACCGGGAGCAGTGCCGCCACCGTCCTGCTGACGCCCACGCCCACGCCCGACCGGGCCTGCCAGGCCGGGGACGCCGACTTTTACAACGAGCGTGGTATCGCCCACCTCAGGTACGACCGGATTGTCCACGCCGTCGCCGACTTCACCTGCGCCATCGGGTCGTCTGACAACCCCGCCAGCGCCTACGTCAACCGGGCCATCGCTAACCAGGAATTGGGCGACTTCGTCACCGCGCTGGCCGACTGCAACCGCGCCCTCGAACTGGCCGCGCAGATGCCGCAGGCCTTCAGCGCGCGCGGCAACCTCTACTACCGGCTGGGCGACTTCGAGAGCGCCCTGGTCGATTTCGAACAGGCGCTGGCCCTGGACCCCGATTTCGTGACCGTGTATTACAACCGGGGCAACCTGTACGTCGAGACCGGTGAGTACGAACTGGCGCTGGTCGATTATGACCGGGCCATTGCGCTTGACGACACCGATCCCGACCTCTTTAACAACCGGGGTGACCTCTACTGGCGGCTGGGCGACCCCCAGGCGGCGCTGGCCGACTTTGAGCGGGCGCTGGCCCTCGATCCAGAGCATGTTCCCGCCGCCTATGGCCGAGGCCGCGCCTACGAAGACCTGGAGGACGCCGCAGCGGCCATTGCCAGCTACCAGCAGGTCCTGGAAATCGACCCCACCCACGTGTCCGCTTACCGCCGCCTGGCCATCGTCTACGGCCGCCTGGGCGAGTACGACCAGTCCATCCAGTATTTCACCCGCGCCCTGGAATTCGCGCCGACCCGGGCCGAGGCCTACACCGATCGCGGTTACGCCTACCTGTACGCCGGCGAACAGAGCGGCGACCCGTCCGCTTACCGGCGAGCCCTGGCCGACTTCCGGCAGTACCTGGCGCTGGTGGGCGGCGAGGTCGATGACCAGGTCGTGCGATTGGTCGGCCTGCTGGAGGACGACTTCGGCGCGCTGGACTGCTCGGCAGGCGATGCGCCGTTTTACGACAACCGCGGCGTGTCATCCGCCAATCAGGGCGATTACGCGGCAGCGGTGGCCGATTTCACCTGCGCCATCACGCTCGACCCGGACTACGCGCACAACTATTTGAACCGGGGGCTGACGCAATACGAACAGGGGGAGTACTGGTGGGCCATCATCGACTGCGGCCACGCCCTCGCCCTCGATCCCGGCTCTGTGGACGGCTACATCTGCCGCGGGCGGGCGCGCGCCCGGCTGGGTGGGTATTGGCCGGCCATTGGCGATTATAACCGGGCGCTGGCGCTCGATCCCCGGTCCGCCAGGGCTTACCGGTACCGGGGGCTGGCCTACTTTAGCATGGAGTGGTACGACACGGCGCGGTACGAACTCAACCAGGCGATCATCTACGACCCTGCTTACGTCGATGCCTACATTGATAGAGGCACCATCTACCAGGTCACCGGCGATTACGAGGCGTCGCTGGCCGACTACGCCCAGGCCATCGCCCTCGACCCGGCCAATGCCCTGGCCCACTACAACCAGGGCGTGACCTATTGGGCGATGGGGGACGTCGAGGCCGCCGTCGCCTCCTACGACAGGGCGATCGCGGCGGACCCGACCTATGTCCTCGCCTATGTCAACCGGGGCATCGGTCATGGCCGCCTGGGCGACACTGAAGCCGCCGAGGTCGATCTGTTAACGGCCCTCGAACTGGCCCCGGAGACGGCGCTGGCCTTCTCCGGGCTGGGCGACCTCTATTACGAAACGAAGCGCTACGCCGAAGCGCTGGACGCCTACAACCGGTACGTCGAACTGGCCGGGGAGGGAGCCTTGGACTATATTCTCGCGCGTGTGGCCGAGTTGGAAGCCGCCGTCGGCGAGTGATCGTCCGGCTGGCAGGCCGAGCTAGGCCAGCAGGCCGGGCACTTCGTCCAGGCGGCGGATTTCCGCGTGCGGCACGTGGGCGGAGTCGTTGGGCAGACCCTGCGGGTTGAACCACACCGCCCGGCAGCCCGCCGCCAGCGCCCCGCCGACATCGACCCGCAGGCTGTCCCCCACGTGCAGGATTTCTTCGACCGCGCAGCCGGCGATGGCCGCCGCGTGCTGGAACACAACCGGGTCGGGCTTGCGCGTCCCAAACTGGCCGGGCGTGACCACCACGTCGAACAGGGTGGGCAGGGCTTCGTGGATGTCCGGCCCGTTGTCGCCGTTGCTCACCCAGCCCAGCTTGACGCGCCCTTGCAGCGCGTTTAGCGTTTCCAGCGCGCCGGGGAAAAAGGTCAGGTTGGCCTGCCACACGAGGAGATACACCGCCAGCAGGCCGTAGGATAGCGGCCCCGGATCGGGGTGGCCCGCCTCGGTCAGTACGTCGTGGTAGGTGCGGCGGCGCAGTTCGCGCCAGGGCATCTGGGATGGGTCGTGGGTGCTGGCCCGCTGCCCGTAAACCTCCAGCAGATAATCGGCGGTGAGGTGCGCGTATGCCTCGCCCAACTGCTCGGCGATATTCTCCGCGACGGCCTCCGTGCCACAGCGCATCATGTGCGCGAAGTCCCACAGCGTATCGTCTACATCAAAAGAAACCAGTTGGATGGTGGTCACAGTGAATTCGTCCTTGTCGAGGTTCAGGTCACCCGCTCCAGCAGGGCGATCAGCGGCGCGACGACCTGCTCGGCGGTGTAATGGCCGTGGATGGCGGCGGCGGCGGCTTTTCCCACCCGGCGACGTTCTTCCGGGTCCGCCGCCAGCTTGCGGAGGCGTTTCGCCAGCGCGCCCGGATTGCTGGGCGGCACCGTGACCAGCGCCTCGCCCGGCGTGAAGTATTCGTCCACCGCCGCCGACTCCGCGGTGACGACCGGTTTGCCCAGGGCCATACATTCCATCAGGCGGTGCGGCACCACGTAAGTCGTTTTATCCCGCCGCGCGAAGACGCCCAGGCAGATGTCCGCCCGCGCCACCATCCGCACCAGCTCCGGCGTATCCGGCGGATCGATGAAGCGCAGGTGTTTGATGCCCAGCAGGTGCGCCCGCTTGAGGGCCGCCTCGTGCATCGGGCCGCGCCCGATCATCTCGAAGCGGAAGCGCTCGTCGGTGTTGAGCCAGCTCAGCGCCCGCAGGATCACCTCTGTGCCGTGGAAGGGGTTGAAGCCGCCGTAGAACTGCACCAGCAGTGGTTCGTCCGGCGCTTTGTCTGATGGAGGCACGTCGAGCCAGATCGACGCGTCGAGCCACTCCTCGGCCACGCCCACCGGCACGACCACCATACCTTTGGCCGCCGCCCCGATCTGCTGGCGGAAGGCGTCGCGGTGCCGGTCGGTATCGGTGAAAGCGCCCGCCGCCGCCCCGACGTTCCAGCGGTCCAGCTCGCGGAAGAGGCGCCGCCGCCAGTCGCGTTTTTTGCTGGCGTTGTTGTCCAGCACGCGGCTTTCGTACAGCCCCACCGTGTAATCGACCAGCACCGGTTTGCGCAGCAGCCGCCCCAGGCCCACCGCCAACGGGGCCAGCAGTTGGTTGTATTCGGCCACGACCAGGGCGTCGCAGTCGCGGGCTTCCCGGCGCATGGTGCGCCACAGCAGGGGCAGCGTCTCCCGCAGGTCGAGGCCCCTCGGCAGCGGAGCCAGCGAGACCCGGATTCCGCGCGCCGCCAGCCCGGCCCGGATGATCCGGTTGCGGGAATAGTCGGGGTCGAAGGCGCCCAGGTAACACACGGCATACTTTGGCGGGGGTGGGGTGGGGGTTGGAGAGGAAACGATCATAGATACTTTTCTGTCAGCGATGATAGATGTTCAGGCAAGCAACCCGGTATCGGTATGGCAGGGGCGCTGCTTGCTGCGCCCGGATCACCGGGCGGAACATGTTCCGCTTCACGTCGCCATCAGCGCCACCAGCCGGTCCATCAGCCCGTCCAGGCTGTGCGATGCCGCCGCCCGCACCGCCAGTTCCCGCCCGATGGCCTGCCGCTCCTCCACCGACATCGCCAGCAGGCGGCTGAGGCGCTCGGCCAGGGCCGCCGCGTCGCCGCCGTCGTCGAAGCGCAGCAGGTCCACGTGATCGCCCATCAGGTGGTCAAAGGCCGCGTTGGCGACCACGCTCGGCACGCCGCACATCATACCTTCCAGCACGGCTTTGTCGAACAGGCCGGGCGGCGCGTTGTTGACGGCGATGCTGGCGTCGTGGAAGACGGCGGCCACCGCTTCCTGCGGCACCGCGCCCCACAGCGTGACCCGGTCGCCCACCCGCAGCCGGTCGATCTCTTCCTTCAGGAATTCTTCGTAGTCCCGCGGATGGCCGGGCAATGGCGCCCCGGCGATCACGAAGCGGGCCGGTGGATCGCCGTGTTTATCCCGCAGCAGGGCCGCCGCCCGGATCAGCGTCTCGTGCCGCTTGATGCGCGACAGCCGCGCCAGGCTGACGATCATGGGCGGGTCTTCCGGCGGATGGTCGCCCGGCTGGAAGATGCGCGTGTCGATGCCGTGCCCCAGCGCCTGGACTTTCGGGCCGGGGATGGGGAAGCTGGTGGGGTGGGCGGTGACGATGTGTTTGACCAGCGGGATGGCCAGCCGCAGCTGCAGCCCGGCCTGGCGGTGGGTGAACCACAGGGTGATCGGCTTGCCATGCAGGGCCGCCAGCGGCGCCGCCGCCACCGCGTAGCGCGGACTCATGTGGGCAAACAGCACGTCCACCGCATTGATGTGCCGGGACAACACGCGGTAGAAGTTCGCCAGGCGGCCCAACCGGGTCGCGCCGTGTTCTTTGCCCATCGATTCGACGGTGACGTTAGGCGGCAGGTCGTAATCACCGGCGGCCACCGGCACCACTACCACCTGCTCGACGCGCTGCGCCAGTGCTTCCACCCAGTAGTGGGTGAAGCTCAGGATTTCGTCGGCGCGGTCGAGTTTTTGCGTCATCATCAGCACGCGCATGGTTGGCCCCCCGGCAGGTTATCCGGCGATAGAGTGTGAAAAAGACTGGGGCAGAGTGTACTCCGTGATCGCGGGTTGGTCCAGCGGCCGCCAGTGTGGCGGTGGCGCGCCGGGGCAGCCCCAATTTTTAGGGGAGACGGCGGGCGCATGTGATTTATACTGAGGAGGACAGGAGCGTTTTCCCCGGCAGCGCCGTGTAACCCCTCCCCCTCCCACCCGGCGCTGCCCTCCTGTCCGGCCTGACCGCCCCGGACGACGGCCTCACGATCCCGCCGATAAACTCATCGCCCGTCAATGTTCAGGCCATTGCCGGGCCGACGCTTCGTGCCTATAATCGCGGAGTCTTATCGTGCAGTGGGGGCGAATAGGAGCAGGGTTTTGGAATCGACGTTGATTACGGGCGGGGCGGGCTTCATCGGCAGTCACCTGGCGGTCTCGCTGGCCCAGGCCAGCCAGCGGGTCGTGGTGGTGGACAACTTCAACGACTACTACGATCCGGCCATCAAACGGGCCAACGTGCTGCCCCTGGCTTACAGCCCGCTGGCGACCGTCATCGAAGCCGACGTGCGCGACGCCGACCGCATGAATACCATCGTCGCCCAATACGACGTGACCCGCATCGTGCACCTGGCGGCCATGGCTAACGTGCGGGCCAGCGTGGAGCAGGGGCCGCTGTACGTGGCCGTCAACACGCTGGGCACCACCCACATCCTGGACGCCGCCCGCCGCAACGACGTGAAGCTGGTGGTGTGCGCCTCGACTTCCTCCGTGTACGGGCAGGATACGCCGGTGCCCTTCTGTGAGGAAGCCGCCGCCGATCACCCGCTGGCCCCGTACCCGGCCAGCAAGCGCGCCGCCGAGCTGATCGCCCACGCCTACCACAACCTGTTCGGCCTCGACGTCACCGTGCTGCGCTTCTTTAACGTCTACGGTCCCAACGGACGCCCGGACATGATGCCGCTGCGCGTGCTGGAGGCCCTCATCCACCGCCAGACGATCACGCTCTTTGACGGCGGCCGGATGCAGCGCGATTGGACCTACATCGAGGACACGGTGGCCGGCATCCGGGCCGCGCTGGACCGCCCGCTGGGCTTCGAGATCATCAACCTGGGCTGCGGCGAACCCCAGCCCATGACCGAGTTCATCGACATCATGGAGGAGCTGACCGGCCAGGAAGCCATCGTCGAGGACGCGCCCGCCCCGCCCAGCGACCCGCCCATCACCTACTGCGACAACGGCAAAGCCCGCCGCCTGCTGGACTTCGAGCCGCAAACTTCGCTGGCGGAAGGGCTGGCCCACACCTGGGAATGGTACCGCCGCAAGCACGGGCTGACGCCTGGTTAGGTGCCCAGCCGCCGGATCAGGTCGTGGTAGCCGCGCGCGTAGTTGGCGATGATCGTCTCCGCCTCAAAGCCCTGGACCGACTCGCGCCCCGCCGCCGCCAGCCGCTCCCGTAACGGCTCGTCGTCCAGCAGCCGCCGGATGTGGGCCGCCAGTTGATCCGCCTCCCACTGAAACAGCAGGCCGTTCTGCCCATCGTCGATCAATTCGCGCATCATGCCCACCGGGGTGCTGATCACCGGCACGCCGCAGGCCATCGCCTCCACCGTGACGCGCGGCCCGCCCTCCGCCGTCGAGGCGCAGACCAGCATCCGGGCGCGGTTGTAGAGGCGTGCCAGGCCGTCCGGCCCTTCCTGGCGCGGCAGCCAGGCCACGTGATCGGCCAGCCCCAGCGCTTCGATCCGGCGTTCCAGCGCCCCCCGCAGCGGACCGTCGCCCCGCAGCCCCAGCGTGACCTGTGGGTGCGTCGCCCGGACCTGGACCAGCGCCTCCAGCAGGCAAAACAGCCCTTTGTTGGCGACCAGCCGTCCCACGAACAGCACGTCGACCTGCTTGGCTTCGTCCGGCAGCGGACGGAAGACGTCGTAGTCCATATACAGCGAGGGCAGCACCAGGATACGGTCCTCCGGCACGCCCCATCGACGCAGCAGTTCCGGCATCTCCACATGGTTGACGATACGAATGGCCGCCGCCCGCCGCGCCACCCAGGGGACGTAAACTCGCGCCAGCGCCCGGTAGAGGCGTTCTTTGGCCGTCACGGCCAGCGGGTAGCCCTCCACGTGGTGAATCTCGCTGACGTAGGGTAGGCCCGTGCCCCGCGTGAGCAGCCACGCCCCCAGCCCGATGTAAAAGAAGCCGAAGTCCTGGCTGGTGACCAGCGCGTAATCCCGTTCGGCCAGCAGTTCGCGCCCTTTACGCAGGATGTGCAGCGTGGTCAGCGCTTTGGGCCAGGGGGAGGGGTGCAGGTGGACGTTGCCATATACAGTGCGTGTCGCCGCATCGGGTCCGCCGGGACTGATGATGTCGATGCGGTCCCAGTGTGCCGAGAAGCGGCTTAGCATCTGGTAGAAGGCGCCCTGCTGGCCCCGCGCGACTGTGGCATCGCCGCTCAGCATCAGGAGGTTGGGCATGGGGTTACACCATCTCTTCCAGGCAGGCCAGCGTTTCCCGCACCAACCGATCCCAGGCGAAGCGGTCCATGCCCTGCGACGTGCCCGCCGCCAGCCGCTCGCGCACGCCGGGCCGGATCGCGGCCTGCACCGCCGCCGTCAGTGCGTCGAGGTCGGGGTAGGGCACCAGCAGGCCGTTGACGTCCGGCAGCACGACTTCCGGGTTGCCGCCCTTGTCGCTGGCGATGACCGGCGTGCCGGCCTGCAGGCTTTCCAGCAGGGTGTGGGACAGGCCTTCGTAGCCGGAGTAAAGGGCGGTGTAATCGGCGGCGCGCATCAGGACGGCCACCTGTTGGTGCGGCACCCGCCCCAGGAAGGTCACACGGTCGGCGGCCTTGGCTTCCACCGCGACCTGTTCGAGGGCAGGCCGCAGCGGGCCATCGCCCGCCACCAGCAGGCGAACCCCCGCCGTTGCCGCCACCGCCCGGATCAGCGGCCCGATACCCTTCCAGGCGCGCAGCCGGGCCACCGTCAGCAGCAGCGGGCCGTCCTCCAGCCCCAGCGACTGGCGGGCTTCGGCCTGTGACTGCGCGGAGCGGTCCGCCGCCCCCGGCGAGAGGGCGTTATAGATCACGCGCACCCGGTCTGCCGGCACGCCCCAGCCGATCACCATCTGCTTCAGGTACTGGCTGGGCACGATCACGCGGTCCATCGATCGCACGTAGGCCGCCCGCCGGGCCTTGAACCGCTCGACCAGCGGCCCGTAGGCAGCCGCCTGGAAGGCGTCGATGTCGGTCGTCGGCGGGATCAGCTTGAGGCGGATGGCGCGCTCCCAGGCCAGGTCGCCCACCACTTTGATGGCCCGCGCCTTGCGCGGCTGCGCCTTTTGCGGCTGGCGGGGCAGCGGCAGGCCCTGTGAATGGGCGTAGACCACCTCCGCCCAGGCCAGCAGGGGACGGGCTGCCCGGCCATATCGGGCATAGGCCAGCGGGCGCAGGGGCAGTGGGCCGCGCGGGATGCGCTGCACCGGGTAGCCGTAGCCGCTGGAATCTGATGGTGTCGGATCGCCGAAGGTCAGCAGGCGGACCTGGTGCCCCGCCGCCTGGACTTCCGGCAGCAGGCCGTGCAAATAAGTGGCCGGGCCGCCCGACTCCGGGTGAAAAATACCGCTGGCAATGAATAAGCGCATGAACCCCGTCCCTGCCGCCTCGTAAATCACGCCCCCGCGCGGCGATTGTACCGCCTCCCGCGCCGTGTATCCATGGTTGTGCCGACCCCGCAACGGACCACCACGGCGCGCCGTCCTTCCATGACCTCTCAGGCCTGCCGACCCGGTGGGGGGTATTTCAGTTAGCGGGCCTGTAGGGGCGATTCGATGAATCGCCCAGGGTGAGGCACCGCCAGGGTGAGGCACCGCCAGGATCAGGCACCGCCTGACCCCTACCGATCACATACCGCCGGTACGGCGCGCCATTGCCCGGCGGCCTGTATGGTTTATACTGAGGGTAATAGCGAAGTGTGTGCTATCCGTCCGCCGGTGAACCGGGAGCTGGTGATGTCCGACCTGACGGGGCTGTCCTTAGGCCCGTACCATGTGATGCGTAAGATCGGCCGGGGCGGCATGGCAACCGTGTACCAGGCCTTCCAGCCGGCCATGGACCGGCACGTGGCCATCAAGGTGCTGCCGGAGGAATTCGCGGCCCGGCCGGGCTTCGGGCAGCGCTTCGAGCGCGAGGCCAGGGTCGTCGCCAACTTGCAGCACACCAACATCGTGCCGGTCTTCGACTACGGGGAGGCCCGCGGCGTGACCTACCTCGTCATGCCTTATATCCCGACCGGCACCCTCAAGGAGCGCCTGTCGCGGAGCCGTCTGCCGCTGGCGGAAGCCGTCCGCCTGTTCGGCCAGATCGGCGCGGCGGTCGACTACGCGCACCGCAAGGGCGTCATCCACCGCGATCTCAAGCCCTCCAATGTGCTGCTGGACGACAGCGGCAATGCTCTGCTGAGCGATTTCGGCCTGACGCGCATGGTGGAGGGGGCCAGCAGTCTGACCGGGACCGGCCACATCATCGGCACCCCGGCCTACATGTCGCCGGAGCAGGGGCGGGGGCGTCCCACCGATGCCCGCAGCGACATCTACTCGCTGGGCGTGATACTCTACGAGATGGTGGTCGGCCAGGTGCCCTTCAACGCCGATACGCCGGTGGCCGTGATTTACAAACACGTCAGCGAACCACTGGAGTTTCCACCCCAGGCCCGCCCGGATCTGCCGCTGGGCGTGGAGCAGGTCATCCTCAAGGCGCTGGCCAAACACCCCGATGCTCGCTACCAGACGGCGGGGGCCATGGTCGAGGCGTTGGAAACGGCGCTGCAAACGGCGCTGCAAGCGGCGCTGGAGTCGGCGCGCGATCCTGCCCCGACGCCGCCGGTGGCCCTGCCGCCGGACGAGGCCACGCGCGTGCTCGACGGTGACCCGCAGCCCGAAGCGCCACCTCCTGTCGAAAGGCCGGCCCGGCGCTGGTCTGTGTGGCCGCGCGGGCTGCTGCGCGGGCCGCTGCGCGGTGTGACGGTGGGCCTGGGGCTGGCCCTGATCGCGGCGGTTGTGATTGTGGCACTGCTGTTGGCAGGCGGTGGGCGCGCGCCTGATCCCCAGGCGGCGGCCCCGCTGCTGGACGCGGCCTGGGCGGCCTACGACGACGGCGCTTACGACGCGGCGCGTGAGGGCTTCGACTCGGCCATCGCCCTGGACCCGGACAGCGCGGAAGCCTATCGCGGGCGCGGCTGGGCATCTTACCGGCTGGAAGACTACCCGCCGGCCCTGGAGGATTTTGAGCGGGCCATCGATCGTGATCCGGCAGATACCAGCGCCTACAGCGGGCGCGGCTGGACGCTGTTCCGCCAGAGAGAGTACGAGGCAGCGCGGGAGGCTTTCACCGCCGGCCTGGCGGTTGACGCGGAAGACGCCTATCTCTATTACAGCCGGGGGCGGGCTTACGAGGAACTGCGCGACAACGCGTTAGCCATCGCCGATTACAGCGCCGCCCTGGATCGCGGCCTGACCGAAGCTTATGTGTACAGCGAGCGTGGTTGGGCCACCTATCACCTGGAGAATTACGCCGCCGCCCGCGCCGACTTTGAGCAGGCCATCGCCCTGGACCCCACCGCCGACGGCGCGTACTGGGGGCTGGGCCACGTCTTTTACGCCCTAAACATGGACGCCGAAGCCCTCGACGCCTACCGCCGCTACGTCGACCTGGCCGACCGGCCCAACAGCACCGTGCTGGACCGCATCGAGGCGTTGGAAGACCGGCTGGCCGCCGCGTCGGATGAACCACCCGCCGGCGCGGATTAACCGCCCGCCGCGCCCAACGTCTCGTCCAGCAGCTTGACCAGCACGCCCCACAGCGTCCACACGCCTTCCCCGGTGTTGTCGAGGATGGTCAGCTCCACGCCGTAAGGGGGGAAGGTGGCCGAGACCAAACCCACCCCGAAGTCGCCGCCGACCACGTAACGCTCGTAAACCGCACCCTCCCGCTGCACGATCCAGATGCCATAGCCATAGCGCCGGTCGATGGTATCGTGCCCCGTGTCCACCTGCGGCTGGAGCATGGCCTGGGTCGTCGCTTCGCCCAACAGCTTATACCCGTACAGCGCATCCCAGAACCTGGCCCAATCCGGCGCGGTGACGTAGGCCCCGCCGTCGCCGCTGCCGCGGGTGGGCAGCGCGAAGAAGTTGGTCCGGTAGCTGCCGTCGGGCTGCGCCATATAGCCGTAAGCGGTGCGCGCCGGCAGTTCGTCCAGGCGGAAGTAGCCGGAGTCGACCATGCCCGCCGGCCCGAAGATGTGCGCGCCGACGTAGTCCGGGAAAGGCTGGTCGCTCTGCTGCTCGACCAGCCAGGCCAGCGCCACGAAGGCGCCGTTGTTGTAGTGGAAGCGCGCGCCCGGCGGGAATTTCATCGGTTTGTCCAGGTCCAGGGGATAGGCGGCGGGTTCCAGCAGGGTGTAGACCGGGTGTTTTTCGTACAGGGCGAAGTAGTCGGCGTCGGCCATCGTTTCTTCGTCGCAGTAATCGAACAGGCCGGAGCTGTGCGTCAGCAGGTGGCGCACCGTGATCGCCGGGTCGAGGGTGTAGGGCGTGTCCAGCACGTCGCGCAGCGGCGTTTCCAGCGCGAACTTGCCCGCCTCGATCAATTGCAGGACGGCGGTGGCCGTGAAGATTTTGCAGCCGGAGGCGGTGGCGAAGCGGGTGTCGACCCGGTTGGGGATTTGCTCCGCGCGCTGGGCATCCCCGTAAGCCTCCTGGAAGATCGTCTCGCCTTCGCGGCGCACCTGCACCACTCCGGAAAAGGTCGCGGCGGTCTCGCTGCCGGTTATTGCCGCGTCGATGGTGTTGGCGGTCAGTGTCATGGCAATCCCCCCTGCAAACAAAATGGGGCGTAACAGGTTACGCCCCTACAATTAGACATCATCAATGTTTTACAGCCCGACCACCGTCGCCCGGCCGTTGAGGCCCTTGGCCGCGTTGCGCGTATCCACCACCAGCGCGGCGTGGTCCAGTACCCACTGCCCGTCGAAGCAACTGTGGTCGGTGACCCACACGACCACGTCTGCCGCGGCCAGCCACTCGGCGGTCAGGGCGGTGCTGTGCATGGTGCGGCCTTCTTCCAGCCGGATGGAGGGGATGAACGGGTCGTGGTAGGTGACCTGCGCCCCCTTTTCCTCCAGCAGGTGGATGATGTCCAGCGCCGGGCTTTCCCGCACGTCGTCGATGTCGCGCTTGTAGGCCACGCCCAGCACGGCCACCTTGCTGCCGCGCACGGCTTGGGCCGCGTCGTTGAGGCCGTCCGCTACCTTGGTCACCACGTATTCCGGCATGGAGGCGTTGACTTCGCTGGCCAGCTCGATGAAGCGGGCCGTATAGTTGAGCGCTTTGAGCTTCCAACTCAGGTACAGCGGGTCGATGGGGATGCAGTGCCCGCCCAGGCCGGGGCCGGGGTAAAAGGGCATGAAGCCGAACGGTTTGCTGGCGGCGGCCTCGATCACTTCCCACACGTTGACGTCCAGCTTGTCGCACATGATGGCCATCTCGTTGACCAGCCCGATGTTCACCGCACGGAAGGTGTTCTCCAGCAGCTTGACCATCTCCGCCGTCCGGGGCGAAGACACCGGGATCACCGTGTCCACGGCGGCGCGGTACAGAGCAGCGCTCACCTCGGCGCAGGCGGGCGTCATGCCGCCCACGACCTTGGGCGTGTTGCGCGTCTGGTAGGCCTTGTTGCCGGGGTCGACGCGCTCCGGCGAAAAGGCGATGAACACGTTCTCGCCCACCTGCAGGCCGTTCTGGCCGGTCAGGCGCGGCATGATGATCTCCTCGGTGGTGCCGGGGTAGGTGGTGCTCTCCAGCACGACGACCATGTCCGGGTGCATGTACGGAGCCAGCGAATCCACCGCCGCGTGAATGAAGGACATGTCCGGGTCTTTGGTCTTGCGCAGCGGGGTCGGCACGCAGATCAGCACGGCATCGGCCGCTCCCAGGGCGGCGTAGGCGGTATCGGCCCGCAGCCGACCGGCCTGCACCAGTTCCGCCACGTGCGCGGTCGGCACGTCCGGGATGTAACTGGCGCCGGCGTTGATCTGGTCGACCTTGGGCGCCAGCGGGTCCACGCCGACCACGTGAAATCCCGCCAGGCCGAACTCCACGGCCAGCGGCAGGCCGACGTAGCCCAGGCCTACCACGCCGACCAGCGCCGTGCGATCTTCAATTCGCTTCAGTAGAGTCTCTCGACTCATCATCGTCTCCTTCTATCAATGGTTTACCAGGCGCCCCCCGGCTACTGACGATCCCCCCTGGCGGTTTCCGTCCCGCCGCAGTGGGCGTGCGCCAACCAAGCGTGCGGATTATAGCGCAAACTGGCCGGGCGTCACCCGGGAAACCCGGCGGGGCGCAGGTAGATGGGCCGCCCTGTGTGTGTGGGGGGAGCGGCAGAGGAAAAAAACCGATCACCGGCGCGCTGCCGATGACCGTTCCCTGATGTGCCGGCAGCCCGAATCTAACGAAATTGTACGTTTGCACCCCCTGTTAAGGTATGGTATAGTGAGCATGTCGCGGATTCCTCTTAAACGATGTGTTGAGTGCTGCGGCTCCATTGCAGCCCAACTTGTACTTTCTCCCAATTGATCATAAGATACGAGGTAACCAAGACACAAAGGGCGGTAACACCGCATATACCCACGTGTTGATCAACAATGCTTCCCCTACATAAACCCTGCGCACGATAGTTCGGGCCACAGGTGATCGGCGGGCTGCCTTGCCGCCTGCCAATCCTGACGCAATTTTGGAGCCATTGGATGGATATTGTAGAGCTGGAAAAGAAAACGCTTGGCGAATTACGCCGCACGGCGCAGGACCTCGATATTGCCGGGTACAGCCGCCTGAAAAAGTGGGATTTGATCCTGCGGCTGCTCCGCCATAAAGCGGAGAAAAAGGGCTACGAGCTGCGCGGCGGCGTGCTGGAAGTCATCGACGACGGCATCGGCTTCCTGCGCTCAAATAGATATTTGCCCGGTCCGGAAGATATTTACGTATCCCAGACGCAGATCAAACGCTTTAGCCTGCGCACCGGCGACTTCGTGATCGGCCAGGTGCGGCCGCCCAAGGATTCCGAGAAGTACTTCGGGCTGCTGCGTGTGGAGGCGATCAACGGCAGAAGCCCGGAGCAAATCAAAGGCCGCCCGCCTTTCGAAACGCTGACGGCCATCTTCCCCGAGGAGCGCTTTAACCTGGAGACCACGCCCCGGGTGCTCAGCACCCGTATGCTGAACATGATCGCGCCCATCGGCAAAGGGCAGCGCGGCCTGATCGTCAGCCCGCCCAAGGCCGGCAAGACCACCGTGCTCAAGGACGTGGCCAACGCTATCAGCCACAATTACCTGCAGGTCCACCTCATGGTGGTGCTGATCGGCGAGCGCCCGGAAGAAGTGACCGACATGGATCGCTCCGTCGAGGCGGAAGTGATCAGCTCCACCTTCGACGAGCCGGTCAACCACCACGTGCGCGTGGCGGAGATGGCCCTGGAACGCGCCAAGCGCCTGGTGGAAGGCGGCCAGGACGTGGTCATCATGCTGGACAGCATCACGCGACTGGCCCGCGCCTACAACCTGGTCGTGCCGCCCAGCGGCCGCACCCTGACCGGCGGTATCGACCCCTCCGCGCTGTACCCGCCCAAGCGCTTTTTCGGCGCGGCCCGCAACGTCGAGGAAGGCGGCAGCCTGACCATCATCGGCACCTGCCTGGTGGAAACCGGCAGCCGCATGGACGACGTGATCTACGAGGAGTTCAAGGGCACCGGCAACATGGAGCTGCACCTCAACCGCACGTTGCAAGAGCGCCGCATCTTCCCGGCCTTTAACATCGAGCGCAGCAGCACCCGCCGTGAGGAACTGCTGCTCGGCCCGGATGTGCTCCAGCGCGTCTGGCTGATGCGCCGTATGTTCTCCCACCTGGCCTCGGACCGGCCCAACGGCGAGGGTATGGGCTTCGTGGGTGCGACCGAACAGCTCCTCCAGCAGCTCCGCCTGACGGACACCAACGAGGACTTCCTGTCTACCCTTGGGCCGCGCGTCTAATTAAGGCCGCCGGCTGGCTGCTCATTTCCAGTAGAAACAAAAATAAAGCGCGTCGCTGGTCGACGGCGGCGCGTTTTCGCAGATAGCCTTCTGAGGTATTTTCGGTTGCCTGGGCTGCGCCGATCACTCGCGGCGTTTGCGCTTGCTCCGACCGGGGCCGAAGACGCTGGCCAGCCAGTTGACGTTGATGCCGAAGTAGTGCAGTCCGCTGACCACGATGGCCGTAGCCGTGAACTCGTCCAGGCTGCCGATCAATGGTATGGCATCCGGGATGAGTTCGAAAATGCCCAACGACGGGTAAACCAGGTACACGCCGGCGATCAGCGTGATGGTCACGACCACCAGCTTTTGCAGGAAGGTCGGCTCCCGGTAGTCGTCGGCGATCTGCTCGGCGGTGGCCGGCAGGTGACGGGCGTAAGCCGCGTCGTCCTCGTAGATGATCACGACCTCTTCGTCGGGGTATTCCTCGCGGATGCGCGCTTCGATGACGGCGCGCTCCTCGTCGCTGTAACCGGGTTGGCGTTGGCTGTGCATAAGCATTCCCTGTTAATCCTCGTCCTCACGGGCTGACCCAGGCCTCTTGCGCCGGGTCGTAGCTCCACACGTCCGGCGGGTCCGGCAGGCAGGAGGGCGGCAGGCCTGGCGCGTCCTCACGGTACACGATGGTGACGTTGCTGCCGGTCAGCGAGCGCACGAAGTTGCCGATCACCAGCGTGGTTTGCTGCTGGGCGCGCCCCAGGATGTTGCTTTCCAGCGCGTCATCGCGGAACTCGTTCAGGGCGATGTACTGGCCCAACTGGCGCGCCGAGTCCCAATCGACCACGCACAGCGTGACCGACTCGTTGTACTGGTCCACCAGGTCGATGCGGCAGCCGGTGAGCTGCGGCGGCGGCAGCGTGAGGGTGTAGGTGTCCGTCAGGCCGTTGTAGTTGATGTCGTCCGGCCCGATCCGGGTCAGGTCGATGCCGGCTTCCACCGCGCCCTGGGCCACGTAGCTGGCGGAAAAACTGCAGGCGTTGAGCAGGCCCTGGCGGATATCGACGCTCATGTTGGCCTTGGCCAGCTGCATCTCCACGGAGACCACCTGCCCCAGCGGCTGGATGCTGTTGATCACCGTCTGCGTGCCGGTCACGCGGGCCACCGGATCGGTCTGGAAGCCGCTCTGGATGCCCGCCACCATGTAGTTGATACCTTCGCCGATACGCGAGAGGATGTCCACGCCCATGATCACCGGCACGGCCACGATCACCAGGCAGACCACCACGGTCAGCAGGCAGCCGATCCCCAGCCAGTTGATGCCGCGGCGGGCGGGCGCAGGGGCCCCTACCCCGGTAGGGGGTGCTGCTGCCGGGTAGACGAGTGTGGGGGCCGGGGCCGGTGGGGGGGCCTGTTCCGGCAGGGAAGAAGGCGGGGCAGCCGAAGCGCGGCGCACCACGATGCGGCGCGGCGGGCGCTCTTCCGGGTTGGAGGGTCGGTCGTGTGTGCTCATAAGTGCTCTTCGTGATAACGTCGGCCGGTGTGTCAGGCGCGGTCCTCCCCTGAACCACGCCTGCATTCTACCAGGTATTACGCAAAAACACGCGCCGAGTTGTGCCGGGGGTTACGCGTCGTCGTCGCCCTGCGCCCAGGCATACAGTGCGAAGATGATGGTGTCCTCGATGTTCTGGCATTCCTCCGGGGTGAAGACCATGGCGTTGCTGAGCGGGTCGATTTCCCAGTTGCGCCCACTGCGGTGGAAGGTGGCCACCTGGATCAGCACCGATCCGGCATCCTGCACGCGCACGCCGATCTGGGTTTCGCTGGAGCGCAGCAGGCCGCGCTGCTGGTGGCTGAGCACCATGCGCACGGTGCGCTCCGCCGGTTCGCGCACGATAGTCGGGCCTTCGTAGCCTTCCGCCAGGCCGACCTCGCGCAGCGCGATGAGGGCTTCTTCACAGTTGAGCGTTTCCAGCACGTGCGTCAGCAGCGCGCTGCGGTGCATGGTCAGGTCGTCGCGCCGCCGTTTGATCTGGCGTTCCTGGTATTCGTCCAGCAGTTCGGCGGCTTCCGCCTGCTGCTGGGCTTCGCTGAGACGGGCCTGGGTTTCACGCTTGAGTTGTTCGATCCGCTGTCGGAAGTTTTCCACGGCTGCTCGCTCCGCATCTTCACCAATGCGCTCTCCATCGACTATAACCCCATTGTAACATTAGAGGGTTCGTGCCGGGCGTTATTAGCGACCAGCGGCATGCGGCGAGCGCCAAGCGTCTGGCGACCAGCATCATTTTTGGGCACGGCCCGGCTCAAGCTGGACGGTGTTTTCGCCTGTCGCTGGCCGCCGGGTGGAACATGTGCCGCCCCTACCTGCCGCTGGCCGCTCTAATACGCCCCGTCGCCGAACAGCACGTGCGGCACCGTGCGCAGCATGATCTGCAAGTCCAGCAGCAGGGACCAGTTTTCGATGTAATACAGGTCCAGCAGCACCATCTCCTCGAAGGGCACGTCGCTGCGCCCGGAGACCTGCCACAGCCCCGTCAGCCCGCCCCGGATTTGCAGGCGCTGGCGGTGCCACGGCTCGTACAGCTCGACCTCGTCCGGGGTGGGCGGGCGCGGCCCGACGATGCTCATGTCGCCCCGCAGCACGTTAAAGATTTGCGGCAGCTCGTCCACGCTGGTGCGCCGGATGAGACGCCCCACCCGCGTGATGCGGGGGTCATCCTTGAGCTTGGGATGGCGCGGGTCCAGGCCCTGCTGGGCCACCAGTTCCGCCTTGAGCGCTTCGGCGTTTTCCACCATGCTGCGGAACTTCCACACGCGGAAGCGCCGGCCCTCGACCCCTACCCGATCCTGCCCGTAGAGGATCGCGCCCGGCCCTTCCAACCGGATCGCCAGCGCCACCAGCCCGAAGACCAGCAGCCACCCCGGCGCGGACAGCACGATCAGCCCCACGTCGAGCAGGCGCTTGAGCACGCGCTCCGCCGTCGGGATGCGCACGTCGCCTTTGATGCCCAGCAGCGGGATGCCGGCTAGGTTTTCCACCTGCATGCGGTTCAGCTTGAGCTGGAAGAGGTCCGGCACGATGCGCACCTGCACGTCCTGGCGGTCGCACTCGCGCACGATGTCCAGAATCTCGCGGTGGTGCTCCCAGGACAGCGTGATCACCACCAGGTCGATGGCCTGGTCAACGATTACCGCCGACAGGTTTTCCACCCGGCCCAGCGCCTTGACCCGCCCGATGTCGGCCTGGCCGCGTTCCGGGTCGTCGTCCACGAAGCCCACCACCTGGAAGCCCAGGTCCGGCTGGGCCAGCATATTGCGCAGCACCGACAGCCCGACTTCCCCCGCGCCGACGACCAGCACCCGTTCCACGCCCAGGCCGCGTTTGCGCTGCCGCCGCCGGATGTCGCGGTAGACCAGCCGCGCCAGGGAGAGCAGCAGTATGGTGAAGGTCGCCGCGTACAGCAGCAGCAGCCGCGAGAAGACCAGCGGCTGCAGGAAGAAGCTCAGCGCCATGATCAGCACCAGGGCGTTGGTGGCCGCGTTGGCAATGGTGACCGCCTCGTCCAGCCAGGAGCGCCCGCGCACGTGCCGGTAGAGGTTGCGCCCCTGCGCGGACAGGATCAGGATGGCCGCGAACAGCAGCGCGTACACCACGAACGGCTCGAACGGGGCGCGGTTGAACTCGTCGACCGGACGCAGCAGTTGCAGCTCGTAGCGCACGTAATGCGCCAGGGCAAAGGCCGCCAGGATCAGCAGGAAATCGATCAGCGGGGGGGCCCATTCGGGCAGGTTACCTACCAGGGCGCGGTGGGTGCGTTCTTTTTCGGTCATAAATCTTTCCTGAAAACAGTTGACGGTAAGGCGTCTCGCCGCATAGCGCCGTCAACGACCCCAAACGGCAGGTATGTCAGGCGATTGTGGCACGGGTGATTCAAGTCTCAACATCGATCATCCAGCATTTATCCGGTCCGCCAGCGCCCGCCGGTAACTCGCCACGTGGACGCGCGCCGTGGCCTGCCAGGTGAAGGGCGCGGCGTGGGCCAGCCCCTTCGACCGGGCTTCGGCCCGCCACTCGTCGTCCGCCAGGGCGCGGCGCAGGGCCTCGGTCCAGGCGGCGATGTCGGCGGGTGGCAGCCGCAGGCCGGCATCCCCGGCGGCTTCCGGCAGGCTGGAAACATCCGAGACCAGGACGGGCGTGCCGCAGGCCAGTGCTTCCACCACCGGCAGGCCCCAGCCCTCATACACGGAGGGCACGGCCAGGGCCGCCGCCGCGTTGTACCACAGCGGCAGGTCGTCGTCCGGCGCGTACCCGGCCAGCCGCACCGAGTTACCCAGCCGGAGCGCTGTTATGGTAGCGCGAATCTCGTCCAGGCCCCACCCCTGGCCGCCGACCAGCACCAGTGGTATCTCGGCCCGTTGCGCCGCCGGCAGCCCGGCGTAGGCCTGTAGCAGCACGGGCAGGTTCTTACGCGGCTCCAGGGTGCCCAGGTGCAGCAGGAAGCGCGCCGGCAGCCCCTGCGCCCGGCGGAAGGCGGCCACGGCGACCGCCGGTAAAGGCCGGAAGTGATCGCGCACGCCGGGCAGGGCCACGTCGATCCGGTCGCGCGGCACGCCCAGCAGGCGAAACACGTCGTCGGCAGTGCTCTGGCTGATGGCGATCACCCGCCGCGCCCGCCGGCAGGACAGCCCGGTCAGGGTGCGCAGGTAGAGGCGGCGCGCCGCCGACAGCCGGTCCGGGTAGTGGATGAAGCTCAGGTCGTAGACGGTCACCACGGACGGGACGCGCGTCAGCAGCGGCGAGACGAAGGCCATGCCATGCAGCAGGTCCAGGCCGCCGACCTGCCACGGCTGAATCGCCTGTTCCCACAGGATGCGGCCCGGTGGGCGTCCGGTGGGCAGGCGCGAGCGCCGCACGTTAAATTGGGCGCTCTCCGGCACGAGGCCCTCGCCCACGAACACGGTGTAACGCAGGTCGGGGTCGGCTTCCGGCAGGTGCAGCAGCGTATTGGCGATGTAGCCGTGGATTCCGGCGCGGCGATATCCCGCCTGCCCGCTGAGCAGGTGGGCGTTCAGGCCGATGTGAATGGTCTCTCTCATACGGTCGATTATAACGCGCGGCGCGGCAGAACAGGAACCCCGTGATTATGTCTGGCGTGCGGTATAATCAGACCGCTGTGGTGGGTTTGTGCGGCCCGACCAACCGTCTCTATTGAGGATGTCATCATGTCCCTGCGTACCTCTTCTGCCCGTCTGCTGCTGGCGGCCATCGTCCTGGCGCTGTGCGCGCCGGTCTG
>DAOUEM010000075.1:0-1967 GCA_034430555.1 Anaerolineae bacterium | reverse complement strand
GTTGGGGGGTATCCAGGCAAAGATAGGCGCTAAGTGTGACGCTTCCACGACCGTCAAAAGACCGCAAGACTTCCAAGTCGCTGTCGAGGATCAATAGGACCTCCATTGCTCCGCATTGTGTCTAGGTTGCCGTTTCAGAGTCATCTCCAGTGGTGGGCCGCGCACAAGAGTATAGCACACGCGTCAAAGCAGTGTCAAATCACGCGGCGGTCATGGCCTACAATGCCAGATCGTGCGGTTGTACGAGGGGTTTGCTGGCGCCTGGCGGGTCACCTGTCACAAGCAGATCCGGCACCGAAACACCGGTTGCCGGCATTCCAGAGGACCGGCTAGCGCAGTCCATCGGCGATAGCTTGAAGCACAGCAAGCAGCGAGGTACGCCAGCGATCCTGATCTTCCAGCGGAAGCCATGCAGCGCGTCGGGCCACCCGCGCACGATCGCCCAACCGCCGTTGAAGCCATTCCCGGTCCACTTCTTCCAGACTATCAGCCCTGACCACGATCTGTCCCTCTTCCACCGCAATGGCCTTGACCCCGGCGGTCAGTGCGTGCAGCTTGAGATGTAGTTGGTAGAACAGGTTCTCGGCCTCTTCTGGAACCGTCCCAAAACGGTCCTCCATCTCGGCGCGCATGTCGTCAATCTCTTTCGCTTGCGTTGCCGCCGCCAACCTTCGATAGAGTTGCAGGCGCAACGTACTGTCGGCCAGGTAAAACTCGGGCAGATAGGCATCCAGCGGCAAGCTAATCTGCACCGCATTCTCCAGCGGTTGGAGAAGGGCCGCTGCTTCGTCTACTGCGCCAGGCTCGACTTGCTGGCGCGTTGAGACCCGCTTCTGCACCCTGGCTTCCTGGACGGCCTGGGCCAGCAGCCGGGTATACAGATCGAAACCCACGGCCGCGATGTGGCCATGTTGTCGCGCCCCCAACAACTCGCCCGCTCCTCGGATCTCCAGGTCACGCATGGCAATCCGGAATCCCGCACCCAATTCTGTCGCCTCGCTGATGGTCTGCAGGCGCTGGCGGGCCGTCTCGGACAGCGAGGTGAACTGGGGGTGAAGGAGATAAGCGTAGGCGCGCCGGGCGCCACGCCCTACCCGACCCCGTAGCTGGTATAGCTGGGCCAATCCAAAGCGATCGGCGCGGTTGACGATGAGCGTGTTGGCGTTTGGGATGTCCAGCCCGCTCTCGATGATGCTTGTGCAGGCCAACACATCCACATTCCCCGCTGCAAACTCGAGCATCACCTGTTCCAATTCGCGCTCAGCCATCTGACCATGGGCTACAGCGATCCTGGCTTCTGGCACCAGCTTGCGCAGCCGCTGGGCCATCTGGTAGATGCCCATCACCCTGTTGTGAACAAAATAGGTCTGGCCGCCCCGGTCCAGCTCCCGCAGAATAGCCTGGCGGATCAAAGTCTCGTCGTACTCGCCTACATGGGTGCGCACAGGCAACCGCTCTTCTGGCGGGGTATCGATGGCACTCATATCGCGTACGCCGGTCAGCGACATGTGCAGGGTGCGAGGAATGGGTGTAGCCGTCATGGTAAGCACGTCCACTTCCTGCCGCATGGCCTTGAGCCGCTCCTTGTGCGCCACACCAAATCTCTGCTCTTCGTCGATAATGAGCAGACCCAGGTCCTTCAGTACCACATCTTCTGAAAGCAAGCGATGAGTGCCAATCACAATGTCCACACCGCCCTGGGCCAGGCGATCCACAACGTCTTGTTGCTTGCTCCGCGTCAAGAAGCGAGAGAGCATTTCCACCGAGACAGGGAAAGGATTGAGGCGCTCGGTGAAGGTCTGATAGTGCTGCTGGGCCAAGACAGTCGTGGGCACCAATATAGCTACCTGCTTCCCATCCATCACTGCCTTGAAAGCAGCCCGCAGGGCCACTTCGGTTTTGCCATAGCCGACGTCTCCGCAGATGAGGCGATCCATGGGACGGTCGCGCTCCATGTCGGCCTTGAT
>DAOUEM010000074.1:0-14077 GCA_034430555.1 Anaerolineae bacterium | reverse complement strand
AGCGTTATGCCGAAGAGCGTGACCGGATTCGGTTTCTTTCCTTTACTGTAGCTTTTGACGGCACGAATGATGCCCATACGGTGACTTTTGACAACAATACCTGGACCTGCGATTGTAACTTCTTTAGCACGCGCGGCGTTTGCAGCCATACGATGGCCCTGGAACGCATCCTGGACGGCATGATCCCCGATCTGACGGTAGAGGCCGTCGAAGGATCAGAAGAGGCCGGGGTCTGACGTCCGGCCCACAGACGAGCACCTGTTCCGGGCGACGCTCTCCTCAGGGGAGCGTCGTTCATTTTTAGGCCGCGTGAGGAGAAGGCGGCCCCGGCGTGTATGGCAAGTGTCTGTCCAGGAACGGGCGAAATCGGGTAAACTAGGAGGCTAGGCTCGGCGGCCGCTGCTCGGCGGCCGCTGCTGCCGGGCCCCTGGGCTATGGGAACGGGAAAAACCATGCGACGTTGGCTGCTGGTCGCGCTGGGGATTGTGATCAGCGCGGTATTTCTGGTGGTGGGCTTCTGGGGGCTTGACCCCGCCAAACTGTGGGCCGATCTCCGGCAGATTGACCTGGGCTGGCCGCTGCTGGCGGCGGCCGTCTATTTCCTGGCGGCCTACATCATCACCTGGCGCTGGTACTTTCTGCTGCGCCCCGTGCAGGATGTCCCGCCCGCCCGGCTGTTCCCGCTGGTGATCGTCGGTTATATGGGCAACAACATCTACCCCTTCCGCGTCGGCGAGGTGATCCGGGCCTACGTGCTCAACCGCCAGGAGGGCACCAGCATCCCGGCCAGCCTGACCACCATCCTGGTGGAGCGCATCTTCGACGGCATCACCATGCTGGCCTTTGTCTTCACGGCGCTGCAATTCGTAGAGTTCGAGGCGCCGGCTTACATCCGACAGGGCATCAACCTGGTCACCGTCTTGTTCGTCGCCGCGCTGCTGGCGTTTTTTTTGCTGGCGCTGCGCCCCGCCCTGACCCGCCGCCTCTACACAGGCCTCGTCGGGCGCTTTGCCCCGGTCCTGCTGCGGGAGCGGCTGGTCGCGCTGGCCGATAGCATCATGGCTGGCCTGGAGACGCTGCGCAGCCCGCGCGACCTGCTGCTGACCTTCGGCGCGTCGCTGTTAAGCTGGACGGTGGAAGCCAGCACCTACTGGATCGTGCTGCGCGCCTTCCCCTTCGACGTGAGCTTTTTCGTGGTGCTGTTGATGGTCGGGCTGGGCAACCTGGCCACCATCCTGCCCACCACGCCCGGTTATGTCGGGACTTTTCATGGGATTGTGTCGCTGGTCTTGCAGGTCTTCGGTGTGACGGTCACCGACGCGGCGGCTTACGCGGTGGTGATGCACGCCGTGATCTGGGCGCCGGTGACGGCGGGCGGCATCGTCTTCCTGCTGCGGATGGGCTTGCGTTGGGAAGATTTCTCGCAGGCGCAGCGGGCGGTGGCTGCCGCGGTGGACGAGCCGCTCGGCCCGCCTGGCAATTCGTGAATTTTGCATAAAGAACTCGAAATCCGTGTTAAAATCTTCATGAAAGCACATGTCGTTGGGCAGGAGTGCAGCGGTTAGAGGGTTTTGTCATGGGCAAAAGCGCGTTTACCGGGCTGATGGATGAGGTTCAGGGGCAGGTCGGGGCGCACCTGGAGGACGCCGGCTTTCACCGGCTGGGGCGCACCTATAACCGCCTGCTTGAGTCCGGCCTGGTGCAGGTCGTCAACTTCCAGATGGGCCAGTATCTGAGCGATGAGCCGCCGAAAGTATCCCGTCGGCCCGCGCGCTTCGGCACCTTTACCGTCAACCTGGGCATTTTTATGCCGGAGGTGGACCAGGTCTGGAACTACCGCCGCTACCACCGTCTCTCAGGTGCGCCGCCGTTCTTGCTGGAAAGCGACTGTGTGATCCGGGGGCGGCTGGGCAGCTTGATTCCGCCCTACGTGGACCGCTGGTGGGACCTGGGCGGCGATATCGACGTCATCAGCCGGGAGGTGTGGCGGCTGCTGCACAAATACGGCTGCCCGTTCCTGGAAGGGTTATCTTCCCACGAGGCGGTGCTGGAAGCCTGGCGAAACGGCGCGACGAGTCGCCAGGCCCGCTGGTTTGGCGCGCCGGCCCGCGTGATCGTCGCCATCATGCTGGCCGGTCGGGGCGACCTGGAAACCGCGTGTCTCCTGCTGCAAGACGAGTATCACGAGCGCAAAGCCGGCGGCTTAACCACGCAGTTCATCCTGGAACGCGCCGCACTGCTCGGTATTCCGGGCAGCAGCTTCGATCCGGAGATCAAAGGATAATCCGCCCGGCCTGCCCGATCGCCGGTCCGGCGGCGTATACAGTTGTGGTCTTTTTGGGGGATTAGAGGTTAGCGCATAACATGGTAACTCATTTACGTACTGCTGTGATCGGCGCCGGGGCGGCTGGCCTCGCTGCTGCCTGGGACCTGGTCCGCGCCGGGCATGACGTGACCGTCTACGAAGCCGGGGCGGAGGTCGGGGGGCTGTCGGCGGGCTTCAAAGACCCGGCCTGGGACTGGACGCTGGAGAAATTTTACCATCACTGGTTTGCCACCGACCAGGATGTGCTGGACCTGATCGAGACCATCGGCCACCGGGACAAAGTGCTTTTCCCCTGGCCGACGACCAGCGTGTGGAGCGAGCGCGGCATCTTCCCGGTGCAAAAGAAGCGTTTGCCCAGCCCCCTGCTCTCTCGCGCCATCAACGTGCTGACCATGCCGGGACTGCCCTTGTGGTCGCGGCTGCGCTTCGGGCTGGTGGGTTTTCTGCTGACGAAGTACCACAACGGCCAGGCGCTGGAGAAATACACCGCCGATTACTGGCTGCGACGTATGGTCGGGGACCGGGCTTACCGGGCCTTCTGGCGACCGCTGCTGATCGGCAAGTTCGGGCCGGACTACGACCGGGTGAACATGGCCTGGATGTGGGCGCGCCTCTATAAGCGCACCGACCGCCTGGGCACTTACGAGGGCGGCTTCCAGGCGATGCTGGGAGACCTGGCCGAAGCCGTGCGCGGGCAGGGCGCGACCATTCACCTGGCGACGCCGGTCGACTCGATCACGGCGGCGGCGGACGGCGGCCTGGAGGTGGCTGCCGGGGATCACGGTGGTCACTTCGACCGGGTGCTGAGCACGGTCGGGCCGGGCCTGATGCTGCGGCTGGCTCCTGGCTTACCGGCAGATTACGCGGCGCAGATGCGCGGGCTGCGCAGCATGGGGGCGGTGGTGGTCATCCTGGCGCTGGATCGCCAGTTGATGACCGACGGCACCTACTGGCTCAACCTGCCGGCCAACAGCCCGGACAAGACCGCCAACCCGTTTCCGTTTCTGGCGCTGGTGGAGCACACCAACTATCTCTCGCCGGATCATTTTGGCGGCGACCGGCTGGTGTACCTGGGGGACTACGTGCCCGCCGATCATGTCTACTTTCAGATGACGGAGGACGAACTGGCCGAACGTTTCATCCCGTCATTGACGAAGGTGAACCCTGCCTTTTCGCCGGACTGGATTCGGAAGCGCTGGGTGTTCCGCGCGCCCTACGCGCAGCCGGTGCCGTTCGTCAACCAATCTGAACACATTCCGCCCATTCAAACGCCGGTGGCGGGGTTATACTGGGCGAGCATGAGTCAGGTCTATCCCTGGGATCGGGGCACCAACTACGCCGTCGAGATCGGCCGCCGCGCCGCGCAAATGATGGTGGCCCCGCCGGGCGACGATCAGGCCGCGTCCCAGGCGTGCGCTTAAAGGGGGAACCATGTCCAAAGTCGGCAGCACCTTCATGAAGCAGACCTATTACACCGCTCTGCCCCCGTCGGACCAGGACGAGGGACTGCCCCAACCGCCGCTGGAACTGCCCTACGACGACTCGGCGGTCCTGGTCGACCTGCCCGATCCATCCGATCTGGCGCTGGCCCCGCTCGACCTGCCGGCGCTGATCGCGGAGCGCCGCTCGCACCGCCAGTATGCGGAAGACCCGCTCACTCTGGGAGAACTGGCTGATTTGCTGTGGGCCACGCAGGGCGTCCTGGCGGACCGGGGCGTGCGCACGTTACGCACGGTGCCGTCGGCGGGCGCGCGCCACGCCTTCGAGACCTATTTGCTGGTCAACCGGGTGGAGGGCCTCGCACCCGGCCTGTACCGCTATATTGCGCTCAGTCACAAGCTGCTGCCGGTGGCGGATCGCCCCGACCTGCCCGACGAGCTTCAGCAGGCCTGCCTGGACCAGGGCATGGTCACCGCCAGCGCCGTGACCTTCATCTGGACGGCGGTGACCTATCGCATGGTCTGGCGCTACGGCCAGCGGGGATATCGCTATCTGCACCTGGACGCGGGCCACGCCTGCCAGAACCTGTACCTGGCTGCCGGGTCGATCGGCTGCGGGGTGTGCGCCCTCGCCGCCTTTAATGACGAACGGCTCAACGACGTGCTGGGGATCGACGGGGAGGAACAGTTCGCGATTTACGTCGCCACGCTGGGGAAAAAGACGCGGTAAAAGCCGCGGCAGGCGTAAACAGTCGAATGAAACGTCCGGTCAGGCACATTGACCCTTTACGAGCGGCGCGCGCGCGTGTATCGTTAGCGGGAATGGGGTGTGGTCGATCCTACCGGCGATCATATCCACCGGGAATGTGAGGGATGGTATCGTGATGAACGACATGCCGGCCTTTAAGATAGTTGAAGTCTCCCGTCCGGAGCGTATGCTGGACGCCAAGACCAAAACCGCCATGCTGACCGTCGCTACCTGGGCCGATTATTACCGGGTGGACCAGGATTGGCACCGGCTCCACAACTGGCGCGACTGGCAGCATGGCCGGGCCGTACACGAGGTCAGCCACCTGGGCGAGTACACCACCGTCCAGGGCGACGTGCTGGCCGTGTGCCCCATGCGCAGCGACGACATCATCTGCCAGGTGCAGGTCGTCGAGATTCGCATGGTGGACTGCGACAACCTGAGCGACGCGGAAATCCGCGAGCTGGGGTATGCCACCCGCCATGAATACCACACCAGCTGGGATGAAGATACCGATCACTCGCCCAAGGGCTGGTACATGCGCATCATGCTGCTGCCGTGGCAGGATACCGTCCTGCACTAACGGCCGGACAGCGGCCGGTTCCGACTCAGGAATCGGCCGGGTCAGCGTGTAGTAGTGATGGCTGCGTTTCACTGGGATGAAGGGTGCCGGTGGAACGCAGTTTTGATCGGAAGGGGCGCCACACCTTGAAGTCTGGGGGGCAGCAGGATTGTGCCAGACGAGAGAATGAGGGTTTGAGAAACGATGAAAAACATTTGTGTGATCGGCGTGGGTTATGTCGGCCTGGTGACGGCGGCCGCTTTCGCCGACCTGGGCAACAAGCTGACGGCGGTTGATATCAACGAGGAGAGGATCGCCAGCCTCAAGCAGAACATCATGCCCATCTACGAGCCGGGCCTGGCGGAAATGGTGGCGCGCAATGTACAAGCCGACCGCCTGACCTTCTCTACCTCCTATGCGGAGGGCCTGCAGGACGCCGAGTTCGCCTTTATCTGCGTGGGCACGCCGGAAGGCGTCGATGGCGAGGCCGACCTGCAGTACGTGCGCATGGCCGCCGAGACCATCGCCGAGACGATGGACCACCCGCTGATCGTGATCAACAAGAGCACGGTGCCGGTCGGGACCGGCGACTGGGTGGCCGACATCATCCGCGAGCACCAGCCCCGGCCCATCGAGTTCGCCGTGGTGAGCTGCCCGGAATTCCTGCGGGAAGGCGCGGCCATCAGCGATTTTTTGAACCCCGACCGCACGGTGCTCGGCTCCTTGAATCGCGAGGCGGCGGACAAGGTGGCCCAGCTTCACCTGCCGCTGCGCGCGCCCATCGTGGTGACCGACCTGCGCACGGCGGAGATGATCAAGTACGCCTCCAACGCCTTCCTGGCCACCAAGATCAGCTTCATCAACGAGATCGCCAACATCTGCGAGAGCCTGGGCGCCGATGTGGAAGAGGTGGCGCGCGGCATGGGCTTCGATACGCGCATCGGCTCCCGCTTTCTTAATGCCGGGGTGGGTTACGGCGGCTCCTGCTTCCCCAAGGATGTGAAGGCGCTGGCCCACATGGCCCAGGTGCGCGGCAAACATCCACAGTTGCTGCAGGCGGTGATGGACATCAACCAGTACCAGCGTCGAATCGTCGTGCTCAAGCTGCGCGAGCTGCTGGACGACCGCCTGGACGGCTGCACCATCGGGCTGCTGGGGCTGGCCTTCAAGCCCGGCACGGACGATCTGCGCGAGGCCCCCGCCCTGGAAGTGGCCGAGCTGCTGCGCGACTCCGGCGCGAAGGTGCGCGGTTACGACCCGGTGGCGATGGCCGGCGTCGCCAAGCTCCACCCCTGGATCGAGCTGGCCCAGAACGCCTACGATCTGGTGGACGGCTGTGACGCGGCGGTGGTGATGACCGATTGGAACGAGTTTAAGCAGCTCGACATGGCCCGTATCAAGGCCCTGCTCAAGCGGCCCATCCTGGTCGATGGGCGCAACATCTACGACCCGGCCCAACTGCACGAGATGGGCTTCACCTACCGGGCCATCGGGCGCGGCCTGGACGGGGCGGGCATCAGCAACGGCGGCTGATCCACTATTTTTCACGCGGATGTGATCGTAGGGGCGTTCCACCGGGTTCGCCCCTATTTGTTAGGTGGTAGAGTCACCGATTTGGGTTACTCCCAGGCAGAAGACTTTTCGATTCTGTTTTTATCGATACACTCATCCCGATAGTCTATGTACGGGAGACCTTCATCCCATATCAGATGAGCTAGCGATTCAATTGTGTCACGAAATTGTAGGTCAATCCAAATGCTGCTAGCGTTTTGTATCGCCTGTCTTGCTAGTAACAGCACTTCTCTAACATATTGGCGATAGTGATCGGATTCAGATTTCCTTTTAGCCAGACTGATTTCAGCAGTCACCAAAGCCTTGTTTTGAAAAATATACGGATGCAGTATCCATTCGTGGTCCGTGTCATTCTCCCAAATTGATTTAGCGAGTTCTATTCCTTGGGGCGTATTGCCAAACCATTCATCTGGTATGTCTGTGCCCTCCTTCAGTGAATCCATACCTAGGAATTGTTGGTAACGTAATTCATCTAGTTCCAAATGAATTGGCTCAAAAGATCTTATGTTTTGCACTTTGTTATACAGGAGTCGCCATCGATTACCAGCCATTCCGCGTTGGTAAACTGGATCGGGTTTTTCTTCAAATGCGGTCACAATTACCAAATTGCGGAATTTATCAAGTTTAGCTTCCATGTGCTCGCAGGCTTTCTCTACTGCTTCATCAGGCAGTCCCTTTGGAACTACTATCGATACATTAGCTCTACCCAATTTCTCATCACATTGTTGATACTCCCAAACTTCGTAATTTGGTGAAATGACACATTCATAAAGAGCACTTACGACCATCCAAGAGCGCGACTTATGCTTAAGCCATTCAGTGAAGATTTCTTTGACGTTCTCGTCTGTGAGTGCGTAGACGCTTGCCATTACAGCAATGAATACTGCCAAGATAAGAGATACCTTCGCTGTAGCCAGCAGAATCGCTGCGCTGCCGTTTACCCCGACCCATGATTCGATCAGTGAGGGTGTGAGTGTTACGCTGAAAAAAAGAAGAAAGTAGAAGAAAAATGAAATGACCAAAGTCAAACTGGTAAGTGCTAGAAGGCGGGCAAGCCATTGTCTTGTTTTCTCAGTAATAATTGGAAGCAAAGTCTCAGCAAGTTTTATTCTCCATTCCAACTGAGCCTGAAGCCAACTCCATTCCTCTTGACTTATGAGTCCCTTGTCTAGTTTTTCTTTGATATAGCCTGTATTCTTTGCATTTTCAACAATCTGGTCCTTAGTAGGAAAGGCTCCAACTAATTCACTTGCTTCGCGATTTAATGAGGCCATAACAAAAACAAGGGCAGGAGCCACAAGACAAATCAAACTTACTATGAGCCTTGGTGCGGAAAGCGTCCCCAGTGCCTGCCATAGTTCCTGGGAAAAAACAGACAGAATAACTATTACCAACAACAAAGGAATCAGCACCAACAGCAAGCCAAAAGATTTGCCAAGTGCTCTAACTACTGTTCGGATATTCTCTATCAATTGATGGATTCTATAAGCTACCATCTGCATCAAGGCCACGACGACCAGCAGCACAAAAGAAACAACAAGAAAGATAAGTGCAGTAGACCAAGAGTTCACATAGATACCCATAGCTAAGGCTAAAGACAAAAGGAAAATAATCATTATTACCATTCCCGATGCCCCGGCATCCTTGTTGGTAAGAACATGGCCTGTCCGCATGCGTCGCAATGAATAAAACACCACAAGCACAATGACGATTGCAATAAACACTATTACTGGCAGGAGAATAGCTACGAGCAATCCTTCTGAACCTTTGGAGCGATATACCATGTAAACGACCGATAACCACAGCAAAACAAACCATATTGATGCAATTGGCAGACTAAACAAGGATCGTCTACGATGTTCAGGTATGACATCGTATAGCCCTTCGTCTTTTAAGTAAGTTTCTAGAATCTCTTGCATGTTTGTATACTCCAGTAGTTTTTCTCAGCAGTTCGCAAGCACATATCGATGAGTCTAGTACATAATATTGCTCACAGGATATGATACCCTAATAGCGTATTTTTGATATATGCCCCTACACCTGCCACCAACCCTTTCCCCCGGTACTCGCGGTATAATCCCCGCTAATCACGAACCCGCCGTGCCGCCGCTTACCACAAAAGACCATGTGTGATCGGTGGCCGCCTCACGAGAGGACCCCAGCCATGATTACCCGCTACCCGCCGATCAACCCGCGTTTTCCGCGCCTGCTGCACGGCGGCGATTACAACCCCGACCAGTGGCCGGAGGAGGTCTGGCCGGAGGACATGCGCCTGATGAAGCTGGCCCACTGCAATGCCATGAGCGTGGGCATCTTCGCCTGGACGCGCCTGGAACCCGCCGAGGGCCAGTTCGACTTCGGCTGGCTGGACCGGGTGATGGACCTGCTGGCCGAGAACGACGCCTACGCCGTGCTGGCCACGCCCAGCGGCGCGCGCCCGGCCTGGATGTCCCAGCGGTATCCGGAAGTGCTGCGCGTCACCCCGGAGCGGCAGCGGCGGCTGCACGGCCTGCGCCACAACCACTGCCCCACCTCGCCCGTCTACCGCGAAAAGGTGCGGATCATCAATACCAGGCTGGCCGAGCGCTACCGGGATCACCCGGCGCTGCTGGTGTGGCACGTCTCCAATGAGTACGGCGGCGACTGCCACTGCGACCTGTGCCAGGACGCCTTCCGCGCCTGGCTGCGCAACAAGTACGGCACGCTGGGCGCGCTCAACCACGCCTGGTGGGCGGCCTTCTGGAGCCACACTTACACCGACTGGGCGCAGGTCGAGTCGCCCAGTCCCATTGGCGAGCTCAGCATGCACGGCCTTAACCTGGATTGGAAGCGCTTCGTCACGGACCAGACGCTCGATTTCCTGCGGCATGAGCTGGCCCCGCTGCGCGCCATCACCCCGGACGTGCCCGTCACCACCAACTTCATGGGCGACTACCCCGGCCTGAACTACTGGCGGCTGGCCCCGGAGCTGGACGTGATCTCCTGGGACAGCTACCCGAGGTGGCACCAGACCGAGAGCGACGTAGTGCTCGCGTCGGAGGTGGCCTTCAAACACGACATCAACCGCTGCCTGAAGGGCGGCAAACCCTTCATGCTGATGGAAAGCGTGCCCAGCGCCACCAACTGGATGCCGGTCGCCAAGCGCAAGCGGCCCGGCATGCACGCACTGTCCAGCTTGCAGGCGGTGGCGCACGGCTCGGATACGGTGCAGTACTTCCAGTGGCGCAAGAGCCGCGGCAGTGCCGAGAAGTTCCACGGGGCGGTGGTCGATCACGCCGGGCACGAGCACACGCGCGTCTTCCAGGACGTGGCCGCGCTGGGCGAGATGATGGAAAAGCTGGACGCCGTCGTCGGCACCACCGTGCCCGCCGAGGTGGCCCTGATCTTCGACTGGGAAAACCGCTGGGCGCTGGAAGACGCCGAAGGCCCACGCCGGGACAAGGGGTATCTACCCACCTGTCTGCGCCATTACCTGCCCTTCTGGCAGATGGGCATCCCGGTCGACGTGATCGACATGGAGCAGGCCCTGGACCGTTATAAGCTGGTCGTCGCGCCGATGCTGTACATGGTGCGGCCCGGCGTGGCGGAACGGATCGAGGCTTTCGTAGAAGCCGGCGGGACGTTCGTGACCACCTACTGGTCCGGCATCGTGGACGAAAACGACCTGTGTTTCCTGGGCGGGTTCCCCGGCCCGCTGCGGGGCGTGCTGGGCATCTGGGACGAGGAGATCGACGCGCTGACCGACGCCGACAGTAATACCGTCGTCCCGGCGCCGGATAATGCCCTGGGCCTGGCGGGTCCCTATTCCGCCCGCGAGCTGTGCGCCCTGATTCACGCCGAAACCGCCGAGGTGCTGGCCGCTTACCAAACGGACTTTTACGCCGGGCGTCCCGCGCTCACCGTCCATAAACTGGGTGATGGGCAGGCCTACTATATCGCCTTCCGCGGGGACGCGACCTTCGCCGCCGACTTCTACGGGCGGCTGGCTGCCGATTTAGGCCTGTCCCGGACGCTCGACGTCGATCTGCCGGCAGGCGTGACGGCCCAGGTCCGCACCGATGGCGCGCGGGACTTCGTCTTTTTGATGAACTTCACGCCGGAAGCGCAGACCGTGCCCCTGGATGATCGCGCCTGCACCGACCTGATCGGCGGCACGTCAGTGGCCGGGCAGGTTGCCTTGTCGCCTTACGGGGTGGCTGTCCTGGCGCGGGCGCGGGGGTAGCGCGATCAGGAACAACCACATATCAGCCAACAGCCGGCAGTGGGATCGGTGGACCTGCTGCCGGCCGCTTCTTCTTTACTTCTAACGATTGCCCCCTGGTCTTACGGTATAATCTGCCGAACATCTTTTTTTATGACGGTAAACACTTACGACCACAAGGATGGGCCATGACCGCGGTACAAAAACACGTTCTCGATAACGGCCTGACTGTCCTGCTGAAGCCGATGCACCACACGCCGATTGTGAGCTGGCGCGTGCTGTACCGCGTCGGCAGCCGCAACGAACGGACGGGCCAGACCGGCATCTCGCACTGGGTGGAGCACATGATGTTTAAGGGCACGCCGGACTTCCCACCCGGCACGCTCGACCAGGCCATCAGCCGCGAAGGGGGCTTCTGGAACGCCCACACCTGGATAGATTTCACCGGGTATTACGAGACCATGCCCGCCGACCGCATCGACCTGGCCCTGCGCATCGAGGCCGACCGGATGCAAAATACCATCTTTGACCCGGAGGAAGTGGCCAGCGAGCGCACGGTGATCATCTCCGAGCGGCAGGGATCGGAAAACTCGCCCACCTTCTGGCTGTCGGAGGAAGTCTCGGCGGCGGCCTTCCGCGTGCACTCCTACCACCACGAGATCATCGGGGACATGGCCGACCTGGAAACCATGACCCGCGACGACCTGTACCTCCACTATCGCCGCTACTACATGCCGAACAACGCCATCGCCGTGGCGGTGGGCGACTTCGACCCGGACGCCATGCTGGCCCGCATCAAGGAGCTGTACGAGCCGATCCCGGCGGGTGAACTGCCGCCGGCGGTGGCCCGCCAGGAGCCGGAGCAGCGTGGCGAGCGGCGCGTGCGCGTCGAGCGGGAAGGCCAGACAGCATTCCTCAACGTCTCCTATAAATCCCCGGCTGCCCAGGACCCTGACTGGTTCAATGTGGCCGTGCTGGAAAGCGTGCTGGCCGGCCCCAGCGGCATGGGCGGCGGCTCCGTCGGCAACAAAACCAGCCGCCTCTACCAGGCCCTGGTGATGACCGAGATCGCCGCCGGGGTGAGCATCAGCTACTCTCCGACGGTGGACCCCTACCTGATGACCGTTAACATCACGGTGCGCGAAGGCCGCACCCTGGCCGAAGCCGAGGCCGCGCTCAATGCCGAGATCGACCGCATCCGCACGGCGGACATCAGCCAGGCGGAGCTGGAGAAGGCGCTCAAGCAAGCGCGGGCGCTGTTCGCCTACAGCACGGAGGGCGTCACCGGGCAGTCGTTCTGGCTGGCCTTCTGCGAAAACTTCGACGGCTACGAGTGGTTTGACAACTACATCGACAATCTGAGCGCGGTCACGGTGGCCGACGTGCGCGCCGCCGCCGAGCGGTACCTCGATCCGCGCCAGCGCACGGTCGGCTGGTATGTGCCTGAAGGCGATGCCAACGGCAGCGCGCCGTCCAACGGCGAAGGAGCAGCCTCATGACCACCCATAACCCTATTCCCGGCTCTGACGACATCGCCCGGCGCGTGCTGGATAACGGCATCGTCGTGCTGGCGCGGGAGAACTTCGCGGCGCAGTCGGTGGTGGTGACCGGTTCGCTGCCCGCCGGCGCGATCTTCGATGCGGCCGACCCGGCTGGGCGCGCCTCCTTCGCCGCCGACGCCCTGTTGTACGGCACGCAGAGGCGGGGCTTTGAGCAGATTCACGAGGCGTTGGAAGGCATCGGCGCGGACCTGGATTTTTACGGGGGCGTGCACAGCGTCGGCTTCGGTGGCAAGAGCCTGGCGGAAGACCTGCCCACGCTGCTCGACCTGCTGCAAGACGCGCTGCGGCACCCGGTTTACCCGGCGGAACACGTGGAGCGCCTGCGCGGCCAGATCATCACCGGCCTGCAAATCCGCCAGCACGATACCCGCTACCGGGCCTCGCGCGCTTTCCGTGAGCTGGCCTACCCGGCGAACCATCCCTACCATCACAGCACCGATGGCACCCTGGAAACCGTGCCGACCCTCACCCGCCAGATGCTGGTCGACTTCCACGCGCGGCACTACGGCCCGCAGGGATTGATCGTGGCCGTCGTCGGCGCGGTGGATGCGAGGGCGGCCCTCGACGCGGTCGAGGGAGCCTTGGGCGGCTGGCAGAACCCCGACCAGCCCCCCCTGCCTGACCTGCCCCCGCTCACACCGCCGGACGCGATCCGACGGGTGGACGTGGCCGTACCCGGCAAATCGCAGTCCGATATCTCGCTGGGCGTGCCCGGTCCCAGCCGCCAGGACCCCGAATTCCACGCGGCGCGGCTGGTGAACAGTATCTTCGGGCTGTTTGGCATGTACGGCCGCCTGGGTAAAACCGTGCGCGAGGAGCAGGGCCTGGCCTACTACTCCTACAGCGTGGTGGAAGGCGAGGCCGGCCCCGGCCCGTGGCGCGTGATCGCGGGTGTGAACCCGGCCAACGTCGACCGGGCGGTGGCCAGCATCGCGGACGAGATGCGCCGCCTGACCACCGAGCCGGTCAGCGACGAGGACCTGGCCGATAACCAGGCCAACTTCACCGGCCAACTGCCCATCCAGTTGGAGAACAACGAGGGCGTGGCCGGCTCGCTGGTGCGCATGGAGCGCTTCAACCTCGGCCTGGATTACCTGCGCAATTATGCCGACCTGATCAACACCCTGACCCGCGACGACCTGCTGGCCGCCGCGCAGAAGTACCTGAATCCGGACGCCTACGCGCTGGCCGTGGCCGGCCCGCCGGATAACGGTGCTTAGCCCACTTTTGCTGCCAGCGTTCAGAGCGAAATGAATGAGCGACGACACGGCTTCTGCACTACAATCGAGGCCGTGTCGTTTTGTGGAGGAAACGGGTCATGGCGCGCGGGGCTGTACTGCTGATGCTGATTGTGGGGATTGGGCTGGCTGCCGGGCCGGTGGCGGCACAGGGTGAAGGTCAGGATTACCCGCCGATCACGGTGGCCGATATCGATGACTTGGTGCTTGGTTACGCTATACCGGGTACCTGCGACGCATTCAGTCCGGATGGCAGCCAGGTGATCGTCAGGCACCAGGTCTCAGATATACTGGTCTCCCATGAAGTGTGGGACGTGCGGGCCGGAGAGCGGCGATTCGCTGTTGAGCTTGAGGATTACCGCTATTCTACGTATGCTAGGATCAGCCCAGATGGTCGGACGGTTGCTGTATTTGAAGATGGTCTCTATG
>DAOUEM010000073.1:0-1750 GCA_034430555.1 Anaerolineae bacterium | reverse complement strand
CTCACCCACCCCACAGCCGCCGGGCCAGCACCACCGCGCCCAGCGTCAGCAGCCAACCGCCGTAGCCCGCCCCGATCAGCGCCCACAGGCCCCAACCGGCGCGCACCCCCGCCCACACCACGGCGATAAAGACCACCGTCGGCACGATGCCGATCAGCATGGCATCGGTGAACTGAGTCACGGCCTCCCCCCGCCCTGCCTCGGCGCTGTACACGATCCACAGGGCCAGCGGCACGTTGATCGGCATGGTCGCCAGGATGCCGGCCAGCGGCTTCGACGTCTCACGCAGCAGGGCGATGCCGATGATGATGACGATCGAGACGACGACGGGCAGCACCTTATCCCAGGCGATCACCATGATCTGCCCTCACCCCGACTGGCCGGCGTAACGCGCCACGAAATCCCCCACCGCCGCGAAGACCTGCTCCATCTCCACGTCGAGGGTGAGCAAGTGGCCGCTCTCGGTCAGGCGTAAGGTATGCCGGTCCTGGGGCGGCGTGCCGGCCAATGACTCCACCAGGTCCAGGTTGCGGAAGGGCACGGTCGGGTCGCCCTCGGAATAGACCAGCAGCAGCGGCGCGGTCAGGCCGGCCAGCCGGGCGCGCGTCTCCTGCTGGAGATCGTAGAGCTGGGCCAGGGCGGCAATGGGGAAATAGCCGTAACTGGCCCGGCCAATGACCGGCTCCTGGCGCTCGGCCTGGAGGGCGCGCATCCGTTTGTCGATGCGGAGGTGATTGGCGTCCGGCGTCTGGCTGGTGTAGCGCCAGACGGTCTTCAGGCGGTGGGCGTAGGGCAGCAGCGGCTGGTCCAGTTCCAGCGGCCCGGCCAGGCAGGCGATACCGTCCGGTTTTTCCCGCGCGCCCAGACACAGGCTGAGCAAGCCGCCCATGCTGAGGCCCGCCACGAAAACCCGCTCGCACTGCTGGCGCAGCACCCGGTAAGCGTCCAGGGCGCTGCCGTACCAGTCGCGCCAGTGAACGCGGCGCAGGTCGGTGATATCGGTGCCGTGCCCGGCGAGGCGCGGTCCGTAGACAGTGTATCCCCGGTCGGCCAGGTGCTGGCCCAACCAGCGGACCTCCTGCGGCATGGCTTGCAGGCCGTGCAGGCACAGGCAGCCGACAGCGCCGCCCTTGTAGAAAAACGGCTCGCCGCCGGGGATGTAAAAGTCGGCGTTGGTCTCTGGCTGGCTCACGGGGACTCCTCTCGGTGGGAAGGCTGCACACGACCGCGCCACGCACGAGAAACGCAGGTGGTCGACCGTCTCACCCAAGTATACACGGGACCCGGCAACTACGTATAATGAGGACAGATCGACGGGTATGGGACCGGCGGCGATACGAAGTTCAGAGGGGGAGACCTATGTCCGACCGGCGTCGCATGCGTAAAATCGTTTTCCGCCTGGCGATCCTCGCACTCGTGATTGTCGTCATCGGGTTTGTGATGCTCATCGACGGTTTCTCCACCCTACACTGCCTGGTCGTGGGTCCGATCCGCAGCATCCGGCTGGCCCAGGCCAGGGCGATCTGGGAGCAGCGTCCCAGCGACAGCTACATCATGATCGTGACCCCTTATGGGGAGTTTGTGCCACTCTATGAATACCGGGTGACGGTCGAAGACGGCCTGATCGTGGATGCAGCCTCACGCATCACCACGAGGCTACTTGGCGACCGGGCCGCCGACGAACCATTCATCCCTTGGTCGCTAGATGCGGAGGAACGCCCGCCGTTTGGTATGTTCACCATGGATGACA
>DAOUEM010000072.1:0-19745 GCA_034430555.1 Anaerolineae bacterium | reverse complement strand
AGGCCGCTCTGGCGAACTAGGTTCTCCATCTCCCCTTTGGCCCGCAGCAGCGCAAAGGCTGAGGAAGGCGCTGCGCCCAGGTGGCTCATCACCACCAGCCGGCCGACGTTTTCCGCCAGGCAGGCATCAATGAGCGCCCGTGTGACGCCGACATCTACCCGTTCCAGGTCACGCGCCCGTCCCCACCACTGGGCGCTAACCAGGTGAAACACGGTATGTACACCCTGCACAGCACGCGACAGGTCTTCCGGCTGGTAAATGCTGCCGATCACCGGCTCGACGTTAAGGTCCGGCCAGGGCAGCTGGATAGTGCCGCCCCGCTGCGGCGGGACCAATACCCGCACCGGCCAGCCGGCATCCACCAGGCGGGGGACAACGTGACGCCCGATAAACCCCGTAGCACCCGTGACCAGAATCATGGCGGGCATTATAACACGTCCCACCAGACTAGTATTGGTTTTCCTCCAAGAACCTGAAAACTCGCCAGGGTTCACGGGCACTTCGTTCATTACACCCAAATCGGGCGGATCGACGCGACCTTCGTGCCTGAGCGGGGTTATAGATTGATGTATAATCAGTCACTTGCAGCGGCCTGAGGTAATCGCGTACTCGCTGTCAGTTCACGCCAGGACAAAACGCACCTCAGGCGGTGCGGCTGATCCACGTGCGCCACGCCGGCGAGGTGCTGGCCCGTAATCTGTTTACTTATACGTGACTGAAGGAGAACTACTGTGGACAGACGTCGAGTTGTCATAACCGGGATGGGCATCGTCAGCCCCATCGGTAACGATTTGGATGAGGCCTGGGCTAACGCCTCCAGTGGAAAAAGCGGCATTGGCCCGATTACACGTTTTGACACAACCGACCTGCCCGTCACTTTTGGCGGTGAAGTCCGGGACATCGACCCGGTCGAGCTGTTTGGGCGTCGTGAGGCGCGCCGCATGGACCGCCTGACACACCTGGCGGTTGCCGCCGCCCAGCAGGCGCTAGACGCTTCCGGCCTGGTGGTCACCGACGATAATGCCTACGGAATCGGCGTGCTGGTCGGCTCCGGCATGGGCGGAATTACGACTATCATTGAGGGCATCAAAGATATCATCAAAAAAGGCGCGCGCAGCGTCAGCCCGCTGCTGGTCCCGATGATGCTGCCGGACAGCCCGGCGGCCAAAATATCCATGCTGTGGGGACTGCGCGGGCCGAACATGGCGATCTCTACGGCCTGTGCCACCGGTAATAATTCGATCGGCGAGAGCCTGGAGATGATTCGCCGCGGCGCAGCCGATGTCATGGTGACGGGCAGCACCGAAGCAGGCCTGGTCGAGCTGGCAATGGCCTCCTTTAACAATATGCATGCCATATCACGGCGCAATGAAGACCCGCAGGGTGCTTCTCGCCCCTTTGATCGGGACCGTGACGGCTTCGTCGTCAGTGAAGGTTCGGCCATCCTCGTCCTGGAGGAGCTCGAACACGCCAGGGCGCGCAATGCCAAGATTTACGCCGAACTGATCGGCTACGGCTCCACAGCCGATGCCTTCCATGTCACCGCACCGCTGGAAGATGGCGCCGGCGCACAGGAGGCCATGCGTAAGGCCCTAAAGGATGCGAACAAGACGATTCACGATATCAGTTACATTAACGCGCATGGCACCAGCACGTCGCTCAATGACGTGAGCGAGACCAAGGCAGTCAAAGGCGTCTTCGGCGAAGCGGCGTATAACGTCCCCTTAAGCTCGACCAAGTCTGTCACCGGGCATCTCATGGGCGCTGCCGGGTCGGTCGAAGCGCTGCTCAGCGTGCTGTCGATCACCAACCAGTTCATCCCACCAACCATCAACCTGGAGAATCCCGATCCAGAGTGTGACCTGAACTACACGCCAAATACCGGTGTGGCGGCTAAAATCGAAACCGTCATGAGCAACTCGTTTGGTTTTGGCGGCCATAATGCCGTGCTGATCTTTAACAGGTACCACGAAAACCATGGCAACTAACGGACAGCCAGCCCCACGCTACGCGCACATCGTCGGCTGGGGTATGGCGGTTCCTGAACGTGTGCTGACCAATCTCGACCTGGCAGCTATCGTCGATACGTCAGACACATGGATACAGGAGCGGACCGGCATTCGCGAACGACGCATTGCCGGCGAAAATGAGACCACCGCCAGCCTGGGTTTCCAGGCTGCGCGCCAGGCCCTGGAAGTGGCCGACATGCTGCCGACCCAGATCAACATGATCATCGTCGCCACTTCCACGCCTGAACACATCTTCCCCAGCACGGCCAGCCTGATCCAGGATTGGCTTGGGGCGTCGTGGGCTGGGGCCTTCGACCTGAGTGCAGCCTGTACGGGCTTCATATACGCGCTGAACATGGCGGCCCAGGCCATTATCTCCGGTAGCATGGAGACCGCCCTGGTCATCGGGGCGGAGACCATGAGCCGCTTACTGGACTGGGAAGACCGCGGCACCTGCATCATATTCGGCGATGGAGCCGGTGCGGTCGTGCTGCGCGCCAGCGATATCCCCGGCGGCGTCCTGTCGACCGTGCTGCGCTCCGACGGCTCCGGCTTTGATCTACTGCATGTGTCGACCGTGGGCAGCCTGGATGCGCACGTCCCCGACGCCGGGCTGCCCCGTGATGGCACGCGCCCCACCATGCACAAGATGTACATGAACGGCCGCGAAGTCTTTCGCTTCGCGACGCGCGTGATCAAGGACAGCCTGCTGGAAGCAGTCGAAAAAGCCGGCCTGACCCTGCAAGACATCGACTGGATTGTGCCGCATCAGGCGAACCAGCGGATCATCGACCGGGCGGCCAAAAACCTGGGCATTCCCTCGGAGCGCTTCTACAGCAACCTGGCGCGCTACGGCAATACTTCCTCGGCTTCGATTCCCCTGGCCTTGTGCGAGGCGGTCACCGAAGGCCATATTCAGCCGAACCAGACCCTGGCACTGGTGGGTTTTGGCGGCGGCCTAACCTGGGGGGCGATGGTCTTACAATGGGGCGTGACCGCACCACAGGAACCACCCACTATCAACCGGTGGCGGCGCAAAGTGGTCTATTCTTTTGCCCGGACCCGATCCCGCTTCCAGCGCACCTGGCGCCGCCTGGGACGATTGATCGTCCGCTCCCCGCTACGCCCGCTGCTCCGCCGGCTGGACCGCAACCGCAACCGGAAACAAGACGGGCCTTCCCCTTAATCCAGAAGACCCCCATTAATTGCTGCCCGGCTGCAGCTATGCACGCCGGCTGCTAGGCTTTTTCCAGGCGTACGAATTTCCGCCTGCCAACCTGTAAGACAACAGGCAGTGATTCCACCGGTACTTCGGCAGCCGCGTCCTGCACCTGCTCACCGTCCAGGCGGATGCCGCCGTTCTGGATCAGGCGCTTGCCCTCTCCCTTGGAACCGATCATCTCCAGGCGCACCAGCAAATCGACGACGCGTTCTGGCGTACTCAACACCGCGACGGGGATATCCTCGGGAATGTCGCGCTTCTGGAACTTGGTCACGAAGTCCTGTTCCGCGCTGGCCGCGCTCTTAGCATCATGAAAGATGGTGACAATCACCCGGGCCAGGGCCATCTTGGCATCACGCGGATGCAGGTCGCCAGACGCCAGCTTGCCCTCCAGGTCTTGCAGCTCAGCCGGCGACCACCCCAATACCAGCTTGTGGTAACTCATCAGCGCCTTATCCGGCACGCTCATGACCTTGCCGTACATGTCCACCGGCGAAGCCAAGATCGGGATGTGATTGCCCAGGCTCTTGCTCATTTTGATGTCGCCGTCTGTGCCCGGCAGACTCTCACCCATGATAATCGCCACCTGGGGACGCTGGCCGAGCGCCTGCTGGAGCTTTCGACCGGCCACCACGATATTAAAAAGCTGATCCTGCCCGCCAACCTGCACATCCGTCTCCTGGGCCACGGCGTCATAGGCCTGCATCAGGGCGTAAAACATTTCGTGCAGGAAGATCGGCTCCCCGGCGTCCAGGCGTCTACGGAAGTTCTCGCGCACCAGGAACTGCTGCACGGTAAAATTGCTGGCCAGGCGGATGATGTCGGCGAAGTCCAGGCCGGAAAGCCACTCATCGTTGTACCGCACGCGGGTTTTGTCCCGGTCCAGGATTTTGAAGGCCTGTTCGGCATAGGTCTGGGCATTCTGGCGCACCACTTCCGCCGTTAGCTGGTCGCGGGCGGTATCTTTGTCAGAAGGATCGCCGATCAAGCTGGTAAACGTGCCGATCAAAAAGGTGACATCGTGACCCAGGTCCTGAAACTGGCGCAGCTTACGCATGGTAATGGTGTGCCCCAGGTGAAGGTCGGTGGTGCGGGGGTCGTAGCCGCAATAGACCCGCAGCGGGCGTCCCGTCTTTTCTGCCTCGATCAGCCGCTGTCGAAGCTCCTGGGTCATGGTTTCTTTGGTGGTCGGATCACCATAGGCCGCGCCCTGCATCAGAAGGCTGACCTGTTCATCGATTGAAGGCATAACCGTTCATCCTCGTCACACAACTGCGTCAGTAAACCGGGGTCATTATACCACACCGGCAAACCGCCATTGAGGATCAAAAGCCGGGCGAAAAGACATTACTTTACAGAATCAAAAAGCGGTGTATACTGCCCGGAAAGTGACATCATGCCTTTTCAAGGAACACCGTACAATGGCTGACAATAACGACTTCGCTCGGGATGATTACAACGAAAACAAGTACCCGCAGAGGGAGACGGCCCAGACCGATCTCACCGCAGACGAGCAGTTAGAATTCGAACGTCGACAACGCAGCGCCAAGCGCGAATCCACCAAGCGCCAGCGCACCGAAAAGAAGTTGGCCCGCCTGGAGCTTATCGAAGAGGAATACAGCGGCCGCACCAAAGGCACCGACCGGCGCGCCCAGGAAAAACGCATCAAAAGGAAGTACGCCGAACTGAAGCGTATTGCCGACAACCTGGCCATCAAATCCACCCTGCAATCGCTGAGTAAAGCCGTGACCTATGACTGTTGGGGACCCGATGTCGCCAGCGACAAATCTCGGCCCAGCATCGGCATCTTCATGAATTATACCGACCGCCCTATCGAGCTGGTCGCTGCCAATGACTCGTCCACCCAGTGGACGCCGAAACTGTTCGGGGCGTGGCTTCACCTGCCGAACCAGTCCCTGGATCAGGTGTACGTGGTGATCGGCATCAAGACCTCCCAGGAAGACAGCCAGGAGGAGCGTTCCCAGCCGCCGCCCCAGGAAACACGCCTGTTAACCATTCCGTACCTCGAGTCGGCACACAGCGAAATCCAGGCACAGGTGAAAACCGCCCTGCTGGAATGGACGCCGTAATCCGGCGACTCATGGCTGGGCAGGCAGCTCGATGAAGGCCACCGGAATGGACCGGGCCAGGTAGTGAAGGGGCTCGGGGTGGAAAAACGCGATCCCGGCGCGATGGGCTTGGCCGGCCCGTACGGTCAGGATCACCGGCTGCGCGGTCCGTCGTGCGGCCACAGTGGAAGCTCGTTCGACAGTGGTGGACAGATGCACGTACTGCCGTTTCATCGGCAGCAAACCCTGCCGCCGAATCGCAGATAGGGCACCGGCATTGGTGCCATGGTACAACATCTGGGGCGGCTCAACCGCCGGGTAAGTGACAAGCCGCACGTTGCTGTGCCCGTATAACGCCCGGATGCGTCCACCCACGACTTCAAAGCGGCGTTTGCCATCGGTATCGCCAGCCAGTACGGCCCGCAGGTCCTCGTCCGCATACCGACCTGGATAGCGCTGCTCGACGCAAGCCCAAACCGCGGACAGGTCGGCATAGCCCTCCGGGTCCAGGTCCAGGCCAAAATCAGCGGCCCGGTGGCGCAGGATCAGTGACAAGAACCGGGAGAGCCGGGTCAGATCAGCCATCGCAAATCCCCTTCGGTGACCGGGCATTGTCAAGCTACCCCTGCCACACTATAATCAACCCTCGTACAAAGGCACACCTGCTTTGGCAGCCCGGCTGCGGCAGATCACCGTGACACCCATAAGGAAAAATATCCCTGATGAAGTATATGACCAGCGCCGAAGTGCGCCAGGCCTTTTTGGACTATTTTCATGAGATGAAGCACCAGGTGGTGGCGTCATCATCACTGGTACCGGCCAACGATCCGACCCTGTTGTTCGCCAATGCTGGCATGGTCCAGTTTAAGGACGTCTTCCTGGGGCTGGACAAGCGCAAGTATGTCCGCGCTACCACTGCCCAGAAATGCATGCGCGTCAGCGGTAAACACAATGATCTGGATAACGTCGGCCCATCAGCCCACCACCATACCTTTTTTGAGATGCTGGGTAACTTCAGCTTCGGCGATTACTTCAAGCTGGAAGCCATGCAGTTCGCCTGGCAGCTGCTGACCAAGGTCTACGAGCTGCCGGCGGACCGGCTGGCCGTCAGCGTCTACGAAAAGGACGACGAGAGCTACGACCTGTGGGTGAACAAAATCGGCCTCGACCCGAAGCGGATCGCGCGTTTGGGGCCGGAGGATAACTTCTGGCAGATGGCGGAAACCGGCCCCTGCGGCCCGAACTCCGAAATCCACTGGGATAAGAACCCGGAACGAGGCGTCGACGGCATCATAACCTCATTGGAAGCCGACGACGAACGCTTTACGGAAATTTGGAACCTGGTGTTCATGCAGTTCAACCGCACCCAACCCGATCCAGAGCACACCGGCCAGTGGGACGAGCCGCTGCCCGCGCCGGGCGTGGATACCGGCATGGGCTTTGAGCGCATGGTCAGCGTGATCCAGGGCGTGGAAGCCAATTACGACACCGACCTGTTCCTGCCAATCATCAAGCGCACCCAGGAACTGGCCGGTATGAGCGACGAGGAGCGGGAGGTCAATTCCGTTCCGTTCCGCGTCATTGCCGATCACGTCCGCGCGGCGGCTTTCCTGATCGCGGACGGCGTGCTCCCCGGCGCGATGGGTCGCGACTACATCTGCCGCATGGTGATCCGGCGGGCGGCCCGCTTCGGCTCGAAGATCGGCTTCGACGAGCCGTTCCTGGCCGATATCGCCGAGGTCGTCATCGAGACCATGGGCGAGCATTACACCGAGCTGGTAGAAAAACGTGAGGCCATCCGGCAGGCGATCACGCTGGAAGAGGAACGCTTCCGCCGTACGTTGGACCGTGGCCTGGCCGAACTGGAAGCCGCCCTCGACCAACTGGCCGATTCCGGCAAAAAGACACTGCCCGGCACGGTGGCTTTTTACCTGAAGGCCACCCTGGGCCTGCCCATCGAAGTCATCCGGGACGTGAGCCAGGAACGCGGCTTCGACGTCGACGAGGACGCGTTCCTGAAGGAAGAGGCGCGGCACATCCGGGACAGCGGCGGCGGCAAGGCGATGGGCCACATCGACAGCGTGGAAGTTTACCAGGAAGTCCTGGATACCCTCATCACACAAGACCTCCTCCCCCCGGAAGGTGTTGCTTACGATCCCTATGGCGCACCAGAAGTCGAAGGGCACGTGCTGGCCATCATCCGGGACGGCCACCCTGTGGACAGCGCCATCAGCGGGGAACGTGTCGAAGTGGTGCTGCCGGCTACGGCATTCTATGTGGAATCCGGCGGGCAGGTCAGCGATCGGGGCGTGATCGCCGGCGAGCGGTGGCAGATCGACGTGGAAGACATGCGCCAGCCGGTCGGCGGTCTGATCGTGCACGTCGGCGAGGTGGTGGAAGGCACGCCGCGCGTCGGCCAGGCGGCCACCGCCCGCATCGATGTGAGGCGGCGAGATGCCATCCGGCGGAATCACACCGCCACCCACCTGCTGCACGCCGTGCTGCGCGACAGGCTGGGTTACCATGTCCAACAGCGGGGTTCGCTGGTCGCACCGGACCGGCTGCGTTTCGACTTCAGCCATCCCCAGGCAGTCACGCCGGAAGAGTTACGCCGGATCAATATGGCCATCAACGAAGCCATCCTGGCGAATCTGGCGGTAACATCCGTCACCAAAGCCTTCGATACCGCCCGCGGCGAAGGCGCGATGGCCCTCTTCGGCGAAAAATATGGCGACGTGGTGCGGACCATCACCGTCGGCGATCCGGCGGACCGCTTCAGCTACGAACTGTGCGGCGGCACCCACGTCGACCAGACGGCCGAGATCGGGCCGTTTGTGATCACGAGTGAGGGCAGCGCTGCTGCCGGCATCCGGCGCATCGAAGCGGTGACGGGACTGGGCGCGGCAAACCTGATGATGGACCGCTTGCGCACCTTGCAGGAGACCGCGGCCCTGGTCGGCACGACGGTACGCGATTTACCGGAGCGCATCCAGGCGATGCAGGCCGAGCTTCAAGCCAACAAGCGCCAGACACACGAACTACGCCGGACCATGGCCTTCCAAGAATTTGAGGGCCTGCTGGCGAAGGTGGAACGCATCGACGACATCCCGGTGCTGGCCGCCAGCGTCCGGGGAGCAGAGATAGATACCCTGCGCGAGATGGCCGACCGCTTCCGCGACCGCAACCAGAGCGGCATCGTCGCGCTGGGCACGGTCGTCAAGGATCGGCCACAGTTGATCGTCGCCGTGACGGAGGACCTGGTCGCGCGCGGTCTGCACGCCGGTAAGCTGATCGGCCAGGTGGCGAAAATGGTCGGCGGCGGCGGCGGGGGCCGACCCACCATGGCCCAGGCCGGCGGCAAAGACGCCTCCAAACTGGAAGAAGCACTGGCCCAGGTCCCGGACCTGGTGCGCCAGGCGCTCAAATAAGCGGTCATTATCGGCTGGCGAAAATATGGCAGGACGCCCGGTAGACGTTATCCAGCTTGAACCGCACGACGACGTAGTGTCGGTCCGCGACCGGCTCGCATTCATCGAGTCGCGCCGCGTGCTGCTCGTCTGGCCGCCGGCAGGACGTGTCTTACACCGCAAACTGGACCTGGTGCTGCTGCAGCGCGAGGTGCGCCGCCGGGCCGCCCGGATGGCCCTGGTCACGCATGACATGGAGGTCATCCACAACGCCGACGACCTCGATATCAGCACCTTCTTCGACATGGAAGACAGCCAGCACCAGCGCTGGAAGCGGGGCCGCATCAAGGTTTTTATCGATCGCTCCGACAAGCCAGCGCGCGACCCCGATCCCGACGACCTGCGGGATGCTGCCAGCCGCTTACGGGTCGAAGCGACTCCCTCGCAGATGACGCTACGCAAAGCGCTGGGAGCAGCGCTGCTCCTGGTGCTGGTGTGCGGGGTGCTGGGAGCCGGGTACCTGTTCCTGCCGTCGGCCACCCTGACGCTCATGCCAGCCCACGAGCACCTGGACGTCACCATCCGCGTGGTGGCGGACCCGTCCGCTCAGGACGTGGACCTGGCTAACCATATCGCGCCGGCCACCTACCTGCGGGTGGAGGTCGAAGAAAGCGCCGAGGTGGATACCACCGGCAGCCAAACCACGGCCGCGACCCTGGCGCAGGGAAACATCATCTTCACCAACCTGACCAACCAGGCCGTGACCATTCCCGCCGGCACGCTGGTCAGCACCAGCATTGGGACCGTCGTTCGGTTTCGCACGCAGGAGGCGGTCAATATCGCCGGGCAGGAAGGCGCTATTGCCGTCGTGCCGATCGAAGCACTGGCAGAGTTTGCCGGCCAACCGGGCAACATCCCAGCCTACGGCATCGACCGCATCGAAGGGCCGCTGGCGGAAATCCTGACGGCGCAGAACTACGATGCCACCGACGGCGGCGGCGTGCCCACCAACCAGGTCGTCTCCCAGGCCGACCAAGACCGGCTCCTGGCGGCCGTGCGCCAGGCGATCCAGCAGCGCGCCCTGGGTGATCTAACGCCGCTGCTGGGCGAAACGCAGGACATCATCGCCGAATCGATACGGATATCGGAAGAACGCCCAGAGTGGACCGTCTTCAGCGCGCCGGTCGGCACCGCCGCGGACAGCATCTCATTGACCATGCGGGCGACGGTCGAGGCGGTGGTCGTCAACCAGCGGATGGTCAACCAGGTCGCCTTCGCCGGGCTGACCGAACGCATCCCTGCCGGGCAGGTCGTTATTCCGGACAGCATGGCTTTTTCCCGGGGCGCCGTCGAGGCGATAGAAGCCGGGGGGCGCATAACCTTCCTGGCGAACGTCTCCAGCGACGTGGCCCAGGACGTGAACGCCGACCAACTGCGCCAGGCCCTGGCCGGGCGCAGCCGCGACCAGACAATCGTTTACCTGTACCAGAACCTGGACCTCGCGCCTGACGCTTCGCCGGGCATCATCATCTGGCCGGAATTCTTTGGACGAATGCCGCTGCTGCCCTCCCGGATCACCATCATCCTGCGGGATGCCTCATGACCGGGCCGCCGGGGCGCCTGTTGGGCATCGACCACGGCCGCCACGTGATCGGGCTGGCGACCAGCGACCGGATCGGGCTGCTGGCGTCGCCGCTGCGCCTGCTCAAACGACGATCGCGCCAGGAAGATTTCGCGGCAATCGCCGTCATCGTCACGGCTGAGCAGGCCAGCGAGATCATCGTCGGTGTGCCCCTGCCCCCACCCGGTTACGAAGGTTACTCGCAGGCCGACACCGTGCGGCGCTGGGCCGGACGATTGGCGGCGGCCGTCCCGGTTCCCGTACGCCTGTGGGATGAGACGCTGTCCTCGGAAGAAGCCGCTCACCTCCTGGCGGAAGGCGGTAATCATAACCGCGCGCGCATCGACGATGCCGCAGCCGCCGTGATCCTGCAAAGTTACCTGGATGCCCTGCGCGAAGGATTCGACCCACCGCCGCCCGTCCCGCCGCTGACCGAGTAAGCAAGATCCACCTGAGAGGAACCCGTATATGCATAACCGGCGTTCATGCTCGTGCCTGGTCCTGGCAGCCATCGCCCTGGTGGTGGGCCTGGCGGCAGTGATCGGCGTGCTGGCAGTCGTCAACGTGCGGGGCAGTTTGAGCGCGCTGGAACTAGCCTACCTGCAGATCTGGCTGGCGGGGCGGCAGCAGGCGCTTGATACACCGGCCGGGATGGATGCGACCCCGGTGATCTTCATCGTGAATCCCGGCGACACCGCCGAGCGAATCGGCCATAACCTCGTCAATGAGGGATTGATCACCGATGCCGAGCTTTTCCGCAATTACGCCCGTTGGCAGGGCCTGGATAGCCAGCTTGAGGCCGGCACGTATTTCCTGCATACAACGCAGACCATCCGCCAGATCGCCCTGGCGCTGACCGATTCCAGCACGGCATCCGTGACCTTCCGGGCGCTGGAAGGCTGGCGGCGCGAGGAGATCGCCGCCGCCATCGACGATAAAGACACCAATCCACTGCTGCGTTTTACAGGAGCGGACTTCCTGGCGGTGACCGGCCCTGGCGGGTATGCGCTGCCGGCCTTGGCCGCTTATATCGGGCTGCCGGACGGGGTTTCGCTGGAGGGCTTCCTGTTCCCGGAGACGTATTTCCTGCCGCCGGATGCGACGGCCGTCACCTTGCGCGATACGATGCTCAGCACCTTCCAGCAGCGAGTCGACGGCACGCTCAAAACCCAGGCGGAGGCAGCGGGTTTGAGCCTGTACCAGGTCGTTACGCTAGCCTCAATCGTGGAGCGAGAAGCCCTTTTCGCCGCCGAAGCGCCCCGCATCGCCGGCGTTTACCTGAATCGGCTGAAAATCGGTATGAACCTGGACGCCGATCCCACGGTGCAGTACGGCATTGGCTTTCGGGATGGCTCATGGTGGCCCAACATCACCATTGCCGAATATCGAAGCACGCAGTCGGTGTACAACACGTACCTGTACGGAGGACTGCCGCCCGGACCCATCGCTAACCCCTCGCTGGCTGTCATAGAGGCGGTCATCACGCCGGTCGAATCCGGCTATTACTACTTTCGCGCGGACTGCGCCGGCAGCGGCTACCACGTTTTCGCCGTCACCTTCGAAGAGCATGTCGCCAACGGAAACTGCCCGTGAACCGTCTTACCATCGTCCGTTTCGCCAGGCTGATCTGTCTGGCCTCCCTGGTCGTCGGGCTGCTGGCCGGCTGTACGACCGGCACCGTACCCGTTTACCGTATCGGGCTGATGCTGCCGCTTTCGGGCCGCTACCGCGACACCGGGGTCGACGTGTTTTTCGCCACGCGGATGGCCCTCTTAAACGCCATTCGTTCCGGCACGATGCAGGGTTATCGGGTGGAATTCGTGACCTACGATGACTTTGGCGATCCTGAACGCGCGGCGCAATACGCCACGGCCCTGGCCGCCGACCCCGCCGTGGTGGCTGTCGTCGGCCACTGGCGCCCGGAGACCACGCAGGCGGCACAACCGGCTTACCAGGCTGCTGGGCTGCCGCTGATCACGGCGGAAGCTGCCGCCGAGGCTGCGGCATCAGCCGACACGTATACGCTGAACATCCGGCCTGAGGTCTGGCAAGCGACCATCGACGCCTACCTGTCGGAGGCCAGCATCGACGACGCTGCTGTCTTTCCCCAGGCACCTGACCTGGGAGTCACGGAGGCCGCCCGCCTGGCACTGAACAGTGACGCCGGCCTCCGCCTAGGTGGGTTTGACTGGGGGCTGGCGCAGTTTCGCGATCTGATCCGGGCCGCCGACCAGGCTCCAAGCGGTGAATTGTGGTTCCTGACCCATGCTGGCTGGCCACAAGAGCTGGCCGGTGCCGAAGCGTTTCGCGGGGCCATCCTGAACAGCGACATCGGCAATGCCGTGGAACCGGGGCCAATCTCGGCGCTGGCACACGATGCGGTGGCTGTGGCCCTCGCGGCCATCAACCGCGCCCACAGCGATGGCCTGGTGTCTCGCGAAACCGTATCTGAGGCTATCGGCAGCATCACGGTGACAGGCTGGACCGGCGACATCACGTTTGACGGCGACGGTTACCGGCTGCAGGCCCCGCTGTATCTCTACCGCTGGGGGGAAACAGACGCTCCGGTCCTGCTGGAGCGCCTGCAGTGATCGATATACGCCGGGAGGGGGATCAGCCGGTAAGGGTATCGTAAAACAACGGCAGGGCCGTCTGCGGATAGTTGCGGTAGACAATGGCGTTCGCCAGCCGCGCTTTAGCGGCGCTCATCTGCCCGGCGCTGTTGGCATGGATCGTGAAGGCCCGATCACCCTGGCTCACCTGGTCCCCAACCTTCAAGTGACATAACACGCCCACCGCGTGATCGATCGGATCGCCTTTGCGGGCACGACCGGCACCAAGGTCTAGCGCAGCGTGGGCGACTTGCAGCGCACTGATCTGGGCGATGTAACCATCCTTGGGAACAGCCACATCCTCAACAAGCGCGGCCTTTTCCATCAGGTCCGGGTCATCTACCATGCGGACATCACCGCCCTGCGCTATCACCAGGTCCCGGAATTTGGCCAGGGCCTCACCGTTCTGGAGTCTTTCAGACAGTTCCGCCAGCAGCCCGGGCAGCGCTTCCACCGGCTCTCGCCGGGCGAGGCGCACCATGTGGGCGGCAACGACCAACGCGTGCTCACGCAGGTCGGAAGGGCCGCCGCCGCGGAGGACCTCGATCGCTTCTCGAACCTCCAGCACATTGCCCACAGCATGGCCCAACGGCTGGTTCATATCCGAAATGAGAGCCACCATGTCGCGCCCGGCATCATGTCCGATGCTCACCATCTGACGCGCAAGCTGTTTGGCTTCCTCGACCGTTTTCATAAATGCACCCATGCCCACCTTAACGTCGAGCACGATGCCGTTGGCGCCGGCCGCTATTTTTTTGCTCATAATGCTGCTGGCGATCAAGGGCAGGCTGGAGACGGTGCCGGTGACATCACGCAGGGCGTAAAGCAAACCGTCGGCGGGCGCGAGGCTAGCCGTTTGCCCGGCCAGCACCAGCCCCTGCTCCCGGGCCTGCGTCAGGAATTCATCCATCGACAGCTCGACGCGGTACCCCTTGATGGACTCCATCTTGTCCAGGGTTCCACCGCTGAAACCCAGGCCGTGCCCACTCATCTTGGCGACCGGCACGCCACAGGCCGCGACCAGCGGCAGCACCACCAGTGAGGTCTTATCCCCCACCCCACCCGATGAGTGTTTGTCCACGGCGTAGTCGACAACGCCAGAGAGATCGAGCATCTCGCCGGAGTGGGCCATCGCCATCGTCAGGTCGACCGTCTCCCGCGCATTCATGCCTTGCAGGTAAATCGCCATCAACCAGGCCGCGGCCTGGTAGTCCGGCAGATCGCCGGCGGTATAGGCCTTTACGAACCATTGTATCTCTTCCGCTGTAAGCTCTTCGCCATCACGCTTCCTGGCGATAACATCTACTGCCTGCATGATGATCTCCATCGGTAAGATTTGGCAAGCCGACCCAATCAGTATAGCATAGCCCTGTTACGGTATCGAATATCAGACAGGCAACAGACCAGTATTATGGTGAAAAAATGTTTTTATTACCGACACTGACCATCATCGCTTACGGTATGGTCCACAGTTTCATGGCGGCCTCGGGCAGCAAAAAGTGGGCGCGCCGCCGCTTCGGCGACCGGGCCTATCATGGCTTCTACCGGCTGTTTTACAATGTCTTCAGCACGATTACCTTTATACCGGTCGCCGTGGTTGTGATGCTGGCGCCATCCAACGTCTTGTGGCGGGTACCAATGCCCTGGGCGGCCGTGCTGATCGTGCTGCAACTGGCGGCGCTGGCCTGCCTGATGCTGGCTGTGCTGCAAGCTGATCCGCTGCGATTCGCCGGCTTGCGCCAGGCGCTCGCCTACTGGCGCGGTGATCCTTTGCCATTGCCACCAGAACACCTGCAAACCGGCGGCTTTTATGGGCTGGTCCGTCACCCCCTCTACCTGTTCAGCCTGCTGACGCTGTGGCCGACGCCAATCATGACCGACTCATTTTTGGGGTTCGTGGTCGGGGCAACCTTTTACTTCCTGGTCGGTTCCATGCTGGAAGAGCGCCGCCTGGCCGCTGAATTCGGGGAAGACTACCGCCGCTACCGCCGCCGGGTACCGTGGATATTGCCGTGGCCGCGTCCCCGGGCGTGATCAGGTATGTCTGATAGTCGTAAGCACTCACGCGGCGCGGTAGAATCGGATAATAGTTGCCCGCATTAAACAAAGGTCCAGGCCCATGACATCTCGACAACAACAACTGCTGCTGCTTGGCGGCGTGATAACCGTCGTTATCGTGGTTTTAGTCGCGCTGATCGCCATTAATGCGCAGGCCAGCAGTTCACAAGCCAGTCCTGACAGCCCCTATAATGGACTGACGCGCCGGGTCACCAGCGATGGCGCGCCCATCCTGGGCAGCATTGATACGCCGATCACGATCGTCGAATTCCTGGATTTTTCGTGCCCGCACTGCGCTACCTACCAGGCGACCATCGACGCGATCGTCGCCCAGTACATCAGCAGCGGCCAGGCCCGGCTGGAACTGCGTATCCTGGCAGGGCTGGACCCGGCCGGCTCGCCGATTGCCGCACGCGCGGCGCTCTGTGCGGGGGAGCAGAATGCCTTCTGGGAAATGCATGACGAATTGTTTCGGTTGCAAACCGTATACGGGCGCTCGGCGTTCTCCGACAGCCATATTCGCGAGGTCGCCGAAACGCTGCAACTTAACAGCGGTGAGTTGTTAACTTGCGTCAACAATGACAGCCGCTATCGTGAAGCCTTACAGAGTAACGTCGACCTGGCCAACAGCCTGGACGTCCGCAGCACACCCTCGATACTCATCCGACAGAGCGGCGGCCGGCCTACCTGGATTGAGGTGGATGGCGAACGTATGACCGGCGGCATCCCCCTGCCCCTCGTGCAAGCGGCCATGGCGGAAGCGGCACAGCCGGCTGAATAGTCCACGGGTGTTTTCGGGCTGACGGCCCTGCTGTCCAGCGGCCAGGCCGTGTGCCGGTTTGACTGGCCACCCCCTTCTCGATAGACTCTCTCGTGTACGTCAGGCACGAATAGGGTGGGCTGCCCAGGCAACAACCGCTAAGGAGCCGCTTGATGCGAACCGTGGAATGGCAAAACGGAAAAGTACGCTTGATCGACCAGCGCCAGCTTCCCTGGAAGCTCGAACACGTCGAATTGGACAGCTACAAAGCCGTGGCGGAAGCGATCGCCAACATGACTGTCCGCGGCGCGCCGGCCATTGGCGCGACCGCCGGCTTCGGGATGGCACTCGCAGCGCAGCAAAACCAGGAGCCGGACGCCGCATCATTTTTGAAAAGGCTGGAAGCTGCCGCCGATCACCTGAAGCAGGCACGCCCAACCGCCGTGAACCTGGCCTGGGCGGTCGACCGGATGATGACTGTCGCCCGCGAGCAGCGATTCGAAAACGCCCAGGCTCTGCGGGCCGCCCTGCTGGCGGAAGCCCAACACATCGCTGATGAAGATGTCGCCATCAACAAACGTATGGGCGCATATGGCGCATCCCTGGTGCAGGATGGCGATACGATTCTGCACCACTGCAATACCGGGGCGCTGGCGACCGTGGACTACGGCACGGCGCTGGGGGTGATCCGGGCGGCGTTCGAAGCAGGCAAAACCTTCCACGTGCTGCTCGACGAAACACGTCCCCGGCTGCAAGGCGCTCGCCTGAGTGCCTGGGAACTCAAACAACTCGGCGTGAGCTTCGACATCATCCCAGACTCGGCAGCCGGGCATTACATGCAGCAGGGCGAAATCACGCTGGTGCTTTTTGGCGCGGATCGAATCGCGGCTAACGGTGATGTCGCCAACAAGATCGGCACCTACCACATATCCGTCCTGGCGCACGCGCATGGCATCCCATGCTATTCCGTCGCGCCAACTTCCACGGTAGACCTGAGTATTCCCGCCGGAACCGACATTCCTATCGAAGAACGCAGCCCCGACGAGGTGCGCGCCCCGTTCGGCAAAGCCATCGTCCCGGACGACTACCCGGCCCGCAATCCGGCCTTTGACATCACCCCGGCATGTTATCTCTCCGGCATCATCACCGAAAACGGCATTGTCCTGCCGCCCTTTAGCGAAAACCTGCCACAGGCCGTGCGAGCCGACCGACCGACCAGGGGGACACTCCCGGCCTCAGCCGCGACCGCTGTATAAAACGGTCCGGGGTCAGCGCCAGCAGCACCTGCTCCGCCGGACCGCCAGCCTGAGTCCGGATCGCCAGTGGGGGCTGCCGGCCTGGGACGTTGACGGCTCGACCCGGCGGCGGTATTCACTCCTACGGCTCCCAGAATTCATCGGGCACCGGCAGGGTATGGCGGGGCCGATGACCGGTAAGCGCGCCGCCCTGCACCAGCGGTCGAAGGGTCACGTCTTCACCGGTCTCGTCTGGCGCCCATTCGCTGATGCCGGTCAGGCGCAAGCCGTCCGCATCAATGGTCGTGGTGATCACGAACGGCACCCGGTCCAGCAGCGCCCGGTTGATGACTTCCTGGGCAATGTTCGGCTGGCCTTTGCGGATCAGGATGCTGACGGCATTGCGCAGGCGTCGGGGAACGGAGCTGCTGCGCAAGACCAACAGGACGCGCGGCTGCTCCGGCCCGCTCAGCGCCTGCCAGACCGGCACCGCTTCATCACCCCGCAGCTCGTCCGCGATGAGAGTCCCGGGCGATTCGTCCAGGGCCGCCGCGATCTGATCGGCAAAGGTTATACCGGGCGAGTCCGCGGTGACCGGTACGGCATACAGGCCGTTAATGCCGGGCGGCAGACGCAGTTCGCGGGTACGCTCCACCAACCAGCAGGACTCCGGTTTGGGCAGCAGCGGCAGCAGGGCTTCCAGCAGGGTCGTCTTGCCGCCGGCTGCGTCCGCGACGATCAGCGCGCCGTACGAGCTTTCCGCCAGCACCCTGAGCAGAGTCTCATCGACCGCGCTCAGCGCACCCATCGCCCTCAGCCCCGGGATTGTGGTGGCTTGTCGCGGATGCAGGCGCACGTCCAGGTGCAGCACCGGACTGAGCGGCGGGCTGACCAGGGTCAGCCGCACCGGACGCCCCAACATCACACATCCCACCTCGATAAACGGTTCGTCATCCAACAGCTGGCCCCCCGCCCCGGTGACGATCCGCTCCGTGATGCGGCGCAGGTGCGCGTAATCCTCAAAGTACGAGGTAACCGGCTGCGGGTCGCCCTCACGCCGGCGCAGGTAGATCGAGTCATGCCCGTCGATGGTCAGCCCGGTGATGCTGTCATCCTCCAACAACGCATCTAAGGGGCCAAAAGAAAAAAGGTTTCGGTAGACGGCTTCGAACAAGGTTTCTTTTTCGTCGTAGTTCAAAGGAATCGATTCAACCGCCAGGACGTATTCTCCCGCTTCACGAACCAGGTCGCGGCGGGCGGACTCGTCCTGAACCTCCAGCAAGATGTCGACCCGCTGGCCAAGCTCTTCCTGCAACTGCGCCTCGATACGCTCGGCCAAGGCCCTCACGGAAAAACTGGCATAGCCAGGCCGTCCGCGAATGATCTCCGGGGAAGCCTGGCGGGACTTATCAGGCTTGTCGTTTTTGTCGTCGTCTTCGTTACCATGCAGCCGCTTGAGTATCGACATCTTCTTCCCTGCTCCAGACCGTTGGCCGGTCACCCGTCAGCCCACTTGTAGTGAAGCGATCTGCGCCTGCTTCATCTCCCACAGACGCTCCGTCAGCGAGACGTGATAAATATGCGGGTTCATCAACCGGCGGACCCCGGGATGCAGCCGGCTTACATCCGCACGACGAACCTCGCGCATGTCCTCGATAGATGGTAAATCGTACACCAGCTTACCCTGGCGAAGCACCTCGACCAGCAGTGGTTCCATCCTGGTGAAGTCTGCCCGGGTCAACGTGCGACACTTACCGTACTCGGTCGGGTGATATACGCACATCGACTCCAGCTGGCGGGGGTCTTCGTCGTCCAGGCTGAGCAGATCAACGATCGCTTTGTCGCGATCATCGTACAGCCGCCAGCTGCGCTTGTTGCCGGGATTAGGCGTCTTGGCCGGCGAGTCGGAGACCTTCAAGGCCGGCACCCAATCGCCATTCTCCTGCATGGCAACCAGTTTGTAGACGCCATCCAGTGAGGCATCGCCCGCCGAAGTAATCAAGCGGGTACCCACGCCATACACCAGCCGCCTGACCAGGTCATCGGCGTCGACATCATAACGCGGCGCTTCCTGCTGTATCTGGGTGATGATCTGCCACATCGTCAGCTCATCGAGCTGGTTAGAGAGCACGATCGAGGCCTGCTCAAACCCGGCCCGGTTTAACAACTTGGCTGCCTGGATGCTGAGGTAAGCGAGGTCTCCCGAATCCAGGCGAATGCCCACCGGCTGGTGACCCTGCTGGCGAAGCTCCTCAAAGACTCGAATGGCGTTCGGCACCCCGCTCTCCAGCGTGTCGACCGTGTCCACCAGCAGCAGGCAGTCGTCCGGGTAAACATCCGCGTATGCCCGGAAAGCGTCCAATTCGGTGCCGCCCAGGGCCATAAACACCTGCACCATGCTGTGGGCGTGCGTGCCTTTGGGTGGATATCCCAGCACACATGAGACCCCGACATTGGAGGAAAAATCCGCGCCGCCGATCAGGGCAGCTCGAGTGCCCGCGTTGGCGCCCATCTCCGGGCCGCGCCGCAGGCCGAACTCCAGCATCAACTGGGCGCGCCCTGCTTCCCGGATGCGGGCGGCCTTGGTAGCGATCAACGTCTGGTAGTTCAGGTGGTTGAGCAGCGTCGTCTCCAGAATCTGGGCCATCGCCAGCGGCCCCTCGACGACCGTCAGCGGCACATGGGGATGCACCACCCGCCCCTCCGGAATAGCCCGCATGGTGATACCCTCGAAGGTCCCGTTGCCGCGCAG
>DAOUEM010000071.1:0-1715 GCA_034430555.1 Anaerolineae bacterium | reverse complement strand
CCATACCGATGGCCTGGGGAAAGACCGTGGCGCGCCCATTCCCGGCGACGCCGTGCAAGGCCTCACTCCAGAAATCGTAGGCAGGGATGTTCAAACGCGGAATCGCCTGGGCCCGGTTGCGCATCTGCCCGATTTTCTCGTCGAGCGTCAATCGCGAAAGCAGATCCCGGACGCGTTCGGCAATTGGACGGGAAGGGTCCAGATAGACAGCCGGCGATACAGTTCGTTGAGTCGAGGTGGATTCAGTCATAATTCGTATTATCCTTGTCAAGCATCATATGGCATTTTAGCCGTGCAGCGCGCCAGCCATTATATCTTAACAACCTGTTCCTATCACGCAATATAAACGCGTACTCCCAAAAAATCCGTGCAATTCACAATTGAGACGAGAATCAGCCTGAGCCAGCTGGTAGAATAGTGCACGTGACATACCACTGGAAAAGGAAAAGATAAGCTCTGGTTTTGGGTATGGCTGGTCGTTTTGAACTTGCCTGAGTTTGGTGGATACACAAGTTGTCTAGCATGGCAAAGCCTCAAACTCTGCCGGTGTGAGATAGTTGAGGGCTGAATGTCGCCGTTGACGGTCATACCACACTTCGATGAATTCGAAGATGGCCCGACGTGCTTCAGCTCGTGTCGCCAAGCGATGATCAGCGCACTCGGTTTTCAACGTGGCACAGAAACTCGCCATCACGGCATTGTCATAGCAGTTGCCGGTGCCGCTCATGCTCGAGGTGATCTGAGCCTGGGTCAGCAGCGTCTGATAATCGCCACTGGTGTACTGATCCCGATCCGAGTGGTGCAGCAGTTCACCAGCATGGGGACGTTGCCCCAGTGATGCGTGGATGGCACAGCAGATCCGGGAGGCGACGCCGTTCGGAGACAGTCCAAGGTTTCTGATTTGCGATAATGACGATAAGTACGGTTCTTTGTTCGACCACGCTGTCGATGGGGCCGGGATCACGCTCATCCATACGCCACCCTATGCGCCCCAAGCGAATGCGGTGTGTGAGCGGTTCATGGGAAGTGTGCGGCGTGAGTTTCTCGATCACATCCTTATTCTGAGTGAAGGCCATGCCCGGCGTTTGACAAAGGAATACGTGGAGTACTTTAACTACGCGCGCCCTCATCAAGGCATCGATGGGCAGCTCCCTATTCCGTCTCCTGCTGCCTTCTTGCTTCCACCAGGGGGCTGCTTTTTACGTCGAATTCCTGTTTTGAATGGACTTCACCATGACTACCAGTGGGCTGCTTGACGAGTCGTTTTCCCCTGGATGACGAGGGTAGCCGGCACAGGTCGGCGTCGGATATATTGTTCGAATGCCTGTCGGCAGAAAGCCAAACGACAGCGACTCAAATAAACGGCTATTCCATGAGATACGAGCGGTGCGAGCCGCTCGTTTTTTCTATTACCCTCCACCTTGGTGAACCTTACAGCGTAACTCATCTCACCCCAAGGTTAATTTTTGAACCATACGGGGCTGATGGGCTTTTTAGCCCCCACAGGCAACTGATACAAATGCCTTGCGTTGACAAGTGCTCAAGTATGCGGCATGGTACTTTCACGAACGATGAGTTGAGGTGGAAGCACAAGCTGTTCAATGTCCAGAGATCGCCCCTCAAGTTCATCGATCAGCATTTTAGCTGCTTGGCTCGCCGCGGAACGCACGTCGAAACTCACCGAAGTCATTGGACGAACCAGGTTTTTGGCGATC
>DAOUEM010000070.1:0-9492 GCA_034430555.1 Anaerolineae bacterium | reverse complement strand
CGTCTGACGGCTCTGAGCGGCAGGCCCCGCTGATGACTATCTCTGCCGGGTCGGTCTCCGCCCGTACGCGGACCTTCGCCGACATCCGTGAGATTACCGAATTAGCCGCCGAAGACCGTCGCACGGGCACGACTGCCGTCGAAGAGTACGAGACGGAGTGGTAAACCGGCGCGGTCTGAGCATCTTGATGAAGTAATGCCATGAGCCTGGCCCTCTACCTGATCACTGCCGGTGCGGTCCTTTTGACAGGCGTTTACTTCCTGTTACGCCAAAGGCGCCGCGACGACTCGCCACAGCTGCAACAATCCCCTGTGCCGGTCAACCTGGCGAGCACCACCGATGCCATCCTGCTGTCCAGCGGGTATGGTCGGATTACTTTTGCCAACGATCACGCCCGCCGCTGGTTTGGCATCAACGGCGGCGATCCGGACCTGGAGCTGATGGCCGAGTTCGTGCGGCCCCCGCACGTCTTCCGCGATTTGTTCGCGGCGGAAGGGCGCGCGACCTTCCAGCTGGGTCCGCGGCGCGTGGAGGCCTCCTCCCACCGCCTGCCCGGCGAGCAGAGCCGCAGTATGGTTATCGTGCTGCGCGACATGGCCGGCAGCCGCACCGAATACGGCCCCGGCACCATGCGCGCCCTGGTGGCTCTGAACGAAATCGGCCAGAAGATCAGCGCCGGCGCCCCACTTGATGATACGCTGACCGCCATCATGACCAGCCTTTCCCAGGCGATTCCGTTCCAGGCCGGGGCGGTGACCGCGTGGGATACCGGCAGCGAGGCGATGGTTCCCCTGGCCGAGATGGGCAATGCTCAGATGCTGCATGCCCTGAACGACGTCAACGGCGTATACCAGGAAGGCAACAGTCCCAGCGCCTGGGTATCCACTTACCGCCAATCGCTGTTGGTGGAAGACATCGACACGCAGTCCTACGACAGGGCGGATGGCGAGGGCGCCTTCCGCAGTTATATCGGGACGCCGCTGCAGATGGGCGATTCCTTCATCGGAATTTTGCAGCTGGTCAGCGCGGAGCCGCGGGCCTTTGATTACGAAGACCTCTCCCTGCTGGAAGCAGTCGCGAACCAGACGGCCGCCGCCATTGACCGGGCGCACCTCTACGCGGAGAAGGTCCGGCGCGCCGGCGAGCTGGCGGGTATGCAGTCCATTACCCAGGCCGCCGCCGCCGCCGACCGCAGCCTGTTGTTCCAGCAGTTGTCGATGTATATCGCCCAGGCCATCGATGTGGACATGTGCGGCTTGCTGACGTACCAGGCGGCCGATGATCGGTTGGTGGCCCAGCCGCCGTTTTACGGCATTCCCGAGTCGGTGATCCAGAACTATGCCATCGATTTGTCGCCGGGCACCGTGGCCAGCCGCATCTGGCAGCGGGATGAGGGCTGGTATTCCAACTGGGTGCGCGATGAAGCGCTGATTGAGGAAATCGGCTGGTTGGACCTGCTGGAAGTAGCCGGCATCAAAAACCTGGCCGTCGTCCCCATGATGCTGGGCAACCGGCACGTCGGCCTGGTGCAGATCAGTAATCCCCGCCACGGCGGCGATATCGGCACGCGCGAGATGGAGCAGCTTCGTATCTTTGCGTCGCAGGCCGCAATCGTGGTGGAAAGCGTGCAGCTTGCCGACCGCGTGCAGCGCCGCCGGCAGGAGTTCGTGGCCTTGCAGGAGATGGGGCAGGCCATCGGCCGGATGGAGGACTTCGACACCGTCTATACCATGATGGCCGGCAACGTGGCCCGCCTGCTCGGCGTGGAGATGTGCGGTATCTTGATGCACGATCCCGCCCAGGAAGCGCTGGTCGCTTTCCCGCCGTTTTTCGGCGTGGCCGACGAGCTACTGAACTATATCCAGATTCCGGTCACGGCCGGCAGCGCCATGAACCGGCTGTGGCAGGAGGGTGAGTTCTGGCTGTGCAATGACCTCAGCCGCGACCCGCTGGCCCTGGAAACCGGCCTCAATCAGCTGACCGAATGGGTCGGCCTGACCCAGGTGCTGCTGGTGCCGTTAGTGGTCGGCGGACGGCCGATCGGCGCGGTGCTGGCCAGCAACAAACAGAGTCTCCTGGGTTTTAATGAGGATGATGCCCGGCTGCTCAATATCATCGCTGCCCAGATGTCGGTTATCGTGGAGAACAACCGGCTGTTGGATCAGGTGAAGGACTATGTGCGCCAATCGGACGCGCTGAGCCGTATTGCGGCCATCACCAGCGGTGCTGCCGGCATTGACGCGATCATCCACCAGGTCCTGGCGGAAGCGGCCGAGCTTTTCGACAGCCCGATCGCCCTGGTCGACTTCCTGGACGAGAGCACCGGTAAGCTGCGCCTCCTGCCGGAAGACGTGGTAGGCTTTGATCTGGCGCAGTCGGTTGAGGCTGATGCTTACGGCGTGGGATTTGAGTACAGCGTGGTCGTTTCCGGGCGGCCCTTTATGAGCAACCGGCTGGCCGAGGATGGCCGTATTCTGGCCGCCTACCGCCCGGCCATCGAGCGGCTGAACCTGACTAAGGCCGTCATGGTGCCGCTGCGCGTCCGCGGGCAGGGCATCGGCGAGTTGGTCGTGGCCAACCGCCTGGACGCCGACTATACCCAGCGCGACGTTGACCTGCTGAGCACGGCGGCCAACCAGTTGAGCGCCGCCATCGAGCGGCTCCGGTTGTACGAAGAAACCGACGAGACGTTGCGCACGCGGGTGAGCGAGCTGGACGCCCTGGGCCGGGTCAGCAACGAGCTGGCCATCACGGTCGAGCTGGATCGCATTACCGAGGTTATCCGCCAGGAGGCGCTGCGCGTCACCGGCGTGACCGAGTGTACCGTGGTGATGCTCTCCCCCAGCGAGGCATGGGCGGACCTCGAACAGCCGGAGATCATGCAGCGTTACGGCGCGCGTTCGTTGATGCCGGATGTGGTGCCGGTCGAGCAGCGGGCCATCGAGGATCGCCAGGTCATCACGGTGGTCGATTATGCCGACCACGATCTGGAAGCCGCCCCGGCGGCGGCGGTGTCGGCGCTGGCTGTGCCGATTTTGTACAATGAGAATGCCGTCGGCGTGATCCACCTGTACCACGTGACGCCGGATGCCTTCGACGAGCGGGCAGTCCTGTTCATCAACTCGCTGGCCCTCAAAGCGGCTACCGCCTATGTCAATGCCGCCAGCTTCCGCGAGCAGATCAGCCGCAACCAGCTGTTAAGCCGGCGTGTCGAGCAGCTTAACCAGATTTTTGAGCTGGGCCAAGTGCTGCGGACCGAAACCCGTGTCGAAGATTACCTGGAAGCGGTGGCCCACGCCGTGCAGATGTCGGTCGGCTATTCGGTGGTGATGATCAGCCTGCTGGATGAGCAGGCCGGGCATTTCCAGCGGGTGGCGCAGGCCGGTATTCCGCTCACCACCTTCGACGAACTCCAGAAGACGAACCTGCCGCGCAGCCGGGTGGAGGGCATGCTGCAGGAGAAATACCGCATCAGCCAGTCGTACTTCCTGCCGGCGGAGCAGGCTGATGAGTGGCAGGAAGGCCTGACGCGCGAGGATTTCCACTACCACCAGGAATACCAGGCCATCCAGGAGCGCGGCTTCTGGAACCCGGAGGACGCGCTGGTCGTCCCGCTGCGCGATTCCAAGGGAGAGTTGATCGGTATTCTCAGCGTGGACGCGCCGAGCGACGGCCGCCGGCCCATTCGCTCCACCCTGGAACCGCTGGAGATTTTCGTGCACCAGGCGGCCATCGGGATTGAAAACTTCCGGCTGCTGGACGCCATCCAGCGCGAAGCCGCCGCGGCCCGCCATGAGCGTGACCTGCTGGAGCGCCTTTATGCCGTTTCCAGCGAGATTCAGCAGGCGTCCGATGTGCCGTCCCGTTTGCAGGTGGTTGCCGCCGGTATTCAAAATGCGGGCTGGCAGCGCGTGCATATCTCCCTGCGTGATGAGCAGTTGGAGCCGACCGCGCTGGTATATGCCGGTTATACCGACGAGGAAGCCGACAGGCTGCACAACAGCCTGGCCTTGGGTACGGTGTGGCGCGCCCGCACCGCCGATCCGGACTTTTACGATCTGACGGTCGGCGTGGCCTATTATCTGCGGTATGACGCGCCGTGGGTGATCGAGCATCTGCGCGAGGGGGCAGAATCGGAATCACCCGTCGCCGCGGATCAGTGGCACCCAGACGACGAGTTGTACCTGCCCATCTATGGCGCTGAAAACCGCCTGATCGGCCTGATTGGCATGGACGGCCCGGTGGATGGGTTGGCTCCTACCGTGCAGAGCCTGCGCCCGATTGAGCTGTTCGCGGCCCAGGCGGCCAACGCCATCGAGATGACGCGCCTGTACCTGGAGACCAGCCGCGCCGCCGAGCAAGAAAGCCTGTTCAACGAGATCATGCAGGCGGTGACCAGCACACTCGACATCGACGGTATTGTGCGGTCGATGGCGGAGGGGTTGCAGCGACTGCTGCCCTTCACGCGGGCCATGGTCGGCCTGTCCGTTCAGGATAAATCCGGCTTTGAAACGCTGGAAGCCGCCTTTATGAGCGTGGCCGAAGTGCGGGTCACGCCTGGCCCGCCGCTGCCGGCGGAAGGCACGATGATGGGCCAGGTCTTCCGTGAGGTGGAGGGGCGCATCGTCTTCCTGGAAGATGAGACTGCCGACGAGTCGTATGCCGACTTGTACAGCTGGCAGCAGCGGGGCGAGCGCACGACGATGCTGGTGCCGATGGTCGTCGGCGGTAATGTGCTCGGCGTGCTACGCCTCGGCAGCGAGTTGTCCAACGCCTTCGCCTTCGATGACGAGAACATGGCCCTGGTCCAGCGTATGGCGAACCTGGTGGCCGTCGCCATCGAAAACGCGCGCCTGTACCAGGAGACCGCCGAACGCGAGCGCTTCTCCAACGCCCTGGCGCGCCTGAGCGGTGAACTGAACGCCACCCTCGACCTCTCGGCGACCCTGGAAAGCATCTGCCGCGAGAGTCTGGACATCCTCCGGGTGGAAGGCGCCTACATCTGGCAGGCGACCGGCAACGAGCTGGTCGGTATTGCGGGCGCCGGGCCGGGCGTGGAAGCGTTCCGCCAGATGCGCGTGCCGCGTGACGATAACCAGGTCCTGGCGGTGCGCGCCTTCAACCAGGCCGAGCCCCTTTACGTGAACGAGGTGGCCCAGCAGCAGGATGTGCGCGTGGTGCTGGCCGAATACCTGGAAGCCAGCGCCATCATGAGCGTGCCGCTCATGCGCGAAGGCAGCGTGCTTGGCGTCCTTAGCCTGGTCGAGACGGACCCCAAGGCGGCCTTCAGCAGCGGGGCAGTGGAACGCGCCGCGATCTTCGCCACGCAGGCTTCCATCGCCCTGGAAAACGCCCGCCTCTACCAGGAGACACGCGACCTCCAGCGGTTTACCACCGCGATCGTCGAGTCGATCCAGCAGGGTATTGTCGTGATGGATCGCAACGGCATGATCACGACCTTCAACGAATACATGCATCAACAGTACGATTGGAACGTCGATGCCGAAGGGAAACATCTCTTCGACTACCGGGAAACGTACCGGGACATCATGGCCGACGGCCTGGAAAGCGTGCTCACGACCGGCCAGCCGAGCGTGATCTTTAACGTGCCGGGCCGCGCCTCGGATAAGCGCAGCATCGTGCAGAACTTCTACCTCTATCCCCTGCAAGAACAAGAAGAAGAGGCGGAAGTAACCGGCGTCGTGCTGCTGGTGGAAGATGTCACCCAGCGTGCCATGCTGGAAGCCGACCTGGCCGAACGCGCCGATCAGTTGGCCGCCCTGACCGATGTCTCCAGCCGCCTCACGGCGACCCTTGAACCGGACCAGGTGATCACGCTGGTGCTGGATCAGCTCGGGCAGGTGCTGGCTTTCGACGGCGTGACGCTGTGGCTGCGCTTTGGGGACAATCTGCGTATCGCTTCGGCCCGCGGCTACGACGGCACTGCCGAAGAACTGGTCGGGCTGGAAGTGGCGATTGAGGACAGCGCGCTCTTCCAGGATATGGCCGCGCAAAAACGGGCCATCAACGTGCCCGACGTGACGTTAGACGCGCGCTTCCCCGGCGGTGAGCAGCGGCCTACCCGCAACTGGCTGGGCGCACCGCTGATCAGCAAGGAAGAGATTATCGGGCTGTTGGCCCTGGACAAGGTCGAGGCCGGTTATTACAACGACAATCACGTGCAACTGGCGCTGGCCTTCGCCAACCAGGCCGCCGTGGCCCTGGAAAACGCGAACCTCTTCGCGGAGACCCGTCAGCGCGCCGTGGACCTGACCCAGCAAACTGAGCGGCTCAGCCTGCTGAACCGGGTATCGACCATGCTGGCCCAGTCCCTCGACCTGGAGAACATCTTCGAGGTCGCGCTGCAAGAGAGCGCCCGAGCCCTCAACGTGACTTCGGCGCGGGCCGCGATGTTCGATGCCGAGCAGAACGTGGGTGTCGTGGTCGTGGAATATCCACGGGGCGACGCGCCGCCCAGCAGCCTGCTGGCCCTGGACGACAACCCGGCCATCGATTACGTGCGCCGCACGCTCCAGCCGCTGATGGTGGAGGATGCGGCCCACGATCCGCTGCTCAAGGCGATGCAAGACGAGTTGGCCGATAGAGGCGTGCACTCCCTGGTGATTGTGCCGCTCAACGTGGGCGGGCAGGTCATTGGCGTTTTGATCCTGGAAAGCACGACGGAGCAGCGCCGCTTCACCGCCGAGCATATCGAGCTGGCCCAGACCATCGCCAGCCAGGCGGCTATTGCCGCGCAGAACGCCAACCTGCTGGAACAATCCTTCGTGCGTACCCGCGAGCTGGAAACGCTGTTCGAGGCATCGCAGGCCACCTCGCTCTCGCTGGACCTCGACGAGGTGATTCAGAGCGTCGGCCAGCAGATGATCCACGCCCTGGACGCCGACACCTGCGCCGTCATGTTGTGGGACGAGGTTGAGCAAAACCTGATCGTCCACGTGGATGTCAGCCGCGACGGCGATACGAGTAAGACGGCCGAGCCTGGCACCCGCTACCCCGAATCGGAATACCCGGCCCGCGTCACGGTGCTGCGGGGGCGCCGCGTGGTCATGATACGCGCCGACGATGAAAGCGCCGATGAGCGCGAACGGGCTGAGATGGCCGCGCTGGGCAGCACCTTCCGGATGTTGGTTCCGCTGGTCCGGCGCGAGGAATCGATCGGCTTGATCAAGATAGAAATATTCGAGTCCTTCCGCAGCTTTGGCCTGAGCGAGCAGCGAATCGCCCGCACCCTGGCCGGGCAGGCAGCCGTCGCCATCGAAAACGCCCGCCTGAACTCCGAAACCGCCGCCCAGGTGCAGGAGGCCTTCCTGATCAACGACCTCAGCCGGGCGGTCTCCGCCGCGATGAACCTGACCGAACTGCAGCCCATCGTGCGGACGCAAATTCCTGTGCTGACCCAGGCGCACCGCCTTTATCTGGTGCTCCGGCAGGAGGACGCGCTTGAGTTTCTGGTGGCGGTGCACCATGACGAAGACATCGATATGTCCGGGCGCACGATGGGCAGCGACGAGTTCTCCTGGATTATCAACAATGGCCGGTCCCTGCTGCTGGTCGGTGCGGACCTGGAAGAGGTGAAGCGTATTCTCGGCATTGAGACGGCTGTGCCGACGGCCAAGAGCTTCCTGGGCGTGCCCCTGACGGTGGGCAATGAAACCGTCGGCGTGCTGGCGGTGGCCGACGATGTCAGCTCGGTCGCGTTCGGCCTGAACGACCAGCGTATTCTATCGACGGTGGCCGGGCAGCTGGCCGTGGCCGTCCAGAATACGCGCCTCTTTGAAGAGCTGCGCTCCTTCAACCAGATGCTGGAGCAGCGCGTTCGCGAGCGCACGGAGGAGGTTCGCGACGAACGCGACCGCCTCAATACGCTGTACACCATCACCGCCGAACTTTCGGCCACGCTGGATATGGACCGCGTGCTGGACCGCGCCCTCGACCTGCTGGCCAAGGCGGTCGAGGCGGACCAGGGGCGCGTGATGTTGATCGATCATCAGAACGACCGGCTGGTCACCCGCGCCATGCTGGGCGGCGACCTGAGCAACGTCGATCCGGGCGGCGGCCTGCGCACTACGGAAGGCCTGGCCGGATGGATTATCCAGAACCGGCAGTCGGTGGTGGTGGTGGATGTCCAGCAGGACCCGCGCTGGCTCAATATCGCCGCCCACCACGACGCGCCGCGTGCCACCATCGGCGTGCTGCTGGAAACGAGCGACGAGATCATCGGCGTCTTGATGCTGCACAGCCTCAAGCCGGGCGTCTTCAACGAGGATCATGTCCGGCTGGTGGCCGCCGCTGCCAACCAGCTGGCGACCTCGATTAATAACGCGGAGCTGTACCTCTTTATCCGCGAACAGGCCGAGCGCCTCGGCGACATGGTGCGCGAGCAGCAGATCGAGGCTTCCAAGAGCACGGCCATCCTGGAAGGCGTCGCCGACGGCGTGATGGTGGCCAATGAATTGGGCGAGGTCATCCTGTTTAATAATGCCTCCGAGCGCATCCTGGCGATCGATCGCCAGGAGATTCTGGGCCGGTCCTTCGTCAGCCTGAGCGGGCTTTACGGCGGTGGCGGTAAGCGTTGGGGCAGCGCCATCGAAGACTGGATGGCCGACCCTGGCCAGATTACCGCCGGGGTGTATGTCTCCGAAATCCTAGAAATCGGCGACAAAGTGGTCAACGTGGCGCTATCGCCAGTGCACATGGGCGACCAGTTCCTCGGCACGGTATCGGTCTTCCGCGATATCACGCGCGAGGTCGAAGTGGATCGCATGAAGACCGAGTTCATCTCCAACGTGTCGCATGAACTGCGGACACCCATGACCAGCATCAAAGGGTATGCGGACCTGCTGGTGATGGGCGCGGCTGGCGAAGTCATCTCGGAGCGCCAGCGCGAATTCCTGTCCATCATCAAAAACAACGCCGATCGTCTCGGTAACCTGGTGAACGACCTGCTCAATATCTCTCACATCGACTCCGGTTCGGCAGAGTTGAACTTCCAGGCGGTGGACGTGGGGCAGATCGCCCGTACGGTGATCGCCAATTTACGCGGTCGTATCGAGGCCGATGGTCGGCCGCTGACGATTGAAGCTGACATCGCGGAGGACCTGCTGCCGACTTATGGCGATGCGGAGAAGCTGACCCAGATCGTCACCAACCTGACGGATAACGCCTATCAGTACACGTCTGATGGTGGTAAGATTACCGTCGTTGCCCGCCAGCAAGAGGATCAATCGCTGCTGCTTTCGGTGGCCGATACCGGCATTGGCATTCCTAAGAAAGATCACAACCGCGTTTTTGACCGGTTCTACCGGAATGACGAAAACGCGCTGGTGATGGAAACTCCCGGCACCGGTCTTGGCCTGGCGATTGTTAAAGAACTGGTGGAAATGCACGGCGGCAGAATCTGGTTCGACAGCGTGGAACAGGAAGGCACCACCTTTCACCTGGCGCTGCCGGCGTACCTGGAACCGGCAGGGC
>DAOUEM010000069.1:0-2551 GCA_034430555.1 Anaerolineae bacterium | reverse complement strand
CCGAAGGCGGTAATCTCTTTGGTGCGGGCTGCCTTATAGGCGGCGTCCGCCCCAAACAGGGATACCAGGAAGGGCAGCAGCACCGGCACGGCCACCTCCAGTATTTTTGTAATGTTGACGGTCCAGGTCTCGAAGGCGGGCAGACTGCCGCCCAACTTCCAGAACACCACGTAACCGGCCCAGAATACGGCCTGGGCCACAAAATGTAACGTGTTGCCGCTGGCCCACTGTGCGGGCACAAACCGTTTGCCCACCGAAACCAGCAGCACGATCAGGGGAATTGCAAACGGGACCACCGTCAGATCACCAACCATCGCGATCAGGCGGTCCACAAAAATCACCAACTGGTCTTCCATCGTTTTATTCTCCTATGGGCGGGACCGCCGCGCGGGCGGCGACGGCAGTCCCGCGTTTTTTGTTTGGGCACGCGTCCGGGCGCGGATGGGCGCACCGGGGATCGGCTCACCTGCCAGGCCAGGGGGACGTTCGGCCCTACAAGTGGGCCGCTCCCCGGTGAGTCGATCCTATGCCAACTGTTTTTGTAACATCAGGCGCACCGGTTCGACCAGGCCGCGTAACACGTCCAGTTGCTGTTCCAGATTGCTGTTGATGCGTTCCAGCGCCACCTTGTCGAACTTGAGTTCCAGGATCATTTCTTTAGCCTGCCTCAACTCTGCTTGTGTTTCCTTAAGCATTTCTTGCATCGTCGTACGTTCTTTCTCGCTGCGCTCGTAAGCCCTTTTTAAGGTTTCGATTTCCCGCTGCTGTTGTTCGATGTGGTTTTCCATCGCCAGTTTGTCGGCCTGGGCGCTTTGCACCAGCCGCTGGTAGGTTTCGTCCAGCGTATCGATGGCCTTCTTCTGTATACGGGTTTCGTTGTCGTACCGGTCCCGGTTGGCTACGATCTCGTCTTCCAGGCGTTTGATCTGCTTTTCCAGATAATCGCGCTCGGATTGACGCACGCGCTCGTTGGCTTCGGCCATTTCCTGACGCAGCACATTTTCCTGCTTGATGCGTATATTCATGGCTTCGGCCTCGCGCCGGTCCTTATTCCACAGATTCCAAACTGTGGTGATGCCCTTGTAGACCGCAGTAGACCCCACGATGCTGATCATGGATACCACCGCGATCAAACCGCTCATATCTTCCACAGGTAGTCCCCCTGCCTTAGGTCGTGATGTAAAAACCGAACACGTATACGTCCCAGACCTCGGTCGTTGCATCCGAGGCCGTCTCTATTGAAATCCGAAACGAAGTGCCGGCCGGATAAACCGGGTACTCGGCATCCCGCACGCTGTCCACAATGGCGTAGTCCTCAGTCGTGAAGGTATACGTCACCGTCTTCAGGTAATCGTCATAGGTGGCGGCGTTGCCGCCGAAACTGGCAATCGCCTGCTGTACCTTGCCGCCTGCCGTAAATTCCTCCAGGTGGATGACCACCTTGGTCACCACCAGTTGTTTGCCCGGCTCGACCACCAGGATTTCACTGATGGCGATGGCGGTGGCGTCGATGCCCGTTAAGTGCCCCACAATGGCGTCGGCCACTTCGTACAGGTGCCCGCTTTCGATAAATCCGGTGTTCATGTATAGACAACCCTTCCGTTATAAACCATCACCCGCCCGTTGTAGGTCGGCACCTGGCCCAGCACCTGGGCCACCGTCGGGGCGTGGACGCGGAAACCGGACCACAGGTGCCCCCAGGTGATCCGCGTCATCCCGTGGCGCAGGCAGATGACCCCCGCCTGGTAACGGTCCTTGTGCCCGGCCGGCACGTAATCCCACAGCATCTTTTCCGGCATACCGGCCACGAATTGGGGACCGTAGGTATAAGACACGGCCAGGCTGTTATCGATTTCGACCAGGCAGAACAGGGCCATCCCCACCCCGGCCGGTATCTGGGCGGTCAGGTCGGCCAGCTCCGCCCCGGCCCAGTATTTCCGGCCGTACAGGGTCGGCACCCAACCGGGGGCCAGGTAGGCGATCAGGCCGGACCAGGGCATGGCCTGCGCATTCCACAACTGCCGGATGTCCAGGCGCGGGATGTCTTCGCCCACTTTGCCGCTGAACGCCCCGCCGGTGAACCCGGCGTTAATAAGCTCGTGCTGCCCGGCGTGGGGCAAAACCCCGAAATCGGGCGCGCTCGGCTCGATCTCCTGGGCCACGTTCACCCGGTAGACGTGCAGCCGCGCCTTGTCGCCGGGCGGGTAGCCGATGACCACGCGCCGCCCATAACGGAAATCGGCCACGGTGTTAATGACCTTGCCCACTTCGCTGCCGTCCAGGCTGGTGTAATAGTTCTGGTTCTGGTATTGCCGGTCGTTTTCCGGCACTCGTACCCGCTGCTCGGTGCCAATCAAGGCCCCCAGCTGCACGGTGCGCAGGTCGGTCCACTGCTGGCTGCCAATTTGCCGCGCCAGCCCCGTCTGGAACTGTTTCAGCACTTCCGGGTCGAGGTGGATATAATCGGTCATTGGATGCTCCCCAGCACAGCTTCGGCATAAGCGATCCGCATGTCGCCAAAGATACCGCCGCCGATCAGGTTGCCGGTCAG
>DAOUEM010000068.1:0-5124 GCA_034430555.1 Anaerolineae bacterium | reverse complement strand
TGCCATGAACAACCCTGCCCTGATGAGAGGGCTGGGGCCGACACAGACATTCTGAGAGTATCGCCTGGACACCCTCAGAATGCCTGATATCGGGTATGGGATTTTAGCTCTAGCGAAGGTAGTAGGTCATGTGTTGGAGGTGGGCCGCCGGGTCAATGTACTGCACCCACACGCCTTCCGAAACAGAGAGCGTGATCGGTGCGTAATTGAGTATAGCGCGCACGCCGGCGTCGATCAGCTGCTTGGCGATGGTCTGGGCGTTTCGGGCGGGCACCGCAATCATCGCGATCTGGACTTTTACGGCAGCGATCTCGTCCTTGAGCTGGTCGATGGGTAAGACTTGAAGATTACCGACATAACTGCCGATTTTTGCCGGGTCGTTATCGAAGATCGACGTGATGCGGAAGCCCCGGTGCGCAAAGCCGCCATAACGCGCCAGCGCCCGGCCCAGGTCGCCCGCGCCAACAATAGCCACCGACCATTCTTTGTTGACCTGTAAGATTTTTTGGAGTTGTTCTTGCAGGTATTGAATATTGTAACCGGTGCCTTGTTTGCCAAAAGGCCCGAACCAGGATAAATCTTTTCGTATCTGAGCGGAACTGATCCCCAGGCGCTGGCCGAGTTCGTGTGAGGAAGTCACCTCCAGGCCTTCTTGCTTCAGGATCGTCAACTCCCGTAAGTAGATGGGTAGACGCCCGATTACGATGTCAGGGATTTCTGGCGGCATTTAAGTGTGTCTCCTGGAACGAGAGTATTTGTGAAACATCCGACATATCGTACCACGTTAGTCGTACTAGAGCAATCAGAATTATGGAATCGTTGATGGCCGCCAGGGCACTTACATTTCTCACGACAGCGGCATGTTTGTTCTTATCCTTTTATAACGGCTGGTCATTCCAGACTATGATATGATGAGAAGCTATGTCGGTGGTTTGAGGGTGCGAGGTTGCTGGTAATGCGCCGGACGTTGAGGGTTGTCGCGGTTGTTATTGTGATTATGATCGCTGCCTATGTTTTGTTCGGCGGTCGAGCCGATGAGGGCGCTGGCGATCAGGCCGCTCGCTTGCAGACCAGTGCCGTCGAGCGCGGCAGCGTCGTGGTGTCCGTCCGTGCCACCGGTCGTATCGAGGCTGAGCGGCTGGCCGAGTTGAGTTTTGATGGGGCCGGTCAGGTGGCAGCCGCCCTGGCTGAAGCCGGTCAGTCCGTAGAAGCCGGTCAGGTGCTGGTTCAGTTGGATGACGAGGTGCAGCGTATTGGCGCCGAGCAGGCCGAGTGGGCGCTGGCCATCGCCGAGTTGAACCTGGCCGCCCTGCAGGAGCCGCCCGCTGAGCATGAGATCAATGCGGCCCAGGCCGGTGTGAACAGCGCCTGGGCCGCTTACGTCGACCTGCGCGATAACAGCGTCGATGAGGAAACCATCCGTATCGCCGAGCTGCGTTATCAGCAGGCGCTGACGGCTATGCAGGACGCTGAGTTGGCTTCACAAGAAGCCTTGCGCAGCGATTCTGCCGAGGCCGCCAGGGGGGCCACCGGTTTTTCGGCGGAGATCGCCCGGCTGCAATTGGAGCAACTGCGCGAAGGGCCATCGCAGACCGCGCTGGAGGCCGCCCGGGCCCAGGTCGGGCAGGCGCAGGCGCGGCTAGACCAACTGCGCGCCGGACCCTCTCAGTTTCAACTCGATCAGGCTGCAATCTCGGTCGAGCGCGCCCGGCTGGGCCTGGAGCGGGCGCAGGCTGCGCTGGAAGACACGGTGCTGCGGGCGCCGTTCGCCGGCGTGGTGAGCCGGGTGAATGTGGAAGCTGGCGGCCTGGTGGGACCTTCGGGAGTCCCTGCCGTCGTACTGGTGGACCTGTCCCGCCTGCACGTCACTATCGACGTGGATGAGGTCGACGTCGCTCAGGTGGCTGCCGGCCAGGACTTTGTGCTGACGCTCGACGCGCTGCCCGATCAGGAATTTTCCGGCGTCGTCGGGTATGTGGCCGAGGTGGCCCGGCAGAGTGAGGGAGTCGTTGTTTATGAGGTTCGTCTCGATCTCGACGAGGCGGCCGCGCCGATCCGGGTTGGGATGACCGCCGCCGCGACCGTCGTTGTCCAGGAGGTCGCAGACGTGCTGGTTATCCCGAACCTTTTTGTCCGCCTGGACAGACGAACCGACGAAGCGTTCGTGAATGTGCTGGATGACGACGGCAACCTGGTAGAGCAGTTGGTAGAGTTGGGCGTCCAGAATGATGAGATCAGCGAGGTGCGCGCCGGTCTGGCGGAAGCCGATGTGATTGCCATCGACCTGGACTCCAGCGCCTTCTCGATATTTGGAGATGGATGATCATTGATGTATCGCCGGGTGAGAAATGTGGGTGTGATAGGCGCGTTGTTAATCCTGGCTGCGGCGTTTGTGCGCGTGCAGGTGACGGCCGGTCCAGGGGCAGGGCAGCCGGATGTAACGATTGAAGGCGTTTCGTTTGCCGAGCGGGGTGATGTGCGCGTGGCGGTTAGCGCCACCGGGGCCATCAGTCCGCTTGTGCGGCTGCCGATGTTGTTTTTGCTGCCGGGAACCGTTCAGGAAGTGCTGGTCGAGGAAGGTGATGCGGTTCGGGCCGGACAGGTGCTGGCTCGCCTGTCGACGGATGACCTCGAATTGGCCGTATGTGAGGCCGAATTGGCGCTCGAACTCCAGCAGGTCGCCCTTGATCTCCTGACCGCCGACCCGCGTGAGGTTGACCTGACCGTCGCGCAGGCCGCCGTTTACGCGGCCAATGCGCAGTTGGCCTTCGCCCAGGAGCCACCCGACTCGCGCAATGAGCGCGTCGCCTTATTACAGCTTGAACTGGCGCGAAACCAGCTCTGGCAGACCCAGCTCCAACGGGACCAGGCCCGCCTCCTCCATCAGTTTGGCCTCGATCGTAACGGGCAGTATCGTCAGGCAGAGACGGCCGTCAATCGCACAGAGTATGAAGTTACCATCGCCGAACAGCAGCTAACCCAGGTCCAGCATGCCACCGTTAACCAGGCCAATGTCGCGTCGGCGCGTACCGCCCTGGTCAGCGCTCAGTCGGCTTTGCAGCGCCTGTTGGATGGCCCTTCACCCATCGACCTGGACCTCGCCAATGCGCAGTTACAGTCGGCCTACCTGGCCCTGGAACTGGCGCGGTATCAGCTTTCCCAGGCGATACTGGAAGCGCCTTTTGACGGGACTGTGGCCTCTGTGAATCTGACGCCGGGGGAAGCGCCACCGGTGACCCAGCCGGCCTTGGAAGTGATCGACACCGCCGGTTATTATCTCGATGTGGCCGTCGATGAGATCGACATTGTCCAGGTCAGGGTTGGTCAGCCCGTGGAAATCACGCTGGATGCGCTGCCCGGCGATCGATTGGCCGGCACGGTCACGCGCCTTGACGACGTGGCCACCAACTTGAGCGGGGTGATCACCTACCTGGTGCGGGTGACGCTGGCGCCGGCTTCTGTGCCGGTGCGGGTTGGCATGAGCGCGACGGCCACTATCGTGGTCGATGAGGTCACCGATGTGATCCGCGTGCGCAACCGCTTCATTCGCCTGGATCGGCGTACGCAGCAGGCTTTCGTAACGGTCCGGCGTCCCGGTGGTGCCCTGGAAGAGGTTGAGGTTGTGCTCGGTCGGCGCAACGAGACCTACAGTGAGATCATGAGCGGCCTCAACGACGGGGACGAGATCGTCCTGCTGCCGCGCAGTTTCTTCGATCCGTTTGGGTTTGCACCGTAGGGTTGTTTTGATGTGAGAGGGTAGTGCAGGCGTGGGATTTAGTGGTAATGGTAGAAAAGCCAGAACGCGGTATCCGTCTCCACTGGATGAGCAGGGCAGACCGGCCATCATCGACGTGAACGGTGTCACCAAGGTGTACCAGATGGGCGACATCGAGGTGCACGCCTTACGTGGCGTCGACCTGCGCATTTACCAGGGCGAGTTCGTCTCGATTATGGGACCGTCCGGTTCCGGTAAAAGCACGTTGATGAACATCCTGGGCGCGCTGGACCAGCCCACTGCCGGCGATTACTACCTGGATGGGCTGGATGTCAGCCGCGCCGCCGACCGGGAGCTGGCCCGCATTCGCAACGAGAAAATCGGGTTTGTGTTTCAGAGCTTCAATCTGCTCAAGCGGACTTCCGCCATCAGGCAGGTTGAACTGCCGTTGATTTACGCCGCGCATCCCGGCAGCCGCCGCAAGCGGGCTGAAGCGGCTTTGCAGTCGGTGGGCCTGGACGACCGGTTAAATCACCTGCCCAGCGAGCTTTCCGGCGGGCAGCAGCAGCGAGTGGCGATTGCCCGTGCCCTGGTCACCGAGCCGGCCATGATCCTGGCCGACGAGCCGACCGGTAATCTTGATTCCAAGAGCGGGACCGACGTGCTGCGTATCTTCCAGCAGTTAAACCGTGATAAAGGTATGACGACCCTGTTCGTCACTCACGATGCCTTTATCGCCAGGCATACCGACCGCGTCATCATGCTGCGCGACGGCCGGGTGGTGGCCGATAAACGCGTGGCCCATCCGTTGATCGCGGGGGAAACTGAACGGCCCTCCGAAATAGCCGAACTGGAAGACATCTTCCGGGAGACTTACGGCACTCCCGACGAGGGGTTTAGCTAGGCGATGGCGATCTGGGAAAGCCTGCGCATCGCCTTCTCCGGGCTGCTGGCGAACCGGCTGCGCTCCGCCCTGACGATGCTGGGTATCGTGATCGGGGTGGGGGCAGTGATCGCCCTGGTGAGCTTTGGCCAGGGGGTGGAGCGGTACATTGCCGCGCAGTTCCAGTCGCTGGGGTCGAACCTGCTGTTTGTCTTTTCGACCATCCCGCCCGGCGGCGGTCCGAGCGATATGAAAATCCTGACGATGGATGACGTAGACGCGCTCAGCAATCCGCTGCTGGCGCCCAGTGTGCTGCGTATCGTGCCGCAGTATGATGTCGTCTCAATGGTGGTGGCCGGGCGCAACGACGTGTTGATCACGGTGTCGGGTGTGACACCCAGTTACCAGGACCTCCGTGGATGGTACCCGCGTTACGGCGCTTTTATTGAAGAGACGGACGTTGTCACCAGCGCCCGCGTGGCAGTGCTGGGTACGACCACGGCGCAGGATTTATATGGCGAAGCCG
>DAOUEM010000067.1:0-9994 GCA_034430555.1 Anaerolineae bacterium | reverse complement strand
CTGATATTTATCGGGCCGCGCCCGAGCAGCATTGGCCTGATGGGCGACAAGTTGGCCGCGCGCGAGTTGATGCGCCAGGCAGGTGTGCCGCTGATCCCCGGTACCCGGCCCGACCTGACCGACGACGAGATCATGACCGCGGCGGAGATGGAGGTCGGGTATCCGTTGATGGTCAAAGCGGCGGCGGGCGGCGGTGGCAAGGGCATCCGCATCGTGCACCGGCAGGAAGACCTGCCGGCGGCGCTGGCGGCGGCTCGCCGCGAGGCCGAGGCGGCTTTCGGTGATGGCACCGTTTACCTGGAGAAGCTCATCGAAGGCGCCCGGCACATCGAAATCCAGGTGCTGGCCGATGCGCATGGCACGACCATCCATCTGGGCGAGCGCGAATGCTCGATCCAGCGGCGCCACCAGAAACTGTTCGAAGAATCGCCCAGCATGTTCGTCGATGACGACATGCGGCAGCGGATGGGCGAAGTCGCCGTGCGGGCGGCAGAGGCCGTGGAGTACCTCAACGCCGGCACGGTCGAATTCCTGGTGGACCGGGAGAAAAACTTCTACTTCCTGGAGATGAACACGCGCATCCAGGTGGAGCACCCGGTCACCGAGCTGGTCACCGGCATCGACCTGGTGAAGGAGCAAATCCGCATCGCGCGCGGGCGGCGGATGGGTCCCACGCAGGATACCATCTCGGTCAATGGTTGGGCGGTGGAGTGCCGGATCAATGCGGAAGACCCGTATAACAACTTCCTGCCCTCGGTTGGACGGATCACCGCCAACCTGGCGCCGACCGGCCCCGGCGTGCGCGTCGACAGCGGCGTGTATGCCGGGTATGAGGTAACGCCTTTTTACGACAGTATGCTGGCCAAGCTGATCTGTTGGGGCGAGACGCGCGGCGAGGCTTTGCTGCGGATGCGCCGTGCCCTGGGTGAGTACCGGATCATGGGCGTCAATACCAACATTCCGTTCCACCAGAGCCTGCTCGACAGCCACCGCTTCCTGGCCGGGAGCTTTGATACCTCCTTCGTCGAGGAACGGTTCGACATCGAGAAGGATGATCGCGACCGGCAAACTGAACTGGCGGCCATCATGGCGACCCTGGTCGCCCACCGCGATCGCCAGCAGGCGGCCCAGGTCGTGCAGGGCAACGAGCGGGATGTTTCCAACTGGAAGTGGTTAGGCCGCTGGGAACGCCTCCACCGTTGATCGGTGCGCCGTTAGAGGCCTCGAAAGGACCAGAAGGATGAAATACGTAGCGACGGTGATCGATCAGACGTATACCATCGAGATCGCTGCCGATGGCCGGCTGCTGGTGGATGGCGAGGAGCGTCACGTGGACTTCCTGGCCCTGGATAACCAGGCGCTGTACTCGCTGCTGATCGACAATACCTCGGTCGAGGGGCTGGTGCGCGAGTTTGAGGGCAAGTATGAGGTTTTGATGTGGGGAGTGCTCTACAATGTTAAGGTGATGGACGAACGTGAGCAGCGCCTCTCGACCGCCAGCACCGGTTTTTTGCCGCAGGGTGGAGAGGTCATCATCCGCGCGCCGATGCCGGGCCTGATCATCGACGTGCCGGTGGTGGTGGGGCAGGAAGTCGAGGCCGGGCAGACGCTGATGATCCTGGAATCGATGAAGATGGAGAATGAGCTCAAAGCGCCGCGCGCCGGGACGGTGCACATGCTCAACGTGAAGTCCGGCGACAGCGTGGAGCAGAACAAGTCACTCGGTTCCATCATCTGACGCAGCGGTACTGCACGCAGCGAGCGGAGAGATCAGCCGATCCTCCGCCCGTTTTTTGATCCCGCCCCCGCTGTCACAAAGCGGCGACGGCCAGGCCGAGGTCGCGCCGCAGGCCTTCCTGGTTAAAACGCTGCCACGCCTCGCTAAAAGTAGTCGTCAGGCGATGCTTCTCCGCAAACTGGAAGGCCATGTACTGCACGACCTGTTCGATGCTGCTGCGCGCGCTGATCGGCAGATCAGCCTGGGCCTTGTCGTAGTCATTGACGAACTTGCGCAGGAAGTTCCCGGCGACTTCCGCGTCGTTGAGATCGCCCAGATGATCCTGGAGCTTCTTAAGCTCGTTGATGACGTTGTTGACCGGTTGGCCCATCACTTCGCTGAAGAATTCCAGCGTGTAGCGCAGGCGCTTGCACTCAATACGCAGCGCGTGCAGGGTCTCCAACGCAGCGCTGTCCAGGATGGTCTCGTAAGCGCGCACCGCTTCGTAACGCGTGTATACCAGTCGGGGCGCGATGTGCCGCACCTGGTAGGCGACCGGTCCAGGTGACTTGATCTTACGTGCGCCCAGGCCCGGCGTGGTCAGGAATATCTCGTAGTCGTCCACGAACGCTGCGAAGGCACGGCTGTCCAGGTGCGCGATCAGGCGGGCGCGGGCGGCTGCCCGATCCTCGGCCACGGTCTCGATCAACGGCGCCAGGCTGGAGGCAGCTTCCGGGGGCAGACCCTGCCGGTAATGGTCCAGCTTTTCCAGGAACACGTCCAGGTCACGAACGGCCCCCAGGGCGCGGGCCGTCCGCCGCAGGTCGCGTACCAGCGGGGCGATCACCTTGGGCCGGTAAAAAGGCTCGAACAGCGCGAAGGCGCTGCGCATACGGCGCGTGGCCACGCGCATATCGTGCACGGCCTCGATGTCTTCACCCTGGCGGCTGCCTGGCTCGTGCTGCAGCATCCGCTCGAAAAGGAAGTGCAGGATTTTCCGGCCAGCCTCGCTCATCGGATCGTCCGGCTGGATGCCGGCATTTTTCTGCAGGAGCAGGTCACGGCGGGGCGCCGTCACGCCGGCAGGGGGCGCGGGTGGCGCTGGCTCTGGCGCCAGATCGGGTTCGGCGGGCTGTTCTACCGGGTCTTCGACAGGGAGTAGCTCCGTCAACGTCGCCTCCTCAGCGTTTGTGTCACCAGGAATGGCCAGTTCTGGCTGCGTCTCTGCTTCCTCTGCTGCCGCCGGTGGCGGGTCCAGCAATGGGAAGATGCCCATACGATCCGCCTGGAAGGCGCGCTGCCAGCGGCGGACCTGCCGTTCGGTCAGGCCGACATCGGCGGCAATCGCCACCTGCTGTAACCCTTCGGCGGTCAGCAGGACAATGCGCGCGCGGCGTGCTTCGGCAGCAGTGCCGCTTTCCAGCACATCGTTTAAGCCGTCGATCTCCGCTGGTGAAAGCTTTAGCCGGAAGCGCTGAGTCATGGTCGCGCCACTCCATTTCTTCTGTCAGCCGGGTGCCTGGCCGTGGTGGATTCCCACGCTCCTCATGTTAAGAGTGTATTAAGTATACCACATTGGTCCCGGCCGGATATGAAGTGCGCTCACTCCAGTTCCACGGCCAGGGCGACCGCTTCTGCGCCGCCCAGGCACAGCGCGGCCAGACCCCGCCGGAGACCCCGGTCGCGCAGGGCGTTGATCAGCGTCCATAACAGGCGCGCCCCGCTGGCGCCCACCGGGTGACCGAGCGCGATGGCCCCGCCGTTGACGTTGAGCTTTTCTGGCGGGAGATGGTGGCCGTTTTTGGCCAGGCCCTTGAGATCGGCCAGCATCTGCGCGGCGAAGGCCTCGTTCAGCTCGAACAGGTCGACGTCGTCCATCGTCCACCCGGCACGCTCCAGGGCGAGGGGAATGGCTTCCACCGGCGCGTAAAACAGCCACTCCGGCTCGACCGCCGCCTGTCCGTAACCCACGATGCGGGCCAGCGGTGCGTGCCCGTGCTGCTCGGCGTAGGCCCGACTGGCCGTGATCAACATGGTCGCGCCGTCATTCAGGCCCGGTGCGTTGCCGGCGGTGACCAGCCCGTCCGCTTCGAAGGCCGGTCGTAGTTTGGCGAGCGCTTCCCGGCTGGTGTCGGGGCGGATCGGCTCGTCATGTTCGACCAGCGTGACCTGGCCCTTACGCCCGGCGATTTCAACCGGCGCGATCTCGGCCTGGAAGCGCCCGGCTTCGGTGGCGGCGGCGGCCTTCATGTGGCTGTGGTAGGCATATTCATCCAGCGCCTCGCGGGTCAATTCGAACTGGCGGGCGATAAATTCGGCGGCGTTGCCCATGCCCCAGTTGTGCAGCCGGCAGAACAGGCCGTCATGATCAAGCGCGTCGACCAGTGTCACGTTACCATATCTATGCCCGGTCCGGCCGCTGGTGTCCAGGTAGGGGGCATTGCTCATGCTTTCCGTGCCGCCGGTGACAAACAGGTCGCCATCACCGGCCTTGATAGCGGCGGCGGCCAGCATGACAGTTTTTAACCCGCTGCCGCAAACCTTGTTGATCGCCAGCCCTGGCGTCCGGGCGGGTAGTCCTGCTCCTAAGGCGATCTGGCGAGGGACGGCCTGGCCACTCCCGGCAACCACCACCTGCCCGACGATCACCTCGTCAATGGCTTCGGTGTTGATCGGCACGCGATAGAGGGCGGCCTGCAGGGCATGGATGCCCAGTTGGACGGCACTCAGTGAGGAGAGCGCCCCCAGGAATCGCCCGTGAGGGGTGCGAGCGCCGCCGAGGATGACGGCTTCCCGCGCGTGTTTGGCGCCACGTGCCGGTGCTTCTGCTGCGGCCATAGGCATAACCTTTGTCTAGAGATACGGTATTAGGAGGCGGCGTCCGGCCAGGCGGCGTCCGGCCAGGCGGCGCGCAGCCGGTCGTAGCTATCGGCCAGCATATCGGGGATGATGCGCGTTTGCCCGACGACGGTCATGTAGTTGGTGTCGCCCGGCCAGCGGGGCACGATGTGCATGTGCAGGTGTTCCGCGATGCCGGCGCCTCCGGCTGGCCCGATGTTGATGCCGATGTTAAACCCTTCTGGGTGGTAGACCGCCCGCAGCGCTGCGACTCCCGCCTGGGCGACCAGCATCAGCTCGGTGATCGTATCTGCTGGCAGCGCTTCGAGCGTGGCGAGGTGCGCGAACGGCACGATCAGCAGGTGCCCGTTGTTGTAGGGATACAGGTTGAGGGTGGCGTACACCTGCCGGCCCCGGTAGAGGACATATTCTTCCGTATCATCGGCTTCTATCTTGTGGCAAAAGACACAATGGTCAGGCTTGGCTGTTTCACCGCGCAGGTAGGGCATACGCCAGGGTGTCCATAACTGGTTCATGCGAAGGGTCCACCGAGAACCGCTTTTGAATGCTGATTTGATTGTACAGGCCGAAACGCCGTCAGGCAACAGCCGGCGGGCGGATTCACCCACCGGCATGTTGTCGCGTTCTGGGTGCGGACGTTACAATCGCCGGAGATAATCCGTCAGGCGGCAGGCCAGGAGCACGACCGATGACTGTGTCCGATGACAAGGCAGCCCGGCACGAACCGGCCTGGGTGGCAAAGGCGCTGGGCGACAGGCCCTATCGTTTTCTCTGGCAGACGGCCAGCACCAACGACGACGCCTCAGCCTGGCTGGGGCAGGGCGCGCCGGATGGGGCCGTGGTGCTGGCCGACGAGCAGACCAGCGGTCGGGGCCGTCGGGGCCGGTCGTGGCTGGCTGCGCCCGGCACCTCGCTCCTGATGTCGGTTATTGTGCGCCCGGAAATCCCGCCGGCGAGGCTGCCCTGCGTCAACCTGGCCGGGGCGGTGGTGCTGGCGGACGTGCTGGCCGAGTATCACCTGTCGCCCGCCATCAAGTGGCCGAATGACGTGTTACTTGGCGGTCGTAAGGTGGCCGGTATCCTGGGGGAAGCGGCGTGGTCCGGCGCGATACTGGATGGTGTCATCCTGGGGTTGGGTATCAACGTGCTGAGCGGCGCGCTGCCGGGCGACGCCGCCGAACGGTTCCAGGCCACCACCCTTGAAGCCGCCCTGGGATACCCACCCGATCGCGGCGACTTGCTGGCGCGTTTGCTGGCGCGCCTCGATCACTGGGTTTTTTCGTTGGCGGATGATAATCTGTTAGCGGCCTGGCGAGGGTATAATGTGACGTTAGATCGCCGGGTCACGGCCAGCGCCGCCGCCGAGACGCTGGTGGGTTTGGCGGAAGATATCGACGAGACCGGCGCGCTCCTGCTGCAGCTGGACGATGGCCGGCTGTGCCGCCTGCTGGCCGGTGAGGTCACGATTCGAGAACGACGTTAGGTGTGGTGATGGGTATCAAGCTGGATTGGGAGATCGAGTCGGAAGAAGCGGCTTATAATAACCTGGGAGAACGCTCCTATGATGTTCGGCAGCGGCGCGCCAACTACCGGCGGGCGCTGCTGGCGGTCGCCATCGTGGCCGGCGTGGTGCTGACGGTCGTCGGGCTGGTCTTGTGGCGGCTGTGGTACGTGGACAGCACCATCGAGCAGCAGCTGCGCGATACGATTTCCGCCGAGACAGCGGCGCTGCGTATCGGCGACATCGCGGCCTACATCAACGTGCAGCGCAGCGGCAGCGATGCCTGGATGCTCGGGCAAAGCGACCGCTTCTGGGCGTATCAGCAGGCCAAGCTGGAGGGTGATGTTGACCTGACCGGGCGGGTACTGTCGCTGTCTATCGACGAAAACCGCGCCCACGCGCTGATTGAAGAGGTTTATGGCGGTGAACGTTACCAGGTGCTGTGGTTCTACTGGCGATATGAAGATGGCTGGCGGCACGTCCCGGCGGACGTGACCTTCTGGGGCGGTGACGCCGTTTATGAAGGCCAGAATGTCACGGTGCGCTACGGCAAACTGGACGAAGCACTGGTCCGAGCACTGGCCCCGTCGCTGGAGCTGCTGTGGAACCAGGGCTGTGACTGGCTGGCCTGCCCGCTGCCGCCCTTGCCGCTGACGGTCAGCATCATGCCCGATTCAGCCGTGGGCGTGAGCTGGTCGCCGGATGACGCGGACCTGCTGCGGCTCGCATCGCCGCTCACGTCACGAGCGCGCGTCGACGTGCCGCTGGAGTCTGCGCTGGCGCGACGGACCGGCGCGCTGCTGGCCGAGCGGCTGGTCAGCCATGCCCGCGGGGGGCTGAACCCGGTCCCCGGTACGGATGCCGCCTTCCTCCACGACGCGGTGGAGAACTGGTTGGTCGGGCGATTTCTGGGCGACGGCGGGACGCTGGGTTCCAGTTTTATCGAGAGCCTGGTTCGGGTATATGGCGAAGGAGCTGTGAGCGCCCTGGTCCAGCATTTGGGGCCGGAATCGACCATTGCCGTGCTGTCTGCCGCCTTCATGATGCCGCTCGATACGGTGCCGGTGGACTGGCGGGAATTTTTCCAGTGGCGGCTGGCGCTGGAACCGTTTCTACTGGCTCAGGGCGACCAGGCCGGCTTCCTGGCGCTGTATGACGACCTGGCGCAAAACGAGGCGCGGGCGTTGCTGGCCGATCCCGGCGCGCCGACCCGGCCTGCGCTGACGGTGCAGCGGGTATTCGTCGGGGCGGGTTCGGATGGAGTCAGCCGCGCCTGGGTGGTCGTCCAGTATACCGATGGCAGCGAAGGCCCGATCACCTTCCGGCTGGTCGACGGTGTCTGGCGACGCAGCATCTACGATCCGGCCTATGAAGCCATCACGCAGTGACGCGGCGGGTGCCGGCGGGTGCCGGCGGGTACCCGGCAGCCATTGACAGGTTCCCGCGATCCGACTATGCTGGTGGCAATATACGGGTGAAGGTAAAGAGCCTTGAGGGAGGTTCTCCAATGAGCATGTTAGACCGCCTCCGCGAGAGTGCTGTTGAGGGTGATGAGGAGTTTTTTGGCGCCGACCTTGACGGCGACGTCATGGTCAGTGATGCGGAAGTGCAGGAGCACCGCGTCCTGGGCATGAACGCGGTCGAACGTATGCTGCTGTCGATATTGCTCTTTGTGGCGACATCGGTGCTCGGCACGCTGCTGCTGATTGCTCTGAACCGGATCGACATCGGCCTGTAAGACGCCGGTCGTCCGGCCAATCGCATCACAACTGATGACGGATGGCGTGGGACTTAGGCCGCGCACGCCATCCGTTTGTGTTGTTGTCAGTCCGCCGGCAGGGGGATGGCCGGTCCTGGCCGCAGTTCATAGCGGTGTGCCGCGCCATCATTCACGGCATCGTCACCGTAGCGCATGGGATGGTACGCGATCTGCCGCCAGGAGTCGATCATATCGGCGTAGTGCGGACTCAGCGGGTGACCGCTCTGGCCGGTGGTATGGATGGCCAGGCTGTTATCCAGGTCGGCCAGGTCCACGATCATGCGCAGCGAGGGCACACTGCGCACGGCGTAGGGCGCACTGGCGCTCCACCCGGTGGCATTGACGATGCCCGAACCGCCGCTGGTCCGCACCGGCCCCGCGTTGAACAGGCTCTCAAACAAGCCAATGCCGCTCGCGCCAAGCGGGTTGTTGACGAAGGTGGCCGTGTGCAAGTCTCCCCAGCGCCAGTTCGCACGGTCCGCACCCTGGTTCTCCGTCATCTCGTCTAATGCCGCTTGCAGGCTTCGGGCCAGGATCACGTCGCGCGTTTCCACCTCATCCGTGGTACGGAGGTCGTCCCACCATTCGTGATCGGGCCGATCCAGCAGGAGTTGCGTGCCCCAACGGACATTGTCGTTGCCATCGCTGGCAAAGCCCAACTGGTCGTTCCACAGGTGGTCGGTCAGGGCGGCCCAGAACACCTCATATAAGGCGGCCTGCGGGCTGTCCATGTAGTTTTGCAGGTCCCATTCGGCCAGCCAGCTGACGGCTTCTGCCAGGGCTACATTCTCGGATAGGTCCAGGTCCAGCAAGTAGGGGATAAGTTCGGCGGCATTCAGGTTGTAGTCGTCGCCCTGGATGTCCGCCGCGATCGACGCCACGCTGTGGGCGCGGCTACGGCTCACCAGCTCGACCAGGCGCTCGGCCCGGTAGCCGTAAGCCCAGCGCTGGCTGATGGTGAAGTTGGCATCGGAGCCTAACGTATCGCCCAGGCTGGCGGCCAGTTGATCATAGTAGTCGGGCGGTACGACGGCGTGGTTGGCCGTCACGATCCAGCCGCGCGCCGGATTTAAAATGCGGGGCAGGTGATCGAAGGGAATGTACCCCAGCCATTCGTAGTCGTCCGTCCAACCGGGCACCGGCAGCAGGCCGCTGTGATCGGCGGCGCGGACGGGGATTTTACCCGGCGTCTGGTAGCCGATGTTGCCGTCGACATCGGCGTAGACGAAGTTTTGGGAAGGCCACTCCCAGAAGGTCAGCGCCTGGCGGAATTCCGCCCAGTTGCTGGCCTTGTCGATGTCGAGGATGGCGTGGAGCAGGTCGCCCGGTTCGAGCGCCGTCCAGCGCAGGGCCAGCGGGTCCTGTGTCGTATCGTAGGCCAGGAAGCGGCAGTCGGCGGTGATGGTGTTGTCGGTGATGATCGGGCCGAAGTGGGTCGTCCGCACCTGGATTTCCAGGTCGCCGTCTGCGTTGACCGGCAGGTCGGCGATGCCTTCACAGCGGGTTGTGGCCGGATCGTCGGCTCTGGCGGTGTAGGTGTTGCCGAAGCGGATGATCTCGGTTTCGACGGTCATATCGCGCCACTGGCCGTTGTATTCGTATTGCAGCGGATTGTCCGGGTTGACGCGGATGATGTACAGGTCCTGCACGTCCGGGCCGGTGTTGGTCACGCCCCAGGCGATCCGCTGGTTATGGCCGATGACGATGCCGGGCACGCCCACGAAACTGAAGCCCACCACGTCGTAGGGGCACTCGGCGCTGACGGGGCGGCAGTGCAGGCCGGTCTCGTACCAGATCGACGGCATCTGGATGCCCAGGTGGGGATCGTTGGCCAGGAGAGGGTGGCCGGTCGTGGTGTTCTGGCCGCCGATTACCCAGTTATTGCTGCCCAGACCCAGGCCGGTGGGCGGCAGGAACGACTCGGAGAGCGCGCCGCCGGCCAGGTTGGTCGCCACGTTCAAGGCTGCGTAGTCGAGACCCGGCGGGACAATGGGCGCGGCGGCCGTGGTTAACGTGTCGTCGGTGATGGGCAGATCGTCGTCGGTCAGGATGGTCGGGCGATCCGCGAAGGGGTAGGGCGGGGCGTACAGGTCGGCCATCTCCGGCCCGATGTCTTCGTACAACTGCATCAGCAGCCGCTCGGCGCTCTGGTTCCCAC
>DAOUEM010000066.1:0-10862 GCA_034430555.1 Anaerolineae bacterium | reverse complement strand
TTCCTTCCAGCATACTGCTTGATGCGACCCGGAAGATCGTGGCTGTGCATGTCGGCAACATCACGCCGGCCGTGATGGAATGGTTTTATGCCCTGGCCCGGCAGGATGCCGCTGCGCCGGAGATGGCTGAATCGGCCGTCGGAATAGACGTTCCGCCCTTGGAGATACCTGCGGCAGCGCCTATTTCCCAGGGCTTGCAGGAGCTGGCGGTGGCCGTCGGTCGCGCTAACCGCGAGGGTGGGGCCACCACGGTATGGCAGGGTGGTATCCTCGGTCCTGATTCGGGCGGGCACCTGGACCTCGGATTCGGTGACAAAATGCCAGCATTCGGTTTCGCCGGGGCTGACGGCCAGCCTTTCCGGCTGGACCTGGTAGAACGCCCGACGCTGGTGAATTTCTGGGCGTCGTGGTGCGGCCCTTGTATTGCGGAGTTTCCGCTGCTGGTCGAGCGCGACCGGGACCCTGAGTCCAGCTTCCAGGTGGTGTTTGTCAATATCTGGGATGACATCTACACGGCCCAGGAGTTCCTGGCCGATTACCCGGCTGCTCTCCGGTCGCTGATCGATACCGAGAGCAGCCTGGCCAACCTGTATCACCTGGAGTTTATCCCGGTTTCTATCCTGGTGGATGTCGATGGACTGGTGACACTGGTCCAGCATGGCCCGGTGAATGAGGCTGTTTTGCAGTTCATTGATGCATTGTCGGCAGCTGGTTAGGCTCTTGACGCCTACTGCTCGTTACACAGGCTGGTTAATGAGGTTGTCTGCCGGGATAAGCAGCATGGTATTTGGTATAAAAATACCTTTCTGCTATACTGGCATCAGTAATGATGGTGGTTGATTTTCCATACTCTGGCTTCTAGCGGCACGAAAGTGATGGGGGGTGCCATGTCTTCCTTGAGATTGATTAAAGCCGCTCGGGAGAGCTACAAACAATTGGCGACCAGCCAGACCGTGCTGATATTGCATCCCCAGTTTCGGTATCACAATGCGTTGATCGATGCGATTCTGGGAGACACCTCGGGCAATTTCCTGTATCTCACACTGGCGGTTCAGGACATGCCATTTACCCGGTTTTGGAGCCAGCTAGCCGCCGAGGCGGCAGCAGCGTTTGGCGTTTCTTTGCCGGATGAGGCGCCGTCTGCCCCGGCGGCAGCCGCCGAGACATTCGCCAATGCGGTTAGGGGGTTTTCACCCTTGATGGTGGTTATCGCGGCTTTCGATCATGCCAGCGAAGCTATCCATGAATTTGTGGCACATGCCGCCAAGGTGGGCGGCGAACACATCCAGTTTATGTTGTCCGGCCGCGTGTGGCCGTTCCAGCTGGTTGATCGACTGAGTTCGTCCGGCAGGCTGGCGCTCCTGCCGGTAATGCCCCAGGATATGCTGTTGAACTACCTGGAGCCCGAGGATGGGAAGGTCCTGCTGGAAGTGCGGGCCTTAGGCTCGGGTCAGGTGCTCATCGACGGCCGCCAGATCATGCAGTGGGATGGCGCTTTGCCCCGCTCCTTGTTCTTTTATTTTATCGACCGTGGCATGACTACCCGCGATGAAGTTTTTGCGACCTTCTGGCCGGGGCTTTCCACGCGTGAAGCGACCAATGTATTTCACGTGACCAAGCGCAAAATCAGTGAAATCTTAGGGGTGGATTTGACGGTCTATTCCTCAGGCTTTTACCGCATCTCCCCGGAAATCGAATTGCACTACGATGTGGTTTCGTTTGGCGAATCCGTGCAGAACAGCGCGGTAGCCGAACCCGCCGAAGCCTACGAACTGCTTGACCGGGCGATTGCCCTCCACGAGCGTGATTTTCTCACCGCCATGGATCAGGCCTGGGCGAACAGGCGTCGTGAGGAGTTGCGCCGCACCTACGTGGATGCGCTGACCGCTCAGGCGCGTATCTACGAGGACAGGGGCATGCCTGCCGAGGCGCTGGGCCTGTATAACCGGGCTTTTGGCGCTTTTCCCCAGCGGGAGGACCTGGCGCGCGCCCAGATGCGCCTTTACCACCAGGCGAATCAGCCGCAGCGCGCGATGCTGGTTTACCGGCGGCTGGTCAAAGAACTGGAGCGTTCGTTAGGGGTAGTGCCCAGCCCGGAGACGACAGCATTGGCGGAAGAGATTCAGGCGCAGAGCGATTGATGGCCGGCTTGTTCGCGGTCTCTCTGCCACATCATCGTCGGGCCATCTGCCCCCGGTGATGTGGTTTTGTTTTGGATTGAGGGTCTCATGCACGTGCTGCTTGTGGAACCGTATGACTCCGGCTCGCACGCGGCCTGGATGCGTGGGTACCAGGCGCACAGCCGGCATGAGGTGGCCATTCTCAGCCTGCCCGGCCAGTTCTGGCAGTGGCGGATGCATGGCGGCGCGGTGACCCTGGCGCGGATGTTTCTGGAGGACGGCTGTCAGCCGGACCTCATCATGGCCAGCGACATGCTGGACCTGACAACCTTCCTGGCCCTTACTCGCGCTTGTACGGCGTCTACGCCGGTGGCCGTGTACTTCCACGAGAATCAGCTCACCTATCCGCTGGGGCCGCGCCAGCGTAAGGAGCTGCACGACCATCTCGGCTTCATCAACTATGTCAGCGCCATGGCCGCCGATGCCGTATTTTTTAACAGCGGTTATCACCGGGAGGCGTTTTTCGACGAGTTGCCTCGTTTGCTCAAACATTACCCGGATTACACCGAGCTGCCGAGCATCGAAGGATTGCGCGCTAAAACACGCCTGCTACCGCTCGGGCTGGACCTGGCCCGGTTTGACCCATACCGGACCGCCAAGCCGCGTGGCTCGCTGCCGCTGATCGTCTGGAACCACCGCTGGGAACACGACAAAAACCCCCGGCCATTCCTAAACGCACTGGTCCGTCTGGCCGATGAGGGTGTCGCGTTTGAAGTGGCGCTCACTGGCGAAAACTTCCGCCAGGACCCGCAGGAATTTGAAGCCGCCAGGCAGCGCCTGAGCAAGCGAGTGATTCAGTATGGATATGTCGAGTCCTTCGCCGACTACGCCGGGCTGCTCTGGCAGGCGGATGTCCAGGTCAGCACGGCGCAGCATGACTTTTTCGGCGTGAGTACCTGTGAAGCCATCTACTGCGGCTGTTATCCGCTGCTGCCCCGCCGCTTGAATTATCCCGACCTGATCCCGGCCGCCTGTCACCCGGAGCACCTGTATCTCGAAGGGGAGGTCTACTACCGGCTGCGCGATTACCTGGCCGATCCAAAGCCGCCGCTGCCTTCGCTGCGGGAACACGTCCGCCAGTTTGACTGGGATCGACAAGCGCCCCATTATGACGAGGCGCTTGAATCGCTGGCCAATCGCGCCGGCCAAAGGCGCTAGCCGCGGCGCCGGCTGCGGCACTAGCCGTTGCCGTTGGGTTTTTGCATTCGGGTTTGGTACGGCACCACGGCGGCTACTGTTTCCGACGCGCGCATCGAAATGACATAGTCGCCCTTGGTGCTGCGGCCGCCGCGTGGGGCCAGGCTGAGCCGCATGTATTTGGGTTTGTCTTTGGTGGTCACCACGACGATATTGTCGTCTCGCCGCCCGATCAAACCCGCCGTCAGGCCCAGGGCGTCTTCCGGCAGTTTCATCGTGATCACGCCGCTGCCGGCCCGGCCCTGGGTGGGATACTCGGTCATCGGCGTATACTTGGCGACACCCGTATCTGAGATCGTCCACACGTACTGTTTGTCGTTGGCGACTCCGGCGCCGATCACCCGGTCCCGCTGCCCCATGAGTTTAATGCCCCGCATCCCGCCGGAAGGCAGCCCGGTCGTCCGTACGTCGTTGACCGGGAAGCGAATCGCCTGTCCCTGGAAGGTCAGCAGGACGATTTGATCGTCCTCCTGTGTGTAAAATACCCAGCCGAGTTCTGCCTTGCCAACATTCATTACCTTGAACGCTTTGGCCGTCAGGCCGGGGACGTCTTCCATGAGCAGCCGTTTTACGCTGCCGTCAGTAGCCACCAGGAACACGAAGCCATCCTCGATTCCCATCGGCATGCTTAAGGCGGCAACCACCGTATCCTTCCGGTTGAGCGTGGAAAGGTCGCTGAAGTGGGCGCCTTCCGACAGGTCATTGGCCTGGGGAAGCTGCTGAACCGGGATGGTAGCCGCTTCCCCTGATGCCGTGAACACATACAGCGTGTGGGCGGTGTTGCTGGCCAACATCACGCGCGGCGGGGTCTTGGTGTTGGTGGTGATGCGCGGCGGCTCATCTTCGTACATCCGGCTCAGCAGTCCTTTGGTCGTGACCGTGACCCAGGTGTCTTCGTCCGGCAGCAGTAAGTCCCCGGCGGCGACGTCGGCAGCCGGTCCGCCGACAATCACCGTGCGCCGGGGATCGGCATAGGCCGCTTTCAGCGCGGTCAGTTCTTCCACAATGACTTTGCGCATCAGTTGCGGGCTGCGCAGCAGATTCTCCAGGCTCTTGATGATCTTGAGCTTCTCTTTGTACTCGTCCTGGATTTTTTTGCGTTCCAGCGCAGCCAGCCGGCGAAGCTGCATATCCAGTATCGCCTGGGCCTGGATGGCCGTCAGGCTGAAGTTCTTACGCAGGTTGGCTCGTGCCGTCTCAACCGTTCGCGAGTGCCTGATGGTTTCGATGACTTCGTCCAGGTGATCCAGTGCGATCAGCAGCCCTTCCAGGATATGCGCGCGTTCCTTGGCGCGGATCAGGTCGTAGCGGCTGCGCCGGCGAATGATCTCCAGCCGGTGATCCAGGTACACGCGCAGGGCCTGCTTCAAACTCAAAGTGCGCGGCTCGCCATCCACCAGGGCCAGCATGATGATGCTGAAGGTGGTTTGCAGCGGCGTGTAGCGGAACAGGTCGGCCAGCACCTGGGTTGGATCGGCCGTGCGGCTCAACTCGATCACCACCCGCAGGCCCTGCCGGTCGGATTCGTCGCGCAGGTCGCTCAGGCCCTCGACTTTGCCGGTCTGCGCCAGGTCGGCAATGCGCTCGATCAGGTTGACTTTGTTTACCTGGTAGGGAAGCTCACTGACGATAATCCGGCTGCGCCCCCGCGCCATGTCCTCCATGTGAACCTTGGCGCGAACCGTGATCTTGCCGCGCCCGACAGCATATGCGGACTGGAGGGCGTCTTCTTCGTCTTCGCCCCGGATGCCATAGGCGATCCCGCCGGTGGGGAAGTCCGGCCCCTTGATGAACTGCATCAGGTCAGGAATGTCGATATCGTCGATCTTCTTCCAGTTGTTCAGCATGTAAATCAGGGCATCGCACACTTCACCCAGATTATGCGGCGGGATGTTGGTCGACATACCAACCGCGATGCCGGAGGTGCCGTTGACCAGCAGGTTGGGCACACTGGCCGGCAGCACGTCCGGCTCCACCAGGGAGCCGTCGAAGTTTTGCGAGAAGTCCACGGTCTCTTTGGCGATGTCGGTCAGTATCTCCAGGCCCATGCTGGAGATACGGGCTTCCGTATACCGCATTGCCGCCGCGCCATCCCCGTCGATACTGCCGAAATTACCCTGGCCGTTGACCAGCGGGTAGCGCATGGCAAAATCCTGGCTCATGCGCACCATGGCTTCATAAACGGCGACATCCCCATGGGGGTGGTATTTACCCAATACCTCGCCAACAATACGGGCGCTCTTTTTGTGTGCACCATCCGGTCGCAGCCCCATGTCGTGCATGGCATACAGAATGCGCCGGTGCACCGGCTTGAGACCGTCCCTGGCATCAGGCAGCGCGCGCGAGACGATAACGCTCATCGCGTAATCGAGATAGGATTCGCGCATCTCCTGGGATATCTGCACTGGGCGCACAAGGCCAATATCCATATTGTGGGTTCCTTCCTGCCTGATCGTGGCGAAATTGCTGTGGTTATGATAGGTAACTCATGCGATTCTGTCAAATAGAGAAAACAAACGTTCTATAGCGCGGTGAAAAACAAGCGCGGAGAGGAATCTCCCCACGCCTGCTTTCGTCCGGCCAGCCCGGTATCAGGCTGGTGTCAGGTTCAGGATGCGGCGATGTCGCTCAGGTCGCCTTCATGCTCGTCGATTAAATCACCGTCCGGCGAGTCAATGTCACTATCGTCGGCGAAGATGTCTTTTAACATCATATCGCTTGGCGGCGCGGTCAACTCGCGGTCCTGGTAGGTGTGGAAGCCCGTCCCTGCCGGGATCAGTTTGCCGATGATCACGTTCTCCTTGAGGCCATACAGCGGGTCTTCCTTGCCTTCGATGGCCGCGCCGGCCAGCACCTTGATCGTGTGCTGGAAGCTCGAGGCGCTGAGGAAGCTGTCCGTACTCAGTGCGGCCTTGGTCACGCCCAGCAGCACCGGAATGCCGGCTGCCGGCGCGCCGCCTTCGCTGAGGATCTGCTCGTTGACCTGCAGCAGTTCCAGCTTGTCGATCAGTTCGCCCGGCAGCATGTTGGTCTCGCCGCTGCGGGTGATTTGAACCTTGGACAGCATCTTGCGGATGATCACCTCGAAGTGTTTGTCGGAAATCGGCACGCCCTGGCTGCGGTACACCTGCTGAATCTCGTTTAGCAGGTAGGCCTGAGTCGCCTCCGCCCCCAGAATGCGCAGGATGCGGTGTGGATTCTTGGCGCCTTCGGTGAGTTGTTGGCCGGCGATTACCTGCGCGCCGTCATATACCTCCGGGACCAGCCGCGCGCTCGACGGAATCTCGTACTCCACCTCTTCGCGCTGCTCAAACCGGATGTACAGTTTGCCATCCTCCAGGTAGACGTCGCCGGCCATCTTGGCGGTGATGAGGTCCTCACCCTTTGGATCGCGGGCCAGTTCCTGTTCCTGTTTGACGGTCTCGCCGTCTTCCACCAGCAGTTCCCACTTCTTCGGGATGTCATGTTCTTCGTTGAAGACTTCGCTGTCGATCACGGTGGCGATGCGCACGCCGTCGGGCGTCTTCGACAGGCGAACGATGCCGTCGATGTCGGTCATCACCGCTTCGCCCTTGGGCTTCTTGCGCGCTTCGAACAACTCTTCCACGCGTGGCAGACCGCTCGTGATGTCGCCGGACGCCTGCGCCGTGCCGCCGGTGTGGAAGGTGCGCAGCGTAAGCTGGGTGCCCGGCTCGCCGATGGATTGGGCAGCCACAATACCTACCGCCGCCCCGATATCCACCATATCGCCCCGACCGAGGTCGCGGCCATAGCACCGTGCGCAGATGCCGTGGATCAGCGTGCAGGTCATCGGGCTGCGGACGTACACGTCCTCGACTCCGGCCGCCACGATCTGGTCCGCGATATCCTCGGTAAACAGCTCGTTTCGGGCGACGATGATCTCGCCGGTCTGCGGGTTGGTCACGCTGGCGGCAGCACACCGCCCTATGATGCGCTCCTGAAGCTTCTGTCCAGCCACGTCGTCGCGGGTCCGGATCCACATGCCGCCCTCGGTGCCACAGTCTTCGCGGTTGACGATCACGTCCTGGGCCACGTCGACCAGGCGGCGCGTCAGATAACCGGCGTCTGCCGTGCGCAGCGCCGTATCGGCCAGACCCTTGCGCGCGCCGTGCGAGGAGATGAAGTATTCCAGCGCATCCAGTCCCATTCGGAAGTGACTGCGGATCGGCAGGTCGATGATGCGACCGGAGGGGTCGGCCATTAAGCCGCGCATCCCTGCCAGCTGCGTGATCGGGCCGAAACCGCCTTTGGTTGAACCGGACAGTGCCATGATGGCGATCGGACCAAATGGATCAAGCCGTTGCTTGATTACCTCGCTCAGGTCGCTCTTGGCTTTCGTCCAACTGTCGATGGTGATCTGGTAGCGTTCTTCTTCGGTCAGCAGTCCGCGCCGGAAGCTGCGTTCGGCCTCGTCGACCACCGCGCTCGCGCGCGCCAGGATGTCTTCACGCTCGTCGGGCACCGTCAGATCGGAGACGGCGATAGTCGTGCCGGAAACCGTCGCGTAGTGGAAGCCGAGATTCTTGATCGAGTCCACCACTTCAGTCGTTTCATCTGCCCCGATGCGCTGGTAGCACTGTGCCACCAGCCGCTGCAGGGCTTTTTTGTCCATGGTTTCCTGGACAAAACGCTGGCTGTCCGGCAGAATGCGGTTGAAGATCGCCCGGCCAATCGTGCTCATGATCGGCTTCGGCTGCGGCGGGCGGTTGTCGTAGTAGTTGCCCAGCAGGATCGGCGTGTGCAAATCCACCAGGTTCAGGCAGTACAGGTATTCGACCTCGTCCATGTCGACGACCAGCCGCCGGTCTTGCAGGTTGGCGATAGTCAGCGGCAGGTCAGGGTGGGCTTGTAGGATCTGCTCCATGTCGTAGCCATTTAGCAGCATACAATCGACTTTGCCGTCGAGTGTCGCATGGATGACACGGTCGATGCTGCTCTGGCCGTGGATGGGTTTGCCATCCTCATCGAAGCCATCCTCATATACGACAACTTCGTTATTTAAACTGAGGTTGCGGTGTTCCGCCATGCGCTCGCCGGTCGTTTCGGCGGCCACCCCGATCCGTTTACCTTCCAGCAGGCTCCAGGTACGAAATTCCCCGGCGTGGTCCTTCAAGGCGATGATGTCGGCGTTGGGGTCCATCGTCAGGTAGTAGTTTCCCAGCACCATGTCCTTGGCCGGCCCGACGATGGGCGCGCCGTCGGCGGGCTTGAGCAGATTCTTAGTGCTGAGCATCAATTCCCGCGCTTCCTTCACGGCTTTGTCGCTGAGCGGGACGTGAACGGCCATCTGGTCGCCGTCGAAGTCGGCGTTAAAGGCCGCGCAGACCAGCGGGTGAATCTGGATGGCTTTGCCTTCCACCAGGATCGGCTCAAAGGCCTGGATGCCCAGTCGGTGCAGGGTAGGGGCACGGTTGAGCAGCACCGGGCGCTCCTTGATCACTTCTTCCAGGACTTCCCAGACCTCGGGCTTTTGCGATTCGATGATCCGTTTGGCGCCCTTCACATTGCTGGCGTAGTTGTACTGGACCAGCTTGCTGATGACGAAGGGTCGGAACAGCTCGATTGCCATGTCCTTGGGCAGCCCGCACTGGTGTAGCTTGAGTTTGGGGCCGATCACAATGACCGAGCGGCCGGAGTAGTCCACGCGCTTACCCAACAGGTTGCGGCGGAAGCGGCCCTTCTTACCCTTGAGCATGTCGCTCAGGCTCTTCAGTTCGCGGCGGCCCCGGCGGCTGAGCGCCTTACCCCGCTGGCTGTTGTCGATCAGGCTGTCGACGGCTTCCTGCAGCATGCGTTTTTCGTTGCGTACGATGACATCCGGCGCGCCCAGTTCCAGCAACCGCTTCAGGCGGTTGTTGCGGTTGATGACGCGGCGGTACAGGTCATTCAGATCGCTGGTAGCAAACCGCCCGCCGTCGAGCTGCACCATGGGGCGCAGATCGGGCGGGATCACGGGCAGCACGCTCAGGATCATCCACTCCGGGCGATTGGCGCTTTTACGCAGGCTCTCCACAACACGCAGTCGTTTGGTGGCCTTCTTTTTGCGCTGCTTGGAGCGGGTGGTTCGCACTTCGATCCATAGTTCCTTGGAGAGCTTCTCCAGGTTCATGTGCTTGAGGATTTCGTAGAACGCCTCGGCGCCCATGTCGGCCTTGAAGACCTGGCCATACTTGCTCTTGAGTTCGCGGTATTTAGGCTCACCCAAGAATTGTAGCGGCTGCAGTGTCTGTAGCTCCGAGCGGCTTTCCTGGGCGGTGGCTCGAACCTGGCTCAGGCGTGAGTGTTTTGCTTCCTGGTGGCCTTCAATATCGCCGGCTGCGTCTGAACTGCGGGCGTCGATGCTGGCTTCTGCTTCACCGAGTGCTTGCTGCCGCCGTTCCTCGACTTCTAACTGCAGCTCGTTGAGCCGGGCGTTGACCGCATCCTGAATCTTCGACAGGTGTTCGTTGGCGACGGTCTTGCCCTTTTTGACGACCAGGAGATCGGCTGCTTCAAAGTGGATGTTGTCCGAGGCAACTTCGCCCACCTGGCCTTCGATGCGGCTCTGTAGATTCTGTGCTTCCTGCATGATCTGGTCGGAGAGCTGTGCGAACTCGTTGTTAAACTGCTCGTTAATCGCGTCGATCTGCGAATTGAGCGCTTCCAGGTCCTCGTCGCGATCGGTCCGCAGTTGCTCGATTTGCTCGTTAATCTCGTCGCCGACGTTGGCTTCATGGCGGGCCAGGTCTTCATCGATGCGCTTCAGTGCTTTCTGGCGCGCGTCTTCGTCCACCTGCGTGATGACGTATTGGGCAAAATACAGGACACGGTCCAGGTTGCGACGGCTGATATCCAGGAGCAGGCCCAGGTAGCTGGGCACGCGCCGCGTGTACCAGACGTGTGCGACGGGCGCGGCCAGGTTGATATGCCCCATGCGCTCCCGCCGGACTGAAGCCCGGGTGACTTCGACGTTGCACTTGTCACACACGATCCCTTTATAGCGGATGTTTTTGTACTTCCCACAGTAACACTGCCAGTCCTTGGTCGGCCCGAATATGGCTTCGCAGAACAGACCGTCTTTTTCCGGACGAAGCCGGCGGTAGTTGATGGTTTCCGGCTTGGTCACTTCGCCGTACGACCAGGATATAATCTGGTCTGGCGAAGCCAGGCTGATGCGCAGCGCGCGAAAGTCTTTCGCCTCCAAGGCGTTCCTCCTCAGCGCTAATGATACAGGGTAGAAGCAAATTGCTGCCTGATTGAATCGAAAATAAGAACAGAGTGTATCAATATTGGCGATAGAGCATCCCACGACAAGGCAAAACAGCGCTTAGAACCGAGGTTCAAGCGCCGTACAGTAACGGCCATCATAATGCCTATTCCACCCACAGTATCTTGCAGTATACAGCATTTGGCGGGAGTGTCAAGGCTTTTTTGATTAACCGTGTGCGATTTACCGCTTGTTTGCGCTGTTTTGCCTTGCGCCGG
>DAOUEM010000065.1:0-3396 GCA_034430555.1 Anaerolineae bacterium | reverse complement strand
CTGGAGCAGACCATCAATAACGTGGCGCGCCTGCTCCAGGCCGACCAGGAATTCCGGCTGAAGAACTACGACACGGCCTACGCCTTCGCCGAGCAGGTGCTGCAGGAGGAGCCGGCCAACCCGATGGCCCTCTATATCGCCGGGTGGCTGGAGGTGCAGCACCTGAGCGATAAACTCGACGAAGGCATCGCGCATTTGCAGCGCGTGGCCGCGCAGGAAATCAAGTGGCCGACGGCGCGCGCCGCCTACGGGGTGGGCATCCGGCGCAAAGCGCGCGCCGCCACCGGCGAGGAGCGCGATCGGCTGTTCCTGCGAGCGGAAGGCGTGATCAAAGAAGCGCTCAGCCAGGCTCCGCGCCTGATGGACTTCGAGGGCGAATCCTTCTGGGGGCCGGTGGGCGGCATCCTGCGCGAGCGGGGCGAACTGGACAGCGCGATCCGGGCCTATGAGCAGGCCATCGCCGTGACGCCGGGATCGTCCTACCCGTGGGGCAACCTGGCGGGCCTGTACCTGATGAAGGCCCGCACCGGCGACGACCCGGAATGGCTGCAGAAAGCCCTGATTGCCTTCGAGAACACGCTGGAGACCTCCAGCGCCGAACTGGCGATGAAGCCCAATAACTACTACCTGCTGATGGACGTCGCCCAGGCGATGAGCGTGCTGGGCCAGCGCGACCCGGCCAGCTTCGTCGGGGCGCGTAAGGCGCTGGCGGAGGCGCTCTCCGCCGAGGTGTCGATCAATTCGCTGGAAACATCGCTGCGCGGCTGGCGGGACCTGCTGGAAAACTGCCCGGTAGAATGGGATACCGTGCGCGCGGCGCTGGACGAATCGCTGCGGACCATCGAGCGGGCCATCCAGGCCAGGGGCTAACCGTCGGGAGACTTGCACAAACCGCCCTTAGGGGCACAATAGTCGCAACCTTGCTGCAACCGGCAGGACGTCCAGCCGGACTCGCAGAGTCCGCGACGCCCCTACAAAACGCACCGCCCGTCCGATATGGCGCGATCACCGGTCGCGCCCGCAAGACGGCACGGAAAGGATTTCGCCCAGATGACACAAGCACCTGAGACAACCCAGGTCTTCCGGCCTGCCGAAGACATCGTCGAGGACATCGCCGCCTTGATCCGGCGCTTCCCGCCGCTGTGGCAGTCGCGTCACTGGTTCACCACCGCGGCCCGAGACGGGGTGGTCACCGTGCGGGGCAATATCAAGTCGAGCGTGGGCCGGCGCGTGCTGCTGGACAACGTGCCGGTCATCCCCGGCGTGGTCAGGTTAGAGTCGTCGGCCCTGTTCAACGACGAGGACCTGCGGCGGCAGATCGGCCAGATCGCGCCGGCGGGGGCGCTGGTGAACGTCAACTTTGGCCGCGTGGTGATCAGCGGGCGGCTGCCGGCAGGCGACTCGCCGGACGCGCTGCTGGCCCGGATCAAAAAGCTGGACGGCGTGCGCCGCGTGGACAACCGGCTGTGGTGACGCTTACCATACACTGAGTCACCACAGGAAACTAACCTGGACCATGCAGCCAAGAAAGAATTGATTCGGCGCTTTGCTGCAGCGGCAGAGAAATACTGTTCGTTGCTTGAATCGTATCAAACTATCGAACTGAGTGACTTCATAAGGAAGTTAGCCCATACACTTTGTGACCTGTATCAGAGGTCGATGGAACTGCCCGACATAGCCTCCGAGGTATCAGTTAGCGACCTGGTCCAGCTAGTTCCGTAGAGCATGATTTTTAGCCTTTCCAGGACTTGATACGCTCTTTCCTAAGTTGAATAAGCACGTGAGCTACAGTACTTAATCCCGCCAGCACCGCCGACAGTCTTGTTGAGCCACCTGACTCTAGAATCTAAAGGTAGACGGTAGCGATGGCACAGCCGCCGGGTGCGATCCCTGGGGGGCCAGGCCGCGCGGCGCTGGAGCGTGGGGCGCTAGAGCGCCGGTTTATCCGGCGGACGGGCCACCGTGACTTCGATGGTGCCCAGGCCGCCTTTGAGTGTCAGGTGAAGCGCTTCCGGCCCGGCGACAAAATCCGGCGTGGCGAAGGTTTCACGGGTCTCGTCGGCGGTGAAGTGGCCCTCGTCGACGATCACCTGGCCCAGCAGCACGTCGTTGAACACCTGGGCGGGGACCCCGGCGGGCACGCGCAGGTTCACACGGCCGCCGCTCATCTGCAAGGAGACCGCGCCCCGCCGCGGCAGGACGACGTCCAGCGCCGTGCGCCCCACCTCCAGGGCCAGGTTTTCCACCACCAGGCCGGTGCAGTCCACGGTCGCCCGGCTGGCGCCCAGGGTCAGCCTGATCTGCGCCCAGGTCACCGCCGGACTGAGGGACAGCCGCCAGTCGGCGCGGCGGCGAACCAGGCTGAGCGGCTGGCGCTGCGTGATGGCGGCTTCTTCTCCCGTGCGGCTCACCCGGTGGGACACGGCCCCGGCGTAGGTGCCGGCCAGCAGCAGCCCGGCGGGCGCATCCCCCGCCAGCGTGATGTCGCCCGCGCCAAAGGTCAGGTCCAGGCGGGCCGCCAACGCGCCGTCCAGGGGCAGGGCCAGATCGGTGGTAGTCGGCGCGGCCTGGCCGGGCCAGACCGCCCGCCACACGGCGAACCCGGCCGCCAGCAGCAGCAAAAACGGGATGGCCCCCACGCCCGCCCCCGGCGCGAGGCCGGTCACATCCAGCAGGGCGGCGGCGGCAAACAGGGCGACCATCGCCCCCAAAAACACGCGCAGCGTCACCGGTTGGCTCCTTCAGCAGTCACGCCCGCCAGCATCCGCAGGCGATAACGTTTCCCGTACTCGTCCAGGCATTCTACCCCAAAGATGTCACAATTCCAGATTCTGGGAGCGACAGCGATGGCCCGCGCCTGGACGCCGCATATCCCCCGAAGGTTAGGGTATACGCCCCCGCCAATCCATGGCACAATGACAATGATGATGAATTAACGGAAGCAAAGATTCACGTGAACCAGATGAATCACCTGTGGCGGCGGTTGGCGCTGATCCTGGCGGCGGCGCTGCTGCTGGCGGGCGGCGGCACTCCCGCGGCGGCCACTAACACGCCCAATATCCCCCTGCGGCCTGACCGGCGCGGACCTGATCGCGGAAGAAATCGCCACTGCCCGCGCCATGGCCCAGGCCATCGCCGATGCGGCGCAATGGATGCGGCGCAATGGATGCGGCGCAATAGATGCGTCCTGGCGTGGCCTGACGGGCAGACCGGCGCGCGCTGCCCCCCCCCACCCCCTGGCGCCCTCACTGACCCCACTTGTGTGAGGAAGAACGACAAGTATCATGGGGAAAGTGGATGGACCGCCCTTGTACAACCTCGCTAACATCACTATGCTATAGTACCAGTATGCACCACAATGTCGCTGTCGAATACTTACTTATCCCAGTATCCGAG
>DAOUEM010000064.1:0-4109 GCA_034430555.1 Anaerolineae bacterium | reverse complement strand
TCCAGGCCTGGCAGTTCGTCCGGAAAGGCGTCCGTGTCGCGCATTTTGGCCTCGACCGCCATCTGTTTGATCTCGTCATCGCTGAAGCCGACGCGCGTCAGCACCCCATGCAGGGTCGGCTCGGTCACCTTGTCGCCGATGCGGATCACGTGCATGTAGTGCGCCCGCAGGCAGGCGCGCCAGTCCTGGTGAAAGATGCTCTGTCCTTCAGCCATCGATCAGCATCCCCCTACACGTTAAACGCCTGGTGCATAGAGGGAATGTCCACGCGCTCCAGCCCGACGTCGGCTTTGAGGCCATCGGCCAGCGCGGCCTGCGCGTCCGGCTCCCCGTGGACGAGGAAGGTGCGGCTCGGCTTCTTTTTCATCGCGCCGGCCCAGGCCAGCAGACCGTTGCGGTCGGCGTGGCCGCTGAAGCCGCTCAGGACCTCGACATTGGCCTTGAGTTGGTGCTCCTCGCCAAAGATGCGCACCGTTTTGTCCCGGTCCATGATACGCCTGCCCAGCGTATCGGGCGCACACCAGCCCACCACCAGGATCGTGGTGCGCGGGTCCTCGATGCGGTTGCGCAGGTGGTGCAGGACGCGACCCGCTTCCATCATGCCGCTGGCGCTGATGATAACGGCCGGCTCGCGCAGGAAGTTCAACTCCTTCGATTCTTCCACGGAGCGGGTGTACCGCAGCGTCTCGAAGCCGAAGGGGTTGCGGTGCGAGTCATTGAGCATGAACTCGCGGATTTCGGCATCGTAGGCTTCCGGGTGCAGGCGGAAGATGTCCGTCACGTTGGTCGCCAGTGGGCTATCTACGAAGATTTTCATGTCCGGGATATCGCGCTGGTCGTACAGCTTGTGCAGCGTGTAGACGATCTGCTGGGTGCGGCCTACGGCAAAGGCCGGGATGATCAGACAGCCGTTGCGCTGGTAGGTCTCGTTGACGATGCGCTCCAGCGCCTTTTCCGAATCGGGGTAGGGCTCGTGCAGGCGGTTGCCGTAGGTGCTCTCCATGATCAGGATGTCCGCGCCGTCGGTGACCGGCTGCGGATCACGGATGATGGGGATACCTTCCCGGCCGATATCCCCGCTGAAGACCACGCGCACGTCCTGCCCGGACTCCTGATCCTCGATATCCAGGATAACGGAAGCGCTGCCCAACATGTGCCCGGCTTCCACGAACGTCAGGTGGACGCCCGGCAAAATCTCTCGCTGCCGGTTGTAGGCGACGCCCATGAAATACTCCATGGCGGTAACGGCGTCTTCCTGGGTGTACAGTGGTTCGAAGGGATTCTTGCCCTGTTTCTTGCGCCGTTTGTTGACGAATTCGACGTCTCGCTCCTGGATGTGGGCGCTGTCCATCAACATGGTGGCGCACAGGTCGCGCGTGGCCGAGGTGCAGATGATGTCACCGGTGAAGCCGCGTTTGACCAGGCTGGGAATATTGCCGGAGTGATCGATGTGGGCGTGGGAGAGCACGAGCACGTCCACCGTGGACGCCTCGAAGGGCACCTGCCGGTTGCGTTCGAACGCCACCTTACGTTTGCCCTGGAATAACCCGCAGTCCAGCAGGATGCGGTGGCCGTTAACCTCGATCAGGTGCTGTGAGCCGGTGACGGTCTGCGCTGCGCCGTGAAAAGTGATTTTCATGGGTGCCTGCTTATCTCTCAGTCGATAAACCTGTTGAAATGAAGAAGCGTTGCCGAGTCAAGTCGCGTCCGGCTGTGGATGCGCCGCTTGTTCCGGAAAAACGGTCCGGCAGCGATGGGGCGGCGTTTACCGCCGTTTCTGGTGGTGGTGTCCGTTTTGATGGCCGTCGCCGCGCCCGTTGCGGCGGTTGTCGGTGCGAGTGATGATGTCCAGGATTTCCTGGCCGTAGGTCTGGGCTTTCCAGGGGCCCAGGCCGTGAATCTGCTGAAGCTCATCCTGGGAGGTGGGCGCCTGGTGGGCCAGCACCCACAAGATATCCCGCGAGACGATAATGTCCGAATCGACGCCGCGACGCCGCGCCCGCATTTTCCGCCAGTCGTGCAAAGCTTCGTAGCGCGCCACGATATCGTCGTCGGGCCGGCCGGGCCCCGGGGGGCGCCTGGGCGGCTTGTCGCGTTGGCCCTGATTAATCGCCCGCAGGATGCCGCGCCCGTAGCGCCGGACCTGACCGGCAGTCATACCGGAGATGCCGTGCATCTCACGCTCAGAGCGCGGGCTTGCCTGCACCAGCGCGATCAGGGTGGCGTCGCCGATAATCTTGAAGGGCGGGTAATCGCGCCGTTCCGCCATATCTTCCCGGTAGAGGTACAGGGCGCGCAGGATGCTTAACTGCCGTCCCGGCAAATGCCTGGCGCCATTGATCCGCCAGAAGCCGTCCGGGTCAAAGTCGATCTCGGAGGCCGGCGTGCGGGTTAGCTCGCGGAAGGCTTCCTGCGCTTCTTCCCAGCGACCTGCCGCCTGCAGTCTGTCCCGCCAGATGTTGCGCAGTTCCGGCAGGTAATGCGTGTCCAATTGCGCGTAGTGCAGCATATCGTCAGTCAGGGGACGCTCGCCCCAGTTCGCGCGCTGGTATCTTTTGTTGACCTTGATGTGGAAGAAATCTTCCAGCATTGCGCCCAGGCCCAGGCGGTCGCTGCCGCAAATACGGGCGGCCAGCATGGTGTCGAACAGGCCGTCGAACGCGAAGCCGAAGTCGCGCTTCAGGCACATCAAGTCATAGTCGGCTGCGTGAAAAACGATTTCAATCTGGGGGTCGGCCAGCAGTTTTCCGAGGGGATCCAGGTTTTCCACGTGCAGCGGATCGATGATGAAGTCCTGGTCGCGGGTGGAGAGCTGGATCAGGCACACTTGCTCGCGGTAGGCGTGTAAGCTGTTGGATTCGGTGTCGATGGCCAGCAGCGCCTTGTCCGCCCAATCATCGACGTGGGCCACCAGGTCGGCGGTGCTGGTGATCATGATGGCGGGGGGCAGGGTGCTCACAACCACCTCTTCCGCCGGAAAATGACCAGCAGCGTGGCCAGGATCACCAGCATCCCGAGGATGATCACCGGGAACGAATACGGCCATGTTTCCCCCGGCAGGAGGACATTCATGCCGTAGATGCCGGAGATCAACGTCAGCGGCGCCATGGTCACCGAAATCACGGTCAGGATGCGCATGACCTCGTTGATGCGGTGGCTGGCCAGGGTGTCGGAGGAGTGCGCCAGCACCTCGATCACCTCGTCCTGGTCGGCCAGCAGGTCGGATGCCTTTTGCAGGTGGTCCAGAATATCCCCGAAGTACACGTCCAGTTCTTCGTGGATGAAAGGCCGGTCCACTTTCTCCAGGTTGGCGACGATGCCGATCTGCGGGCGGATGATGCGCCGCAGGGCGATCACGTCGCGCCGCACAAACGTGATGTCTTCGATCACGCGCCGCAGGTCCTGGGTGAACAGGTCTTCCTCGATGGCCCGGATGTTGGCTTCTACTTTGTACAGGATGGGCAGGATATAATCCACCAGCGAATCGATGATGCCGTAAAACAGGCGGCTGGAGCCGCGCCCCATCAGTTTCTGGCGGATGGCTTCGTCTTCCTGGCACTGGAGAAACAGGTCATTCAGCGGTTTGAGCACACCGTCGTGGACGGTAACCAGGTAGCCGTGCCCGATGAACATATCGACTTCGCTGGCCCGGCTGACCCGATTTTTGGCGTCCCAGATCGGGAACTGCATCACGACAAACAGATAATCATCATACTCATCAATTTTGGGGCGCTCGATGCGGCTGACCAGGTCCTCCAGGTCCAGCGGGTGGAAGTTGGGGTGATTGGCGCGCAGCAGACGGGTATCGGTTTCCGTCACGGCACGCACATCAGTCCAGGTTACTTTGCCATAAGTCAGGGTTTGTGTCGTCATGCCCGCTATTATGGCGCGGTCAGGGGCGGGCGGCAAGTTGTTGTCCGGGCGAGAAGCCAAGGGAGTTGGCGCGCTGCCAACGAGGGGGCCGCCCGGGTGCGCAGTATTCTCAATAAAAATGCGACTCCGTGATAAAGTTGAAAGCATGACCCAACAACTCAATCACAGGAGCCGCATCAATGGACACTGTAACACAGCTACAGGTCGCTTGGGAACTGAAAAAGGCCGGCCACAGC
>DAOUEM010000063.1:0-8672 GCA_034430555.1 Anaerolineae bacterium | reverse complement strand
GTAATCGGTACGGTAAGGGGAGATGCGACCTATTGTTCGCCGCCGGCCATTGCGACACAATCAAATATACACGACAATGAACCCGTGCCCGGCGCACGTGTGAACGGCCATCGACCCCATCAATGGGCGGTTCCCCCTGCCGAAGCCGGCCCCGGCAAGAGCCGGCCCCGGCGGGTAATTGGCCCGGTGGGTGTTTGGGAGGTAAATCCTATGCGTTTGATGAAACGAACAGGCAAAGCGGCGGCGCTGGCCCTGGTTTTTGCGCTGTGTCTGGTGTTCGGCTTGGTGAGCAGCGGACCGGCGGACGCCCTGGCCCAACTGCCTTCGGGTGAGGCCCTGGTCTGGCAGTCGGTTGGCACGCCAGACAGGCCGGACATCGCCGGCACGTTATTCTGGCACGCGCCGGGGCGCGGCGAGCCGGTCAACCTCAGCGACGTGCCCAACGAGGGCGCGGGGACGCGCGTCTTCCCCTGCGGCCCGGATGCTGTCAGCCCGGATGGCAGTTACATGGTCGCTTACATCGGCCCGTTGCACGGCGCGATCTACCGGCTGCCGCTCGATCGACCCGGCGATTCCGGCGAGATCATACGGTGGGGCGAGGCCGGTGTGCTGGCCTGCAACGGCAACGGGCGCGCCCGCTTCAGCCCGGATGGCGAGCGCTGGGCCTACCTGGACTATCCGGTCAACGTCACCAGCGGGCTGTACCCGGCCGGCACGCTGCGCGTCCTCAGCACGGCGGACGGCAGCCAGGTCGAGAGCTTCGACAATGTCGTGGCCTTCGACCTGCGTGATGACGGCCTGTATTATGTCCAGTTTTTCCCCCGGCAGGGCAATGCCGTGGAAGCCGCCGTCTACTGGTGGGATGGTGCCGACTCCGACCGTCTGCAAACCCTGGCTCCCGCCACCGACTGCAACTGGCGCAGCGCCGCCCTCGATTCGGTCGACGGCAGCGATCGCGTGGTCATTTCCCTGGCGGAGCGCTGCGGTAACGGCTCGCAGTGGCGGTTGTTTTCCTTTGCCGGGCAGGGCGAGGTCAACGAGCACGTCTACATGCCCAGCGGCGGCGGCTACTTCACCGACTCTTTCACCAACCAGGTGTACTGGCTGCCGGGCGGCCAGGGCGTGCTGGCCACCTTCCCCAATGGCCGCGCTAAAAACATCGCCAACCTGGTGCTGGTCACGCTGGACAATAACACCGTCACCCTGATCACGCCCGCCGTCACCGTGGACTCGTATCCCGATGGCCGGGCCGGGCACCTGCGCTTCTCGCCGGATGGCCGTTTCCTGGCGTATGTCAGCACCACGCCCAACAACGAGTTCACCATCCACCGCCTGGCCGTGGATGGCAGCCTGGAGCCGGTCAGTATCCCCATCCGGATGTCCGTAGGCGTCACGATCTCCACCTTTTTCTTCCGCCCGGATGGCGGCCTGGCTTACGTCGCGGGTGGGGCGGACGGCGACGACAACGCCCTGTTCCTGCTGCCGGCCGGGGCGGACGAGCCGACTCAAATCACCGGCACTTATGGGCAGTACATGCGCGCTGCCGGGCTGGCGACTCACGATCACGCGCTGCTGCTGGAGCACGTGCCGCCCCCGGAAGGCAGCCGGACCCCCTCCGTCAACCTGGTCGGGATCACCTTTGACGGCGGGGATCGGGTCGTGCTCGTCGAGGGCCGGGCCGCCGGCAACGCCTTCGCCTATCCGCTGGCCTGGCGCTGACGGAGACTCGAAGCTGTGCCCGGGGCGTGGGGAAACCCGCGCCCTTTTTTGATCGCGCCGCCGCGCCGTGCCTGGTGGCAGCGAGATGCCGGGCGGGGCAGGGAGCCTGGGCAGGTCGTCGCTTGATCTTGGCCGGCCTGCCCGTTTTACCCATCCCCGACCCGTTTATCATAAAAGTGTGGAATTGCCGTTTTGGCCGGTTTAGATTATTTTTGGAGGGATCAAGTGTTTTTTGCGGCATGGCGAGGTGGATGATGCGCGTTCCTGAAACCCCACACGCCGACTCCCGGCGCACGATCCTCCACGTGATCAGCGTTGTGTGCGCGCGTGTGACGAACCGGGTGGGAGTCGGCGTCTGGCTGGCGCTGACGGCGCTCCTCATCATCTTGATGCTGCTCAGCCACAGCGTGTCGCAGGGCGAGCAGCTGGCTTTTGTCTCCCGCCGTGATGGCAACGCCGAGATTTACCTGATGGACGTGGACCGCGGCATGTTGCACAACCTGACCGAGGACTTGCTGGCCAATACCGCCCCGATCTGGGCCGCCGATGGGTGCCACCTGGCTTTTGTCACCCGCGGCGAAGATACCGGCACGCTGGGCCTCTACGTGCTGGATATCTGGAGCGGCGACCTGCGCCGCCTGGTGTTGCACGAGGCCAACAACCTGCAGCCGGTCTGGTCGCCGGACAGCACCCGCCTGGCTTTCATGTCCAGCCAGGCCGACAACCGCGAGATCTACGTGGTGGACGTGGACGGCAGTAATCTGCGCAACCTGACCAACGCCGAATCGCCCGACGAGAATCCCGTTTGGTCGCCCGACGGCACCCGTATCCTCTTCGAATCGCGCCGCGACAACGACAAAGACCTGTACCTGTTGACGGTGGATACCGGCGAGTTGGTGAACATGACCGATCACCGGGGGCAGGATACCAGCCCGGCCTTTTCCCCGGATGGCCGCCAGATCGTCTTCCTGTCGGATCGCACCGGCTACCGCGAGGTGTACCTCATGGACGCCGATGGCAGCAACGTGCGCCAGCTCACCGATAACCGCAACCCGTGGGATGTCAATACCTGGACCACGCCCGCCTGGTCGCCCGATGGCCGCGAGATCGTCTACGTCGCCTCGTTCCGCATGACCTACCAGTTGTTTAACATGATGGCCGACGGCAGCGACGTGCGCCGCCTGACCAACAGCGGTACCAACTGGGATGCCTTCGCCCGCAACGCCCCCACCTGGTCGCCCCGCGGCGACCAGATCGCCTTTGAATCCTTCCAGGATGGCAACCGCGAGATTTATGTGGTGGACCCCAACGGCCAGCAGGTGCGCCGTCTCACTTACCACCCCGCCGAGGACCTCTCACCCGTCTGGCGGCCGCTGGAATAAACCGCGCCGGGGGCAGTTGCAGCAGTACCGGAATCGATTTACCATCTGAAATGATGAATCGTCGATCTTATGCGCCCCAGCGTGCTTGCGCCGTTCCTTGGCGTGTGAGTTCGCCGGCGAGCCGCGAGGTGGAAGGTGCCCATGGCCAGCAATCAATTACCAGATATTCTCGATCAAACCGAATCAGCCGACGAGGCGATCAGGCCTGGCCTGCTCCGGCGCTACCTGCACGGCGGGCGGATCGCCGTCTTCACCCTCACCGATATCAGTTCGGCCATCATCGATGCCTGGGCGGAAGAGACCATCGCCCACGTGGTCGGCCATCCGGCGGACGTCCCCTGCCTGCTCCTGCACGATGTCTCGCGCCACAACCTGGTGCTCACCCCTTATGGCCGCCAGCGGGCCGCCGATGTCGCCCAGGCCAACCCGGAAGTATCCGGGCGCGCCGCCATCCTCCTGCCCAGGGGCGCCTCCGGCGTGCTGCTGCGGATGTTCATCAACCACCTCAAGCAGCAAAGCGGCGGCCGCGAGCAGCAGGCGTTTTTGACCAAACGCCGCGCCTTGATTTGGTTGGAGGAGGGACTGACCGGCCTGCCGCCCACCACCTGACCTCGCCGTCTTCTATACCGCCGCCAGGGTGACACACTCTTGTGACAGTCTGTACTTGTGGGAGGATAGCCCAATGCACGAAGCCAGTTCGCCCTTGCGGGAAGTCGCCGCTTCTCTCGAACAGATCGGCCCTCATGTGACCCTGGAGCGGTTGTATGACGGTCGCATTGGCGTGCTCACCGTCACCAGCATCGACCGCCAGTCTATCGATCTCTGGTCGGAAACGGCCATCCGCCTGTTATCGCAGCGCGTGCCTGACCAGCCCCACCTCGTGGTCCACGACGTCTCGGGGGAAGGGCTGGCGCTGACCAGCTACATCCGCAAGAAAGCGCAGGAGACGGTCGGCCATTACCCCGATGCGCCCGGGCGTACGGCGATTGTCGTGCGGCGGGGGGCAGCGGCCATCCTGATGCAGTTATTCATCAATCACCTGGTGCGTGTGATCAGTGGCAGGCCCACGCGGGTATTTTTCAGCCGGGATGAGGCTATCAACTGGCTGAAGGAACTGTTCTAGCCGGGGGCCGGGTGCGGCCTTCTCTGGATAGTTGAGACCCGCCGCGATATTTATAAATTATTTCGGTTATGTCGTGGAAAGTCTGGTATGCTGAGGTTGAAGGCGGCAGTTATTGACCCGTTATTATGTTGAGATGAAGGCCGGTATGGAACTACAACTTGACAACGTGGTGGTGTCCGCCGCGCCGGCGGATGGCTGGATCGAGCGAGTCTTGCCCGGCGTGACCCTGGAATGGGTGCACGACCGGCAGATGGCGCTCCTGCGTTTGACCAGTATTTCCTTCGAAGCCGTCGACGCCTGGGTCGACACGATCCTGCAGCTCCTGGCCCACCAGTCGGACGACCACCCCTACCTGGTGGTCTACGACCTCTCCGATCCGCAGGTGACGCTGACCCCTTATGTGCGGGCCCGCACGCAGGAAGTCGCCCGCGCCTTCCCCGAGATCAAGGGGCGGGTAGCGGTGCTTTCGCCGCGCGGCGGGGCCGGTCGCCTGCTTAAGCTGTTCGTCAACCAGGTGATGCGCATCGACCGGGGCCGCCAGATGCAGGTCTTTTTCACGCGGGAAAACGCCGTCGCCTGGCTGGCCGAACTGCTGCCCACCCCGCCTATCCCGGCCTGACCCGCTCGCCTTTCCCCGCACCGTAGGCTGCTGAAGATGGCGCGCCGCACCGCTGCCGGCGCGTCGTTTGGGTCCTGTCGTCGGTTGCGTGATCGCCCTTTCTTGCCTACCATATTGGAGCAGCACCTCATCGTTTGAGGCCAATAGGTAGGACACATGAGCACACCGCTTTCAACTGACGAAATACCCACCGACGACCTGATCGGGCGCAGCATCGGGCACTACGAGATCATCCGCGAGTTGGGGCGGGGCGGCATGGCGACCGTCTACCTGGCCCGCCAGACCAACATGAGCCGCCAGGTGGCAATCAAAATCCTGCCGCGCGAGTTTTTGCACGATCCCCAGTTCATCCAGCGCTTTCGCCGCGAAGTCACCCTGGTCGCGGAGCTGGAGCATCCCCACATCCTGCCGGTCTACGACTTCGGCGAGACGGATCGCATCCCTTTCATTGTGATGCGTTACCTGGGCGGCGGCAGTATGCGCGACATGATCGACCAGGGTCTGCCCCCGCTGGCTGACCTGAGAGGACCGATCGAGCAGGTGTGCGCCGCGCTGGACTTCGCCCACGCGGAAGGCATCATTCACCGCGACCTGAAGCCCTCCAACATCATGCTGGACGAGCGCCGCAACGCCTACCTCTCCGACTTCGGCATCGCCCAGATCATGCAGGACGCCGGGCGGCTGACCGGCTCGGCGGTGATCGGCACGCCGGCTTACATGTCGCCGGAGCAGGCGGAAGGCCGTCCGCTGGATGCCCGCGCCGACGTCTACGCCATGGGCGTGGTGCTCTTCGAGATGGTGACCGGCCGTGAGCCGTATCAGGCCGATACGCCGATGGCCATGCTGCTCAAGCAGATCTCCGAGCCGATGCCCTCGCCCCGCGCTTACCGGCCCGACCTGCCGGAAGGGATCGAGCGCGTCATCATGCGCAGCACGCTCAAGGACCCCGACGGGCGCTACCCATCCGCCGGCGCCTTTGCCGAAGCCTTCCGCCAGGCGCTGAAGAGCCTCTCGCCGGATCAGACGTCGCTGTCCGCGCCGCGCCCGTCCTCGGTCGAGCGCACCTACGTGCCTGGCCAGGCAGTACCGGATACCGGCAGCGACCTGGCCCCTGAAGATGGCATGGCGACCGCCATCGGCGAGGCCGTGCCCGCCGCGCCGCCGTCGACCGCGCCGCCCATCCCCCGCCCGGTCGTGACAGAAACGCCGACTTCGTCCCACGCGGAAGGCGCCACCGCCTCGGCTGCGCCCCGCCGCCGCACCGGCCTGTGGCTGGGATTGGCCGCGCTGCTGGTGATCGTGATTGTGGGGGCGCTGCTGGTGGGTTCCGGCGCGCTGACCCCGGCGGCTCCCACGCCCGGCCCCACGGCGCCCTTCGCCCCGGCCACGCCCTTCGACTCCGACGTGGCCACCGCCTTTGGCCCGCAGAACATTTACTGGCTGTCCATCCCGGAAAACTGGCAGCGGGAGGATCGTTCCGACCAGGACGCGCTGGCCGTGCTGTGGTACGCTGAGGATGACTCCGTCTTCACCAGTCTCTACCTGACTCCCAACGACGGGCAGGCCTTCAACCAGGCGGTGTATCGATACGACAGCCAGAACTACAGCGATACCCGCTTTTTCACCCGCATCGATGAAGCCGAGCAGGATGACGGGAGTCTGCGTATCAGCTATCGGCTGCCCCAGCCGGGGGCCATCTATGCGCGTTTTGGCCCCGGCCAGTTGGACCTGTTTTATTACGAGGTCGGGCCGTACTTCCTGGTGCTGGAGATGTTCACCGCCGACGCCGCCGACGTGGCGACGCTGCTGCCCCGCTTGCAGCAGGTCCTGGACTCGGTGTACGTCGATCCGGCGGTGGCCTGGGAGGCCGTGGCCTCCTAGTGGCCCAATTGCCACGACGCCTCAAATCGGACGGCAGCAAGGAGGATGTTCGGGTGAACGAAAAGCGGGGGGAGATCGGTGCATTACGATTGCTGGTGATTCTCGCGCTGCTTGCCGGCGGCGGGATGGTCCATGTGCTGGCGCAGACCGGCGGCGACGGTCCTGACTGTGTATCGTCGATCGAGGCCATCCGGCAGGACGCCGATCACGACGCCCCGCTGTACGAGCGTTATCGAGACATTCGGGTCGTTGACATTCACAATCATGATGCCAGCGAGATGGGGGCGGGCGTTGCCATCTTGGTGAGCAGGCGCCTGGCGCAGTGGGACCGGTACAATATCGATCAGACCGCCCTGTTCGGCAGCATCTCCGAGCCGGCAGCTATCGCCACCGACCGTTTAGCCTTCGAGGTTTTCCGTGACTACCCCGACCGGGTGTATCCGTTCTTCGCTGGCGTGCCGGTATATGAGGACGAAGGGCTGGCGATTGTCCAGGAAAACCTGGAAGCCGGTTACTTTGGCATTGGCGAGTTGGCGGCGGCCTCGACCTATTCGCCGGTCGTATCCAACTTAGCCTGGAAGGCCGACCATCCCAACGATGGTCACCTGCCGGAGATATATGCCATGGCCGGCCGGTACGGTGTGCCCGTGCTGCTGCATATCGATCCGCCCAATGGTTTCCCCATCGCGATGCTGGAGCTGGCGCTGGAGGAAAATCCCGATACGATATTCATCTTTGCCCACGCCAATGCCTACAATGATCCGGCCAGCATTGCCGCCTTGCTGGAGGCCCATGACAATTTGTGGATCGACTTTTTTGCCGGATTCACCGCGTATAATGCGGACAGCGATCACGCGCTGGAGGATTTTGTGCCGCTTATCGAGCAGCACCCCGATCGCTTCCTGGTCGGCACCGATTCGGGCTACGGGATCGGATATGCGTATGCGGCCGCTGCGATCTATGAACTGCTCGATCTGCTGACGCCGGAAACCGCCTGCCGGGTCGCTGCTCAGAATGCCGTGACGATGATGGAATCGCAGCCGCCGACGGAGGCCCAGCTGGCGCGTATTGAAGAGTTGGCCGGCCTGTTGGATGAAGACGTGCCGGATATGCAGGACCTCAATAAGCTCATGGCACACGAATTGGTATTTACCCTTGAAGCAAGGTACGATGGCGAAACTGCTGGCGCTTCGGCGGCGGAATAGTAAATCGACTGAGTATTTGGAGATGAAAACGAATGAACTTTAACCGCAACTTCTGGCGTTTGTGCGCCCTGATGATCGTCGTAACCCTCGTCGGGGCGGCCTGCACCGATGGCCCATCCGGCACCGCCCCCCGCGCGGACAGCATGCTGCCCCAGTTGACCGGCTACACCACGCTCGATGTGAGCACCATTCAGGAGTACATCGTCGGCCTGGGCGAAACCGGCACTGCCCTGACCGGCCAGTTTGCCGCGACGGCGGCCATCGAGGCGGTGGACCGGGTGGTCGGCTGCTACCAGGAGATCGGCGCGGTGGCGGCGCGCGGCTACAGCAAAGACGCCCTGCCCATCGTGGCCGGCGTGGTGGCCATCGTCAACCGCGATCTGCTGACCGATCCACAGACCTTCCTGGCCTGCGTCGGGCTGGCCCAGCCCGACATGGAGTCGGGCCAGCAAGGCGGCGGCGGGCTGGTCCCCTGCGGCTTCAGCTACAGCACGGAGCTGGAGGGCGATACCTTCGACATGCTGTACGCCGGGACGGATATCGAGGTGTGCCAGGCGTTTTGCCGTTCGCTGCCCAACTGTGTCGGCCATCCCTGAACATAGACTGCGCAGTATTCTCAATAAAAATGCGACTCCGTGATAAAGTTGAAAGCATGACCCAACAACTCAATCACAGGAGCCGCATCAATGGACACTGTAACACAGCTACAGGTCGCTTGGGAACTGAAAAAGGCCGGCCACAGC
>DAOUEM010000062.1:0-7027 GCA_034430555.1 Anaerolineae bacterium | reverse complement strand
GATTGCTCTGCCGATTGAGCTACTGTGGAATGACTGCCCGCATGATACCAAACGGGTGACGGGCTGTCAAGCTGTAGGTTAAGGTTTCATTTAGCTGAGGGTGGAATTCGGACATTCTGACGATTATGGCTGGTATGATCGGCTAGGTGGTCGGTTAAAACGATCGGGTATTTGGGTAATTGCCATATATTGCGTACAATAGGTGTACAGTATTGAATTGAGGGCTTGTTGGTCCATCAGGGGGAACTCCTCATTGACGGGTAGTGTCTCCTATGATACACTTTGGCGCTGAAGCGCCACGGAGTAGGCCCTTCAGAGTCAGAGAGGGAAACAAAAATAGGCGCTACAAAATACCGCATCAACCAGGAAATAACTTCTCGCGAGGTCCGCTTAATTGCGGAAGACAACGAGAACGTCGGCGTAATACCGACCAGAGATGCCCTGGAACGAGCCCGTCAGGTCGATTTGGACCTTGTTGAGGTCGCACCCAATGCAGACCCACCGGTCTGCAGAATCATGGACTTCGGGAAGTTCCTGTACGCCAAGGCCAAAAAGGAACGCGAAGCCCGCAAGCAGCAAAAGGTGATTGAGATCAAGGAGATCCGCCTGCGGCCCAAGACCTCCAGTCACCACCTGGAGATTAAAGTGCGCAACGCCCGTCGCTGGTTGGAACAGGGCATTAAGGTTAAAGTCCGTATCCAGTTCCGTGCCCGTGAGATCACGTACCCGGAGATCGGACGAGATATACTGGACGTAATCGCCGCCGCCACCGAGGATGTCGGCGTGATCGAACAGCGACCCAACATGGAAGGCGCGACCATGTTGATGGTATTGGCGCCCAGCGCCGAGAAAAGCAAATAGCACTTATCGCATCGGGAGTACCGCGTGACTAAGAAGAAAAAGACAAAAAAATACAAGATCAAGACATACAAGGCCGCTGCCAAGCGGTTTCGTGTGACCGGCTCTGGTAAGGTTATGCGGACCAAAGGTGGTAAGAGCCACCTGCGACGCCGCCGATCCAAGCGGGCCAAGGCGCAGCTGGATAGTATGTTGGAAGTGACTTCGGCTGGCGACCGCCGCCGGATCATGCGTCTGGCGCCTTACCTGAAGAGGTACCGGGCCAACCCGCCGGCATAACGGCGTGCTGGCACACACCTGTCGCTGAGGCAGGCCAGACCAGTCAAAAGTGCAGGCCCGCGCTTAGCCGCCGGGCCGGATGTTGCAGGAGTAGATACTGTGCGCGTAAAGAGAGGAACCGTCTCCCGGCGTCGGCATAAGAAGGTGCTCAAGCTCACCAAGGGTCAATGGGGCACCAAGCATCTTCTATTCCGCCGCGCCAACGAGGCCATGATGAAGAGCCTGTGGTACAGCTACCGCGATCGGCGCCAGCGCCGCCGCGACCTGCGTCGCCTGTGGATCACGCGTATCAACGCGGCCGCACGGCTCAATGATATGAGCTACAGCCGCTTCATCCACGGCTTGAAGCAGGCTAATGTTGATCTGGATCGTAAGGTGCTGGCGGATGTTGCCGTGCGCGATCCGCAAACCTTCGCCAAGATTGTGGGAGTCGCTCGCGGCTAACCGGCGCTGGCGTTTCACACCCATCATACACTGGCTACGAGCGAGGCCTTCTCTGAGGCCTCGTTTGTGTTATTCGCAGCGCCGAAGGTGCCCACGGCTTCCCCGGCGAAGTCTGGTAGGTGGCTTGCCATGTGAAACACGGCCAATCGGGATGGATTGATACCCCCGCTTCCCCTAAACGGTACAATAGCCGTCGACCGGGCCGTTTTATAGTGGACCGGTTCTCCGTCCACCACGCCACCATCGCACACCAGGGAGGACAATCATCATGACGCAGGAGTTAAATGCAGCCGGTACGTGCTACTGCAACGAATCATCCCTGCAGGCCGGCGAGCAGCTTTTCGGCTCCGCGCCCCACGCCGATGTCTGGCTGCTGCTGGAATTCCGCGACGCCTGGTCGGCTAAAGCTATCACGGACAATGACCTGACGGCGGCAGTCCGGGCGCGGCTGACCACTGATATCGAAGGCCGGACGGTCCGGACTCAGTTGCTCCGGCAGCCCGGGCGCACCACGGACGGCATCGGCTTTTTTGTGGCCGTGGTTGATCCGGCTGAACCGCGCCTGTACGCCTTTCACCTGACGGCCTACGAGGAGCTGCTCGATCTGGACCTGGCCGGCATAACGGCCGGCGACATCCGCTACGACTCGAATCGTTCGCGGGCGGCGCTGTTCCTGCTCTGCACCAACGGCCGGCGCGATATCGCCTGTGCTCGTTTTGGGCTGCCGGTGTACCAGGCCCTGGCCGTGTGGGGCGGCGAATCGGTCTGGCAGACCACCCACCTGGGCGGACACCGTTTCGCGGCGACGGGCGTGTCTTTACCGGATGGAATCGTGTATGGCCGCCTCGCGGTGGCGGACGTGCCGGTCCTTTGGGATGCGCACCGCCAGCGGCGGATCGCGCCGGCCTTTTACCGGGGGCGTTCCTGCTGGCCGCAGCCCATCCAGGCGGCGGAATACTTCCTGCGGCAGGAGACCGGGATCGATACGCTGCCTGGTTTCCGGCTGGAAGACGCCGTCCCCAAGGCTGGCGGCCGGTGGGTCGTTCGTTTTGCCGCCATAGATGGCGGCGCGATCGCCACCGTGCAGGTGCGCGAGGAGCCGGACGCTTTGCAGGTGATCCTGAGTTCCGCCGAGATGGTGCCGACCGCGGTTCCCCAGTTCCGGCTGGAGGCGATGCGAGGGCCGGGGGATTGAGTCCTGGCAGCCGAGCGGGTTTCGATCCGGCTCGTGCTTTTGGGTGACGGTAAGATCACATACAATGGTGTGGACCTTTACACCAGGGGGATGTGGGTATTCATGGCCGATATTACAAGCACACAGAACGAACGGGTTAAGCTGGTCCGGGCGCTGCAAACGCAGGCCAAAATCCGTCGCCGCGACCGGAAGTTTGTGGTGGAGGGCATCCGCCTGCTGGAGGATGCCCTGGATGCCCGCCTGAAACCGGAGTTCGTGTTGTATACGGCGGGTGATGTCACATTGGTCGGGCCGCTGTCTCGCCTGCTTCGCCGCCTGCTGAACATGGAAGCGACCCTGCTGGCCGTCACCGAGGCGGTGATGAACGACGTCACGGCCGTGGAGGCTGCCCCTGGTATCCTGGGTCTGTTCAATCAGCCCGAGTTGACAGCCCCGCCTTCTCCCCGCCTGGTGCTGATCCTGGATGAGATGCGCAATCCTGGCAACATGGGCAGTGTGTTACGAACGGCGGCTGCTTCCGGGGTGGACCTGGTCATTCTCACGCCCAACACGGTCGATCCCTACAATCCGAAAGCTTTACGCGGCGGGATGGGCGCGCACTTCCGTCTGCCGATAGCCCACCTATCCTGGGACGAGATTAGGGCGCAGTACGGTCACCTGGACGCCTATCTGGCTGATAGCCAGGCGAACTCCGCTTACCACGGTGTCGACTGGAGCCGACCGTCGATGCTTATCATGGGCGGCGAAGCGCACGGCATCGGTACCGAGGCCCGCCGTTTTGCCAGGCAGGCGATCACCGTGCCGATGGCCGGGGGCATGGAGTCGTTGAACGTGGCAGTGGCGGCGGGGATCATCTTATTTGAAGCGCAGCGGCAGCGGGTGACATCCGCGCCCAAAGGCGCGCACGGAGACGCACAGAAAGGCGCGGCATCCCCATGAAAATTCGTTCCGTCACTGCTTTTGTCAACCTGTCGTTGATCGAGCCGGAGATCGCGCTGGCGCAGGCCGCCAACGTGCTGCATAACGCCGTGCCGGCCTTCGAGTCGGTCGGCTTTGAGGTGCAGACACAGCGGGTCGCCAGCCAGCCTTTACCGGGCGTGCTGGCGCCGATCGGTCCTGGGCTGGCCACGGCCTACGCGCAGCGGGTGCAGGACTTGGCCACGAGCTACGGGGTTGATTTCGTCGCGCTGGGACCGGTCAATGCGGCGGATGACCCCGATTACGTGGACGCCATTCCGGAGATGATCGGCGAGACCGAGAGCCTGTTCTGTTCGATCAGCACCGCCGATCCGGGACGCGGCATCGACCTGGCGCTCATCCGGCGGACGGCCGATGTCATCAAGCGGGTGAGCGTCCTGACCGACGACGGTTTGAGCAACCTCTACCTGGCGGCCACTGCCAACTGTCCGGCTGGCGCGCCGTTTTTCCCGGTGGCTTACCACGAGTCCGGCGAGCCAATGACCTTTGCCCTGGCGATCCAGGCAGCCGACTTGGCGATTGAGGCGTTTTCTGATGCTAGCAGCATTACCGATGCACAGGAGCGCCTGACGCAGCTGGTCACCGCGACGGCCACCGATCTGAGCACAGTGGCGGAGTCGGTGGCTGCGGATTTTGACATTCGTTTTGGCGGCATCGATTTTTCACTGGCCCCTTTCCCGGATGAAGTCACCAGCCTCGGCGGGGCGATGGAGCGGCTGGGCTGTGTGCTGGGGGGCGGGGGATCGGCTGCCGCGGCTGCCGTGATCATGAGCGCGCTGGATTCGGCGTCTTTCAAGCGCGCTGGCTTTAACGGGTTAATGCTGCCGGTGCTGGAGGACGCGGTGCTGGCCGAACGGGCTGCCGCCGGGCAGTTGTCCGTTACCGACTTGCTGCTCTACAGCACCATATGCGGCACCGGGCTGGATACCGTGCCGCTGCCGGGAGACATCTCCACCGAAGTGCTGGCCGGCATCCTGCTGGATGTCGCCACGCTGGCGCTGCGGCTGGACAAGCCGCTGACGGCCCGCCTGATGCCGCTGCCGGGCAAAGCAGCCGGCGATCCCTGCGGTTTGGAGGACTTCCCTTATTTTGCGCCGGGCAGCGTGCTGGCTGCCCCGCCGGGCCTGGTCCCCGGCGGCTTGCTTATGGGCGAGGGGGCGTTTTCCATCCGCGCCCGGTAGGTCAGAAATCCGATCGCGCCTGAGGCCGGAGGCGCTCGCCTGCAGGCCCTGGCTATTCTGCGTATACTGGGGTTCGGGGAATAGACCTTCAATCGTACGTAATTCGAGCGTTGCATGGCTTGTCCGTATGCCGGTTGAGTCGTGCCGGCTGCGGTAATGGGATGTCTGGCCTGGAGGCGTCCGGGCCGGCAGTATCTGGATGGCAGTCGCCGGTCGTGCTGTTGGTGGTTCGCGCTGATGGTAGGGTGTGGCGAGGGTGAGGGAGATGTTTGAGCTGCAATTTACGCCGTTTATGCTGCCCGTCCTGGCGGCGATGGTCGTCCTTGCCGGCTTCACCGTGTATGCCTGGCGCAATCGCCGCGTGACCGGGGCGCTGGTCTTCGCCCTGATTTCGGCCAGCGTGACACTGTGGTTATTCAGCTACAGCATGAAGCTGGCCAGCGTCGGCCTGGACGCCAAGGTCTTCTGGTTACGCTTTAAGTTTATCGGCGTGGCGAGCCTGCCGGCTTTGTGGATGATCTTCGCCATCCAATATACCGGCCGCGACAAGTGGCTGACACGCATCAACCTGGCGCTGATGTCGATCATCCCGGTGGGTATGCTGCTGCTGGTTTTCACCAATGATGCCCACCACCTGGTCTGGACCCGGCACTGGCTGGAGAACGGCCTGGACTATTCGTCGCATGGTCCTTATTTTTGGGTGTTCGTCGGTTACAACTACCTGCTGTTGCTGGCCGGCACGATCCTGTTTGTGTTGATGTATCTGCGCGCGCCGCGCCTGTACCGGCGGCAGGTCGGTTGGGTGCTGGTCGGCACGGCCGCCCCCTGGACCGCCAACGTCCTCACCATTTTTAACCTGGCTCCGGTGCCCGGCCTGGACCTGACGCCCCTGGCTTTTGCCGTGACCGGGGTCGTGATCGGCTGGAGCCTGTTCCGTAACAAGCTGCTGGACATCGTGCCGGTCGCCTACGAGGCCATCGTCGAGAATATGAACGATGGTGTGATCGTGCTGGATTTGCAAAACCGCATCGTGGCCTTTAACCCCGGCGCGCAGACGATCACGGGTTTGATGGCTTCGGACGTGGTCGGGCAGCCGGCGGGTGATGTCCTTACCGGGTGGCCGGACCTGCTCCAGAAGTACCAGGATGTCAAAGCGGCGCAAGCCGAGATCGCCGTCGGCGATGAAGACGACCACCGCCACTTTGACCTGCGGATTTCGCCGCTGGCCGATCGCCGCGGGCGGTACACCGGGCGCCTTATCATTCTGCACGATATCACGAACCGTGTCCGAGCGGCAGCGGAGCGCGAGCGCCTGATCACCGAGCTGGATGCTTTTGCCCATACCGTGGCCCATGACCTGAAGAATCCGCTGGGCGTGACCATCGGCTACGCCAGCCTGCTGATGGAACGGCGCGACATGATGGATGACGATCGGATGGACAAGAATCTGCGGACCATCGAACGCAACGGCCGTAAGATGCAAAGCATTATCGACGAGCTGCTGCTGCTGTCCAGCGTCCGCCAGTTGGACCAGATTCAGACCCGGCCGCTGGATATGGGCGCGGTGGTGGCGGAAGCCCAGCAGCGCCTGCTGCGGATTATTGAGGAGGCCGAGGCCGTGATTCAGGTGCCGGACGAGTGGCCGGTGGCGACCGGCTACGCACCCTGGGTGGAAGAAGTGTGGGCCAACTACATCAGCAATGCCATCAAATATGGCGGCGAACCGCCGCGCGTGCAGCTCGGCGCGATGGTTGAGGACGATAGGGTGCGCTTCTGGGTGCGCGACAACGGCCAGGGCATCCCCCCGGAAGATCGTAAATCCCTGTTCACCCAGTTCACGCGCCTGGATGAAACCCGCGCCGAAGGGCACGGCCTGGGCCTGTCCATCGTGCAGCGAATCGTCACTAAACTGGGCGGTAAAGTAGGCGTGAAAAGCGAGCTGGGGACGGGCAGTGTGTTCAGCTTCACGCTGCCGAAAGCGCCCGCGGCTGGTGATGGCAGCAGGGGCGGGCCGCTGGTCGATACCGTCGCCGCCGAGGGCGACCTGGTGGTGGCCAGCGACTGACCGGCTGTATGGTGATAATCATTTAGC
>DAOUEM010000061.1:0-9960 GCA_034430555.1 Anaerolineae bacterium | reverse complement strand
CCCTGTCTGCTTCGGACGAGTCGGGCTTTGCCTGGGGCTGGATCGTGTGGGAGGACGGCAGCGGCTGGGTGCGCGCCGACCTGCTGGACCTGGCCGGGGATATCCCCAGGCCGGAACCGGCGGGGTCTCCCGTGCCCCTGACCTTCGAGCCTTCCGGCGATCGCTGGCCGCTGCCCGTGCCGGGGCGCATCGTCCAGGACTACCACGGTTACCATCCGGCCTACGACCTGGCCGCCCCGCTGGGCGCCATCATCCGGGCCTCGGCGGCGGGGGTGATCATCCGCCGGCTGGCGGCCGATCATTGCGCCGCGCCACCCGGCCACGTCAGGCCGGAATCCCTCACCCCCGAGGCGCGTGCGGCGGTTTTTTCCAGCCCGGGGTGGGGGTTTGGTTACGGCAACCTGGTCATCGTGCGCCATGATTACGTCGTGCTGCCGGCCAGTCTCCGCCAGTATATGGAAAACCTGGGCCTGTCCGGCGGTTTTGCTTACCTGCTCTACGCCCATCTGGACCGCCTCGACGTTGAAAGCGGCCAGCGCGTGGCGGCAGGTGAGGTGATCGGCGCTGCCGGCCAGACCGGCCACACCGCCGGACCCGGCCTGCACCTGGAAGTGCGCGTCGGCCTGGCGGAGCAGATCAACGGCGCCTGGGCTGAGCAGGCGGTCCTACCGCCCGCCCTGTTATTTGCCGCTGGCCCGGCCCACCAGGCCTGAAAATTCATAAGTTTTTCACAATTTCGATAAGCCTTTAATTGTATAGTTAACGTAGACGTGCTGTGCCACTTTATCGCTTGACCCGCCACGCCAGCGATCGCTACCATCATAGGAGCCGGGTGGTCCGGGTGTGAATCGGTGGCAGGGCGTTGTGAGATCACGGCTGTTTGCACCCGGACTGGTGTTTCCCCAGGCCGTGGCCTCATGACCGGGCGCCGAGTGATTTGTGTCCCGGTCCAGGCACCTGGCTGTACTTATTCTCCCGGCCACCGGTACTATTCGTGGACGCGTATATTCGCTGGAGTAGAGCTGATGAAGTTTCTTTCCCTGGTGCAGGGTGATCCCATTGGTAAAGACCTGTTTTTGAAGCTGATCGATGCCCGTTACGGCGCGCATCCGCCGGGGATGGATGCCCTGCGCGTCACCTTCGAGGGCCGGTCGCGGGCCAAGCTGGGTCCGCTGCCGATCTGGGCGCGCGTGAAGGCGGTGGCCACTTATCGCTTCCCCACCGCCATGAAGTGGTCGTTTAAGATTCGGGTGCTGCGTTTGCTCAACAGCAGTTACGTCACCAGCTTCGACGGCGAAACCGTGTTCGAGGAGCAGGGCGGACGCGTGAGCCGCGATACCTCCCCCCAGGCCGTCGAATCGGCCCGGCGGCGCGCCTGGGCGGAGACGGTTTTTTTCGTCAGCCCGCTGATCGCCGACGACCGGGTCCGCGTGGAGGGGGTTGAGCCGGGTGTGTTTAAGACCTACCTGGCCGCTACGGAGGACGTGGCCACCGTGCGCCTGCACGCCAATAACACCGTGCGCGAGATCGAGATCGAACGGATGGACCCGGCCACCGACACCTACAAGAAGCAGTTTATCCGCCCGGTGGGCCAGTTGAGCAACATCGACGGGCTGATCCTGCCGGAGAAAATCCAGCGGTACTGGGACGACGAGCTGTTGATGGAGCTGACGCCCATCCAGGTGGAGCTGAACCCGCCGCTGGCCGACGACGAGTTCGCGCTGGCCGGTTTGCTGGCCGGGGTGCTTGATGCCGACGATGACGATGACGATGATGCCGGTGACGCCGGCTAGGGTGCGCCATGAGTCGTCGAGCGTTTGTCCTGGGGTTGATCGTGCCGGTGCTGCTGGCGGCCTGTGGCGGGGGCGCGCCCACCCTGACTCCCGTGCCGACGCCGACCGTGCCCATCGTGACGCTGCCCCCGCGGGAAACCGTCGACGAGGCGCTGGCCGCCGCCATCCCGACCGACCACGTCCAGGGGGCGGAAGACGCCGCCGTCACCATCATCCATTACGCCGATTTCCAGTGCGTCCCGTGCGCGGACATGGCCCGCAGCCTGGCCATCCTGCTGGACCGTTATCCGGACACGGTGCGCGTGATCTGGCGCCACTTCCCGGATACGGTCAACCACGACAAGGCGGCGCTGGCCCTGCTGGCGAGCGAGGCGGCGGGTGAGCAGGGTTTTTTCTGGGAGATGCACGATTTGTTGTTCGCGGAGCAGGCCACCTGGCGGGATCAGTCGCCTCAGGATTTTCAGGCCACGCTGGTGCATTACGCCGGCACACTCAACCTGGACCTGATCCGCTTCCAGGCGCGGCTGGCCCAGGACCCGGCTCCGCTGGTGGACCAGTACCGCCTCGAGGCCCTGGCCTTCGAGCTGGCCGGCATCCCCAGCCTGTTGATCAACGGCCAGCCCTACAGCGGCCGTTATGACCTTTACGGCCTGGACGACGCGGTGCGCTTCTTCGCGCTGGCCGAGCGTCACTACGACGACGGCCCGGACCTGGTCGTGGACATGACTAAGACCTACCGGGCGGTGCTGGCGACCGAACACGGCGACATCACCATCGACCTGTTTTTGGACCGCGCCCCGGTCACGGTGAACAACTTCGTCTTCCTGGCGCGGGAAGGCTGGTACGACGACATCACCTTCCACCGGGTGCTGCCGGGCCTGTTCGCGCAGACGGGCGATCCCAGCGGCACCGGGCTGGGCGGACCGGGCTACAACATTTTTGACGAGCGCGGCAACGGCCTGGCCTTCGACCGGGAAGGGCTGGTGGCGATGGCCAGCACGCGCAGCCGTCCCAACAGCGGCGGCAGCCAGTTTTTCATCACCTACGGCCCGCTGCAACCGGCCATCGACTATAACGGCCAGTTCGCCATCTTCGGGCTGGTGACGGGTGGTATGGACGTCCTGCGCCAGCTCACGCCGCGCGATCCGCTGGACCCGGCGCTCTATCCCGACCCGCTGCCCGGCGACCGCCTGATCCGCGTCGAGATCATCGAGGAGTAGGGCCGGATGGTTATCCGCCCTGTCCCTACAAAACGCATAAAGAATTCAAATCATGATTCGATAAACGAGGACAAGGCCATGCCCCAATTGATCACCACCCTTGGTCCGAAAAACGCCGACGAACTGGGCCTGATCCTGCCCCATGAACACATTTTTGTGGACCTGCGCACCTGGGATCAGCCGGGTTACGGCCAGGCCGAAGCCGCCGACGTGGTCGCCCTCATGGCTCCGCAGATCGAGCAGGCCAAAGCGGCGGGCGTGACCGCGCTGGTCGAATGCAGCACGGGCGGGGTGGGCGTCCGCGCCGACCTGGACCGCGCCGTCTCCGAGGCGACCGATTTCCCGGTGGTGGTGCCCACCGGCTTTTACCGCGAACCGTGGATTCCCGACTGGGTGCACGCGGCCAGCGAGGACGAGTTGTACGAGTATATGTTGGGCCAGTTGACCGGCGAAATCGGTGACAGCGGCGTGCAGGCCGCCTGGATCAAGGTCAGCGCCGGCGATGACGGCATCACCGATTGCGAGACCAGGGTCCTGCGGGCGGCGGCCCGCGCCGGGGCGGAGACGAACGCCATCATCGGCAGCCACACCATCAAGGGGCGCGTGGTCCGCGACCAGCTCGACATCATCGAGGCTGCCGGCTACCGCCCGGACCGCTTCATCTGGATACACACCCAGAACGAGCAGGACCTCGGCCTGCACCTGGAGATGGCGCGGCGCGGCTGCTGGGTCGAGTTTGATGCGCTGGGCAGCGAGGGGCTGGACGACGAGCGGGCGCTGGCCCTGCTGGGTTACGTGCTGGACGCGGGCCTGGGCGGCCAGGTGATGCTCAGCCACGACCGCGGCTGGTACGACCCGGCCCAGCCGGGCGGCGGCGTGCCGAAGCCGTTCACCTACCTGAGCGAGGTCTTCCTGCCGAAGATGCGCCAGGCCGGCCTCGACGAAGCCACCATCCGCCAGGTCACACATGAGAACCCGTTCCGCGCCTTTGCCCGCTGACCGACCGCCACACACCAGGAGAGCGCTGCCTGATGGCCACTCACACGATTGAACCGGTGCGCGAGACTCTTCACGGTGTGTTTTCCTGTGAGCTGCCGCCGGTACTGACCATCGACTCGGGGGATACGATCCGCTTCCGCACGCTGGACGCCGGTTGGGGCCTGGAAGCGCACACCGCCCCCGGCGTGCCCCGCCGCCAGTTCGAGCCGGGCGATCCGGAGCGTGATGCCGGCCATGCCCTGTGCGGACCGGTGTTCATCCGCGGGGCGGAACCGGGGCAGACGCTGGCCGTGCGCGTCGAGGCGCTGCGGGTGGGCACCTTCGGCTGGAACGTGGCCGGCGGCTGGCCCTCGCCGATCAACGAGCGGCTGGGGATCACGGCCAAAGAGGCGGAGCACCTGCTCATCTGGGCGCTCGATCCGGAGGCGTTGATCGGGCGCGATCAGTACGGCCATACGGTGGCGCTGCGGCCTTTTCTGGGCGTATTGGGAATGCCCCCCGCCGAGCCGGGCCTTCACCCGACCGGACCGCCGCGCGTCTCCGGCGGCAACATCGACTGCAAGGAACTGGTGGCCGGCAGCACGCTTTACCTGCCGATCGCCGTGCCGGGCGGGCTGTTTTCCACCGGCGATGGACACGCCGCCCAGGGCGACGGCGAGGTCAGTCACACGGCCATCGAGTGTCCTATGGACGTGGCCGACCTGACCCTGACCGTCCACGAAAACCTGGCGATCACCACGCCGCGCGCCCATACGCCCGCCGGCTGGCTGACCTTCGGTTTTCACGAGGATTTGCAGGAGGCGACCTTTATCGCCCTGGAGGCCATGCTGGACTTGATGGGCGAGCTGTACGGCATGGGGCGCACGGAGGCGCTGGCCATTGCCAGCGTGGTGGTGGACATGCGCATCACGCAGATCGCGAATGGCACGCTGGGCGTCCACGCGGTGCTGCCGTTTGATGCCCTGCTTTGAGGAGGTATGATGCCCCAGACTCCCTATGAAGTGGTGCGCCGCGCCCTCGAATTCGACGGGCCGGACCGCCTGCCGGTGCGTTTCGAATCGCTGGGCATGTGCGATACTCACTACGTCGGCTGGAACCAGATCGGCACCGGCGACCACGCCCAGGCCGAGACCGTCGACGAGTGGGGCTGTGGCTGGGCGCGCTCCGACGTCGCCAACATGGGGCAGGTGAAGGGTCACCCGCTGGCCGACTGGTCGGCGCTGGACTCCTACCGCTGGCCCGATCCCGACGACCCGGTCTTTTACGCGGGCATGGAAGCGCGCTTCGCCGGGGCCGAGGACCGCTATATCACCACCTCGATCTTCATGCTGCTGTTCGAGCGGATGCACAGCCTGCGCGGTTTTGAGAACCTGATGCTGGACCTGGTGATGGAGCGGGAGCGGGTCGAGGCGTTGGCCGACCGGATCGTCGCCACCGACCTGGCGATCATCAAGAACATCGGCCGCCGCTTCCCCGGCCAGATTCACGGCCTGACCTTCACCGACGACTGGGGCACGCAGCAGGCGTTATTCGTCAGCCCGGCGCTGTGGGACGAATTCTTCAAGCCGCGTTACAAGCGCCTCTTCGAGGCCATCCATGCCCAGGGCTGGCACGTCTGGATGCATTCCTGCGGCCGGGTGAACGCCATTCTGGAGAGCCTGCTGGAAATCGGCGTGGACTCGCTCAATTTGCAGCAGCCGCGCGCGCTGGGCATCGAGGCTATCGGCGCGCAGTTTCGGGGACGCGTGTGTTTCGAGTCGTTATGCGATATCCAGGCCACGCTGCCGCACGAGGACGCCGCCGCCATCCGCGCCGAGGTGGCCCTGCTGCTGGAACACTGGGCCGCGCCCGATGGTGGCTTCATCCTCTCCGATTATGGGGATGGCGCGGCGATCGGCGTGCCGCTGGAGAAGAAACATATCATGCTGGAGGCCTTTCTGGCCCAGGACCCGTTCCTGGCCAGGACCCGTTCCGCCGCTGAGCCGGGCGAGGGCGAAGCGAGATAACCGGCGAGACCATATTATAGAAGAAGGGAATGGTTCATGTCACTCACGCGTTGGGATGCCATCATACAAATGTTTGAGGTGTACATCGATGCCCCGCCAGCGGAGGGCGGCGATGCCGTGGCGCGCGGCACGCTGGATATTATCCCGCACATCCGCGAGCACCCCGATCTGCGCGATGTCCCGGTGACGCTGGAGTTTTTGCACCTGGTGTTCGAGCTGCCGGGCAAACGGCCTATCTACTTCTGGTGGGAAAGCCCCGGCCAGTATACCATCAGCCTGCGCGCCAGGAACGTGCCGGTCACGGAAGAAAAGGTCACGGTACCGGCGGAGCGGGTGGCGCCTACGCTGGTGACTTACCTCGATCGCCTGCGCGCCGAGTAGGAACGCCGCCTTGCCCGACCAACACGCCGTGCCGGCCGCCGGTTCACCTTTTGCCGGGCGAGTATTTATGCTGGCCGGTTTATTGGGCGTGGCCGCCCTGGGCGTGGCCGGCTGGCTGGGCAGCACGGTGCTGCTGCGCCGCCGGGCACCCGACCCCGCCGATTCCCCCGCCAACTACGACCTGTTTTATGAAGATGCCGCCTTCCCCAGCCGCGATGGCCTCCCACTGCGGGGCTGGTGGATTCACCCACCGCGGGCCAACGGCCGGACGCTGGTCATCTGCCACGGGCATAACGGCAGTATGGACGGCGATACCGCCCAGGCGGCGGCCCTGGCCAAGGCCGGGTTCCACGTGCTGCTGTTTAATCTGCGGGCGCACGGCGGCGGCGAGACGGCCAGCGGTGGGCAGCAGGTCACCTTTGGCGCGCGGGAAGTGCTGGATGTGCGCGGCGCGCTGGACTGGCTCCAGGCGGAGAAAGGTATCGATCGGGTCGGGCTGGTGGGCTTCAGCATGGGGGCGGGCCTGGCCCTGATGGCCGCCGCCCAGGATTCGCGCGCTGCCGCCGTGGTAGCCGACGGCACCATCCGCGTGCTGCGCGATGCCATCGTCGGGCTGGGCCGGCTCAAGGGGATACCGGGTTTCCTGGTGGGGCCGGTGGCCCTGGCCATGCTGTGGACGGCCTCCCTGCGGGCGGGCACCCCGATTCCGGCGGCCAACCCGATCCGCTGGGCGGGGCGCGTGAGGTGCCCGGTGTTGTTCATCCACGGGGAAGATGATCCGTTCGTCTCGACGGCGTCGGCGCGGCGGCTGGCGGCCAGAGTCGGCGCAAGCGCGGACCTGTGGATCGTGCCCAGCGCGGGCCATCGCGACGCCTACACCCGCGACCCGGATGCTTATTACGCGCGGGTGACAGCATTTTTGGAGGAGCACCTCTAGTTCTTTTGTTGGAGCAGCTCCTCATACACCGCGAACGTCTCCGCCACCACCTGCTTAAGCGAATATCCTTCCAGCGCGATCTCCCGCCCCCGCACGCCCATCTGACGCCGCAAGTCCGCATCCGATACCAACCGCCGCACGGCCTCGGCCAGCGCCTCGAGGTCGCCCGGCGGGACCAGCAGCCCGTTCTCGCCGTGGTGCACGATCTCGCGGCAGCCGGGCGTGTCGGTGGTGACGATGGCCCGCCCGCAGGCCGCCGCCTCGATCAGTACCTTGGGTACACCCTCGCCATAGGTCGACGGCAGGCACACTACGTGCGACGCCGCGAAGACGTCCGGCATGTCGTCGCGCCGCCCCCAGGTTTCGATCAGGCCCTCGTCCTGCCACGCCGCAAGTTGATCGGGTGGCACGGCGTCGGGGCTGCTCGGCTCCGCGTAACCCACCACCACGAAGCGGGCCGAATTGCCCAGCCGGCGGGCGATCTCCACGAATTCGCCGATGCCCTTTTTCCACAGCAGCCGCCCCGCGAAGAGCACCACCGGCACACCGTCTTTTTCTGGCGCCGGTGAAAAATTGTCCGTGTCTACGCCGGAGCCGCGGATCAGGAGGGCGCGTGCCGCGTCGACCAGGCCCAGCCGGACGAACAGGGCGCGGTCGTCCGGGTTCTGGAAGATCAGGCGCGTCGGACCGTAACCCACCGCGATCCGGTAGGCCGGTCTGACCAGCAGCCGCAGCAAGCGGGCTTTCAGGTCCCCGCTGGTGAAGACGTAGCCGGTGCCGCTCACCGCACCGACCACGCCCGGCACCCCGGCCAGCCGCGCCGCGATCCCGCCGTAAATCACCGGCTTGATGCTGACGTGGTGCACCAGGTCCGGTTTTAGCGTCCGGTACAGCCGCGTGATGGCCCGCAGCGTGCCCAACTCCGCCAGTGGATTGGTGCCGTGCTGGGCCAGCGGCAGCGGGTGAAATGGCAGGCCGGTTTCCTGGATACGGGCGATGTTGGCGCGGTCGGCATCAGAAGTGGCAACATGGACATCGTAACCGGCCTCGCGGGCGGCCAGGGCCAGCGGCAGCCGGTGGGAGACAAAAAAACGCGGGATGTTGACGACGTACAGCAGGCGGGTCATGGGCGGCGGGCGCTTTCACCAGGGAGACGGGTTCGGGGAGGATTATACGCGGGCGGGCCGCTCACGACCAGGGCCGGGCGTGGTCGTCCATGAGTCTGCCTGGTAGAGTTACCCCCACAACTTGAAACGGGGCGATCACCACGACCGCCCCGTGAGGTTTTCCGTGGTTTATTCCACCTATTCCACTGTGAACTGGCCGTTCTGGTAGAACAGGTCGCCGTCCACGCGGATTTCGCTGTCGGTGCGCATGTCGCAGATCATGTCCCAGTGCACGGCGCTCTTGTTTTTGCTGCCGGTTTCCTCGTAGCCGCGCCCGATGGCCATGTGGATCGTGCCGCCGATCTTCTCGTCGAACAGGATGTTGCCCGTGAAGCGCTGGATGCCAAAGTTGGTGCCGATGGCGAACTCGCCCAGGTAGCGCGAGCCGGCGTCGGTATCCAGGCGGGACAGCAGCAGGTCCTCGTTTTCTTTGGCGCTGGCTTCCACCACCCGGCCATCCTGGAAGCGCAGCTCGATCCCGGAGACGGCCCGCCCCCCGGCGATGGAGGGGTAGTCGAAGCGCACCCAGCCGTTCACGGAATCTTCCACCGGGCCGGTGAAGATTTCGCCGCTGGGCATGTTGGCGGTGCCGCCGGCGTTTGCCCATATGCGTCCCTCGATGGACAGCGTGAGGTCGACGTTTGGCCCCCGGCAGGTGACGTGCTGCTTGCCGGCCAGCCAGTCGATCTTACGCGCCTGCATGTCGTAGAGCGCCTGCCACTCGCTGATGGGGTCTTCCAGGTCACAGAAGCAGGCCCCGTAAACGAAGTCCGCGTATTCTTCCAGGCTCATGTTGGCTTCCTGGGCGCTGGCCTGGTTGGGGTACCACGCCCCGACCCACTTCATCTCGCCGCGGGCGGCGCGGGAGAGGCGGCTGTCCAGCCAGGCGCTGCGGGCTTTGCTGAGCTGCTGGATGCGCTGCGGGGCGATGCCGGTCATGGCGCGGGTGTTGGTGCTGCTGCCCACCCGGATGTAGACGTCCGCCTGCTCGTAGTAGAGCGACTCCGTGGGGTCCAGCCAGGCGATCTGCTCGTCGCTGGCCTCGCGCAGGAAGTGGCGGCTCATGAACTCGTCGCTGAGCTTCACCTGGGGATTACCGCCCGCGCGCAGCACGGCCTGGTACACCTCGCGCAGGGCCGGCAGGGCCAGCACGTCGCCCAGGATGCCCACCCATTCGCCGGGCTGCACCGTCGTCGAGTAGTTGACCAGCACGTCGGCCAGTCGCTGCAATCGGTTGTCTGTCATGCCATATGGCTCCTTATTGTATTCCCAAACGGGAATAATCGGCGAAATAGAGGCCGCACGTCACTGTTCATTCCGGGCACACTTCACGCAGAACGTGTATGGTGAAATGCAGGACGTTCAGTAGCTGGCATTCCTCAAATTCATGATTGTCCATGTAGGTTTGCAGGCCCGGAGAAAGGGACATTTCCCGCTCAATGTACACCACTACTGTTG
>DAOUEM010000060.1:0-1607 GCA_034430555.1 Anaerolineae bacterium | reverse complement strand
ACGACTGCTCGACCAGGACGAGTTTTACATTCTTGACCTGGAAACCACCGGCCTCGGGCACACGGCTCAAATCTGCCAGCTTGGCGTCATCAACCAGGACGGCGAGACGGTCATCAACACGCTGGTCAAACCCACCGTTTCCATCGAGCCGGGTGCGGCCGGCGTGACGGGCATCGACGACGAACGGGTGAAGGACGCGCCGGCGTTTCCTGCGGTGTACGAGCAGTTGTCTGCCCTGCAGGGCAAGACCGTGGTGATCTACAACCGGCGGTTCGACGAGGGGCGACTGCGTTACGTGTGTGGGCTGCACGACCTGGCGCCCATCGAAGCCGACTACCAGTGCGCGATGGTGGCGTACGCGCGTTACCACGGAGTCTGGAATACCTACCATCGATCCTTCACCTGGCAGAAGCTGACGGTTGCCTGCCGGCAGCTCGGTATAGAGCCAGACCAGGATGCCCACGATGCCGTGGCCGACTGCCAGATGACGCTGGCCGTGATCGAGGCCATGGCCGGCGAGCAGGAGAAAGCGGCAGAACCGGAGCCGCAGCCGGAAGCAGTCGAGCTGCCGGTCTAGCCGCAACATCATGTAACACTTGCAGACAGAGGCCGGGCGCAGACCCGGCTTTGTCGTTGTGGAGGTGACGATGAAACCCCCGCCCCTGAATGAACGCAAGGGTGTGCTGCGGCTGAGCAACCGCACGGTCGATTGGGACGACCGCCGTTTGATCACGCGTGGCAAAAAACGGCGGCGCAGACATACCGCCTACGCCGTGCGGTGCGCGTGCGGCCATCAGTCCTACCTCAAAGCCCACGACGCCACGCGCGACACGCCCTGCAAGCGGTGCCAGGCCAGCGAAGCGGGCAAACGCGGCTGGCAGGCGGCCTGGGGCAACCCCGGCAACCGCGAGACCCTGATCGAGAAACTGGCCGAATGGCAGCGCCAGCATCCCTCGCAGCCGGAACAGACCGTCCGCCGGTGGCTGGAGGAGGCGGGTATCACCTTCGAGACACAAACCCCTTTCGACCCCAACGGCAGCGGCTCCTGGTGGATACCGGACTTCACGGTGCAGAACGGGCGCACCACGTTCGTCCAGGTGCACGGCCCGTTTCACGACCCCGAACACCCGGTCTTCGATACCCGCACCCACGCTCGCGACCGGGCGCTGGCCGAGACCGCCGCCGCTCTGGACATCGAGCTGATCACCCTGAGCGGCGCGGCGGTGGCGTCCGGAGAAGCGCGGGCGCTGCTGCTGCGGCACTTCGATTGACCCTGGCCAGAGGAGGAGTACCGACCGCATAGAAAGGACCTTTGCATGCCATATCACTATGGCGAGATACCCCCCGTTAGCACCGCTCCTCCCGATGTCATCCAGGCAGCCTACGACTACCTGTCCGGTTTCCCCACGCCGGGCTTCGAAGTGATCGCGCACGAGGCCGTGATTTACGTGCTCGGTCCCGACATGGAGCGGCGGGAGATACCGGACCCGGACATCTGGGAAGTGAGAACCGTCTGGAAAGATGAAGAAAAAAACGAGGAGGAACATCATGACCGAAACCGCATTGGCTGTGTATCAGCCGCGTAACCTGGCCGAAATCCGCGACGT
>DAOUEM010000059.1:0-15243 GCA_034430555.1 Anaerolineae bacterium | reverse complement strand
CTCCCAGAATGTCGGGTCGGCCAGCAGGTCGGCGTAGTTTTCGAGGCCGATCCAGTTGGCGCTGGTCCAGTCCGGGTTTTCGTTCACGTTGTAGTTGGTAAAGCTCAGATATAACGACCAGATCAGCGGAAAGATGTTCATCAGCAGCAGCAGGACCATCGTCGGCGTGAGGAAGGCCCCGGCTAACCGGTGATCGGTCAGCCAGGTAAAGCGCAGGCGCAGGCGCGATTGGCCGGCTGCTGAGGTCGTTTTATCCGAGGGGGCTTCATATGAATGTTCTGCCAATGGAGACCTCCAGGTGAACTGCCGATGTCGGGCCGGGCTGACCGGGTTCAGGCAGGTCGAAACAGGCATTTTTCGGTGGAGGTGGGCAGCGAGACCTGCCGCCGCCCACCTCCCGCTCTCAAGCGTTTACTGGGGCGGGCCGTCCGGATACGCTTCATCCAGGATGGCCTGATGCGCGGCAGCGATCTCGTCGAGCGCTTCCTGCGCGTCCATCTCACCCACGATCGCCAGGTTCAGGTACTGGCCCTGCACGATCAGCATGTCGATGTATTCGGGTACGTTCCAGAAGTCCTTAACCAGCGCGTAGGCTTCGGCGAACAGTGGATTGTAGGGCGCGGCAGTCTGGAACTCGTCGGAGGCCAGGATGCTCTCGCGGGCGCTGTAGCCGCCCAGGCTTACCCACTCCAGCTGCACGTCGTCGGACTGGAACCAGGACAGGAAGTCCAGGGCGGCTTCCGGATCCTCAGCGTAGGAGCTGACGTTCATGCCCATACCACCCAGCTGGAGGATGTGTTCGACTTCTCCCGGCGTGACGGCGTAGGCCAGGTTTTCGGCCTGCGCGCAGGACTCCGGGTCCTGGAAGCTGGGGAGAATGCCGACCCAGATCGCCGTCATGGCGGCGGTGCCATTGCAGATGGCGTCAATCACGTCGCCATACTGGTAGTTGCCGGCGCCCTCGGGGCCGGTCTGGTACAGTGCCGCCGCGTATTCGACGGCGGCCACGTTTTCTTCACTGTTGAGCACGCCCTCGACCGTGTAAGTCTCGGGGTCCCACAGCTCGCCGCCGAACGACCAGCCGATCTGGTTCCAGGCGCTTTGCAGCACATCCAGGCAGGCCTCGGTGCCGCACCAGAACCACACCCAGCCGTTGTCGATGACGTCCGACTCCTTGAAGTACTGGGCTTGCTCCAGCAGTTCGGACCAGGTCTCGGGAGCCTCGAAGCCGGCTTCCTCGAACAGGTCCGCCCGGTAGATCATCAACTGCACGTCGGTCATGGCGGGCACGCCGTAGTAGGTGCCGCTGCCGGCCGGGTACTCACCGTAAGCCGCCAGCGCGGCGGGGATGTAGTCATCCATCGGCAGGTTTTCTTCCATGAACTCGGTCAGGTCCATGATGTGACTACCCTGTACGGCCTCGCCAGTCCACTGGCTGTCCACGATGGGGAGGTCTGCGCCGCCCTGGGCCGCGAAGTCGGTGAAGATCTGGTCGTGCCACTGGCCGATCGGGATGCAGTTGACGGTAACGTTGGCGTCCTCGTAGCCGGCGACCAGTTCGGTCAGCGCATCGCAGGGCGGCCAGGCGAACCAGATAATCGACAGTTCAGGAAGTTCCTGCGCGACAGTGGTAGGCGCCGGGCCGACCAGGCCGAACGCGACCACCGCGATCAAGAGCACAAATACGGCCCTCTTCAACATGTAGATCTCCTCCTCAAAACCTAAAACTGCAAGCTTGCGTGATTTTGCGTGTGTTAAAACGGAATCCTTTTTCGATGACTGTTTTGGCACCTCCCTTTGCTTTCCTGGGCCATCATCTTCGGTATATCGCAGCCCGGCCTCCGACCTGGCCAGGGCCAGGCTGACTCCAGCTGTAGTGACCTGATCGCCAGCTACTCGGTCGCCGGGGCCAGGGCCGCGCGCACCGCCGCCAGCTGCCCGGCGGAGCCGAGCACTGTACTGCGGCGGGCGACCAGTTCCGCGTAGGCCTGCATGAACGTTTGGCCCGGTTCCCGGAAGTCGAGGCCTGCCGGGTGATCGCGGAAGAACTCGCGGTGCACGCGCATCCATACCAGGCGGCAGTCGGTGTCGATGTTGATCTTGGTGATGCCCAGCGGCACCGTGCGCGGGATATCCGCCTCGCTCAGGCCCTGCGCCGTTTCCGCCAGCGCCCCACCCGCCGCGTTGATGCGAACCACCTCTTCCTCCGGGACGCAGGACGCCCCGTGCAGCACCAGCGGAAAACCGGGCAGTCTGTCCTGGATGGCCGCCAGCCGTTCCAGGTGCAAACCCTGGTTGGCCGCGAACTTGTACGGCCCGTGGCTGGTGCCGATGGCGACTGCCAGGCTGGTGATGCCGGTACGCGCCACGAATTCGGCGGCCTGGGCCGGGTCGGTCAGGTGGGCGTGGTTTTCGTCCACCCGGATGTCGTCCTCAACCCCACCCAGCGTGCCCAGTTCCGCCTCGACGCTGACGCCCAGTTCGCGCGCCCGCTCGACGATCCGCCGCGTGATGGCGACGTTTTCCTCGAAGGGGTAGTGCGAGGCGTCGATCATGACCGAGGTGTAGAAGCCCGACTCGATGGCATTATAACAGGTGACCTCGTCGCCATGGTCCAGGTGGACGGCCAAGATCGCCTCCGGGTAGGCGTCCGCTGCCAGGCGCACGATGCTGTCCAGGGTGTGCGGACCGGCATAGGCCCGCGCCTTACGCGAGATCGCCAGGATGAACGGGGCCTGGGCCTGGGCATTACCTTGCATCAACCCCAGGATTTGCTCCATGTTGTTGACGCTGTAGGCCCCCAGGGCAAACCGGCCGTAGGCTGCTTTGAACAACTGGCTGGACGGTACGAACACGTGTTTATCCTTGTCCATGGCATCAGACGGATTCTGCCTGACGCCGATATCTCTAGCTTGCGCTGCCCAACATCCGACGCACAAGCTGCACGGCTTTGATGGCGTCCGAGGTCTGGAAAACCTCCGCCAACTCCTGGCGTGGCACCCGCTCCAGGCACTCGTAAGCGAACTGGATGTTGCGGATGCTCTCCTTCACGGCCAGTTCCGGCTCTTCGCGGTAGGGGAACAGGTCCAGGCCAAACCAGCCGTCGTAACCCCACTCATCCAACCAGAAGAGCAGCTCCATGGTTTCCAACAAATTGACGGTGCCGACCATCAGGTCGTCGTCAAACATTTTAGAGTTGTCGTTCCAATGGGTATGGAACAACCGGTCGTAGCGGCAGCAGAACGAAAACGTCTCCGCCATCCACTCCTTCATGATCAGCGCATGCCCGGTTTCGATGTTGATGCCCAGGTTGGGCCGGTTTATCTCGTTGAGCAGGGCCACGCATTGCCCGACAGTGGGCAGCATGATGTGCGCGCGCGGATCGTACGCCTTATACTCCACAACGATCTTTTGATCCGGGTTGTGATCGGCCCAGGCGGCCAGCCCGTCTGCCAGATCGTCCAGCCGCTGGCGGTAGTCGATCTGAAACGGGTACTCAAAGCCGTCTTGCGCCGGCCAGTAACACACGAATTCTGCTTCTATCTCGTGTGCGATGTCCATCGTGTGCTTGGCGAAGTCCAGCGCCTCCTGGCGGACTTTTGCATCCGGATGGCTGAACTGTCCGAAAGCGAAGCGTCGGTCGACCCACAGGTGCGGCGTGACCATCACGATGGCGAGACCCAGGTCATCCGCCAGCCGCTTGAGCGGTTTAGCCGTCTCATCCGAGATTTCGGTCGGGTGATGCATTTCGATGCCGCTCACCCCTTCGATGCTGCCTGCCAGCTTAAAACGCTCTTCAATTGTTCTGTCGGCCCGGTAGCCTTGCTTCACAAAACGATCGCCGACCGCGCCCAGAAACCACACCCCAACCGAGACCTTGAGGTCGCGCATGTTTAGCTCCTATTACCCGATGTGATCCACGCGAGTCACTGCGGCGGGCCTGGTAAGGCATCGAATGCATAGAATTCGCACGCGTTACGCGCCTGCTGCCCGCGGCAGGCTTTGATTATGCCCAGAACATCTCTCCTGGTTGTTCGAAGATCACCGCTTCTTGCAGCGTGGCGATGGCCTTCGCCAGGCCCTCGTCGGCGGACATCAGAGCGTCTTCGTGCTCGATGGACACCACGTAGTCGTAGCCGATCATACGGAAGGCGCTCATGATGTCCTTCCAGTCCTTCAGGCCGTGGCCGTAGCCGATGCTGCGGAAGGTCCACGAGCGCTCCGGTATCTTACCGTAGGGCTTGTTGTCGTTGCAGCCGTTGACGCGCACGTTGACCGGGTCCGCGTACACGTCCTTGCCGTGCACGTGATAGATGGCGTCGCCCAGGGCGCGGATCGCTTCCACCGGGTCCACGCCGTTCCACCACAGGTGGCTGGGGTCGAAGTTGCAGCCCAGGGCATCGCCCCCCGCCTCGCGCAGTCGCAGCAGCGTATCGACGTTGTAGACCAGCATGCCGGGGTGCATCTCGAAGGCAAACTTGATCCCGTTATCGTCGAGGAATCTGGCCGTTTCCTTCCAGTAGGGGATGGTGACCGTGTTCCACTGGTAGTCCAATATTTCCAGGAAGTGCGGCGGCCAGGGGCAGGTGACCCAGTTGGGCATCGTGTCGCTGGCCGAACCCGCCGGCAGCCCGGAGAAGCCGTTCACCACCGGCACTCCCAGCAGCTTCGCCAGATTGACAGCGTCCTTGATGACTTTGTCCGCTTCCGCGGCGATAGCTTTGTCCGGGTGAACCGGGTTGTTGTGCACGCTCAGCGCGGAAAGCATCAGGCCGCGTGCCGTGATCTGACCGAGCCATTCGTCGCGTTTGGCCTGGCTGGCCAGCAGGTCGGCTACCGGGCAGTGGGGATCGCCCGGATAACCGCCCGCCCCGATCTCGACCGCGGTCAGGCCGGCGGCCTTGGCTTTGTCCAGGGCCTCGGTGAATGATAGGTTGCCCCACAGGGCTGTAAATACACCAATACGCATCGCTTTTCTCCTCCTGAACTAAACTTGGCAGAACCAGCGTGTCAATTTTCCAGGGCGTCCTGTTGGCGGCGCAGCCTGACGACGATACTGGTTTCGTCCAGCTGCACATCATCCCAGGTGACAATATCGCCGGCAGCCACCGGCCTGGCGACGGTCGCGCCCGGCGCCAGCCCGATGGGCAGGGCCTGTTCGGCGCGGGCGGCCTCGGCGCGGTCCATCACGCCGTGGGTGGTATATCCGCCGAAGTCGTCCAGGATTTCGCCGGGTTTCAGGGCGCGCTTGGCGACGGTCATCACGTCGGCGATAGGCCTGTCGAGCGGCACCAGTGTGGTCTGGCGGTAGAGGTGGGCGCGTGCAATGGAGATCGGCGCCTCGATGAACCACAGGTGGTAGGGCCGGAAGAACGTAAAGTACTGGCCTTTGCCGACTTTGAGATAGTTCAGATCGTCCCGGATTCGCGGGTCGGGCACGCGCACGGTGACGAACACGCCGCCCGCCATTGCGCTACCCTGTACGAAGTCTACCACACCTGGGAAGGGCGTTGTGCTGCCATCTTCCTGCAAGGCGAAGATTTCCGATATGGTGTCCAGGGTGGCGTTCGGGCCGGTCATGCCGCGCCGGCTGGGGAGGCAGCCCGTCGCGTTGGCGGCGCAGGACATCTCGAACATCGTCTTGGTGCCGTCCACGTAGGAAGCCGTCTGGAAGGCGTCCTTATCCACGCGGGCGGCGGCTTCGGCGACCGTGTCCGGGTTGGCCGCCGGGTTGAGCGGGTTGTTTTTGCCCTTGCCGATCACGATCACTTCCATGCCCATGCAGCGCACGAAATCGTACAGCTCCATCAGGCAGCCCGGCTCGTCGCCGGAGGATACGCTGTAGAGCACGCCTTTCTCTTTTGCCAGCCGGTTGAGCATCCGGCCTACCGTCACGTCGGCTTCGATGTTGACCAGCACCACGTCCTTGCCGTGTTCGATGCAGTGGTAGGCCACTGCCGCGCCGGTGGCCGGCGACCACGTCACGTCGGTGACGATGTCTACCGCTTCCAGCTGGGCGGGCAGCACCAGCGACGGCGTAACCACGCGTTTGCCGGCGCGCAGGGCGTCCATGGCCGGGCCGACGGCCTCCGCTTCCACGATGTCGGCGGCATCGACACCGGTCGCGGCGAACATGGCGATGGCTTCGCCCGGGTCGGCGTTGGCCAGCACGTTGATCGTCATGCCGGGTGTGTTCGCCATCTGTGTCACGAAGCCGCTGCCCATCCAGGCTTTGGCGCTGGCCGCCACCCGGATGGGATTGCCGTCAGCTTCCCGCTTTAGCAGTTCCTCATGCAGCATTGGCATTTATCCCTTGACCGCGCTGGCCGTCTTGGCGGCGACCGCTTCCCGCGCGGCGGCGCAGATGTCGTCCGCGGTCAGGTGGTACTTGACCAGCAGGTCGTTCGGGTCCGCCGATTCGACGTAAGTGTCGTCCAGACCGACGAAGCGCATCGGTACCGGGGCATTGGCGGCGACCACACGGGCGATGTTGCTGCCCATGCCGCCTTGCAGCAGGTGCTCCTCCGCGCAGACGATGGCGCCCGTGTCCTGGGCCGCGCTGACGATAGCGTCGACGTCCATGGGGCGGATGGTGTGGAAGTCCAGCACGCGGGCCTCAATGCCCTCTTCCGCCAGGACGGCGGCGGCATCCAGCCCGGCGGCCACCATCATGCCGCAGCCGATGATCGTGACGTCGCTGCCCTCGCGCACGATGTTAGCTTTGCCGATTTCGAAGGGGCAGTCGTCCTCCGCGTAGATGTAGGGCATGGCGATGCGGCTGGACCGCAGGAAGACCGGGCCTTCATGGGCCGCCGTGGCGAAGACCGCCTTTTTCATCGAGGTCGGATCGCCGGGGACCAGGATCACGAAGGTGGGCATGCCGCCCATCAGGGCCAGGTCCTCGATGCCCATCTGGGTCGGGCCGTCTTTGCCCAGCGTGATGCCGCCGTGACTGCCCACGATCTTGGCGTTGATGTTGGAGATGCCGACCGACAGCCGGATCTGGTCGTAGGCGTTGCACAACAGGAAGGAGGAGAAGCTCACGATGAACGGGATAAAATCGCAGGCGGCAAAGGCCGCCCCGATCCCGACCAGGTTGCTTTCCGCGATGCCGATGTTAAAGAAGCGCTCCGGGAAGGCGTGGCGCACCGTCTCGGCCTTGGTGGAATTGCCCAGGTCGCCGTCGAAGACCACGACTTTGGGATTGGCCGTGGCCAGTTCCAGCAGCGCCTCGCCAAAGATATCTCGTAAGGGTTTGGCGGGTTTCAGTCCCGCTTTCTCACCCAGCCGCATGGATAAGCTCCTCCCGTGCCTTTTCGGCCTGGTCCGGTTTCAGCGCCCGCCCGTGGAAGGTGTAGTCGGCCTCTACGAAGCTGACGCCTTTACCCTTTACCGTGTGGGCGATGATGATCGACGGCTTGCCCGTCGCTTCCTGCCGCTGTACGAGCCGCAGTTTGGCGAGCAGGTCTTCGATATCGTGCCCGTCGGCTTCCGCCACGTACCAGCCGAAGCTGCGCCACTTGTCCACCAGCGGTTCCAGCGCCATCTCGCGGCTGATCGGGCCGGTTTCCTGGTACTTGTTGTAGTCCAGGATGGCGTGCAGTTTGCCCGTTTTGAAGTGGGAGGCCGCCATGGCCGCTTCCCATATCTGGCCGGCTTCACATTCGCCGTCGCCCAGCAGGACGTACACGCGGTAGTCGTAGCCGTTGAGGCGGGCGGCCAGCAGGTGACCGATGCCGAGCGAGAGTCCCTGCCCCAGCGAACCGGTGGTTGCTTCCACGCCGGGCATCAAACCCTGGATGGGATGGCCCTGCACCGGGCTGTCGATCTCGCGCAGGCGCCATTGTTCTTCCACCGGGAAGTAGCCCGCCCGCGACAGGATCGCGTACAGCAGCGGCGCGGCGTGCCCTTTGCTCATGATGAAGCGGTCGCGTTCCGGCCACCACGGCTCATCCGGACGGTAGTTGAGGATGCCGCCGAAGTACAGGGCCACGGCGATATCGGTCGACGAGAAGGAGCTGGAGGGGTGCCCCGACCCGGCTTTGGTAGTCGATTCGAGGATGTCCAGCCGGACTTGCCGGGCCAGTTCCTTGAGTTCCTGGATATCCTTCGCTTGCGGTGGGCTCATGAAATACTCCGTTGCCTGTCAATGAGTGCTCAGAAATTCGGTTACCTGGGCCGACGTGGGCAGGGCGGGAATGACGCCCTGTTTGGTCGCCGTTAACGCGCCCGCCGCGTTGGCGTAACGCATCGCCGTCTGCATGGTTTCCACGGTCAGCGCTTCGTGCCAGTCGCTGTGAGGCACCACGATCTGGGTCAGCAGCGCGGCGATAAACGAATCGCCACAGCCGACCGAATCGACCGTTTCCACCACAAAGGGCGGGATGAAGCTGCTGCCCGCCGCACAGCGGAAGTAGCTGCCATGCTGGCCCAGGGTGACGATGATCAGCTCCGGCCCTTTCGCCAGCAGGATATCCGCCGCCGTGTCCAGCACCGCCTGGTCCGCCTCTACCCTGTCTACTTCGGCCAGCAGGGCCAGCTCGGTCTCGTTGACCTTGAGCAGGTTCACGCGCGGCACCATGTCCTGGGCGGCGCGCAAGGCGTCGTCCGGGTTGGACCACAGCGTGGGGCGGTAGTTCACGTCGTAGGAGAGCAGCGCCCCGGCTTCCCCGGCGATGCGGACTGCTTCGTAGGTCGCGCTGCGGACCGGCTCATCGGTCAGGCTCAGCGAGCCGAAGTGGAAGGCCCTGGTATTTTGCAGCAACTCGACATCCAGCTCGTCGGGCTGCAGGCGGGTATCGGCGCCTGGATTGCGGTAGAAGACAAACTCCGCCGTGTGCGCGTCCGGCTTGGCGATGATCGCCATCGTAGTGCGCGCTTCCGCATCATAACGGATGCCCCGCGTCTCCACGTGTTCGTCGGCGAGCACTTCGGCCAGGTGATAACCGAACAGGTCCTCGCCCACTTTGCCGATGAAGGCCGTCTGCGCGCCCAGGCGCCGCGCGGCCACGGCCACGTTGGCCGGCGCACCGCCCGGTTTGGGGTTGAAGGCGGTCACTTCCGTGAGCCGGCGGCCGGTTTCCGCCGGGAACATATCGACCAGCAGTTCTCCCAGGCACACGATATCCATTTTAGTACGTGCCTCCCAGCATCTGGCGCATCAGTTCGACGATGCGGATCGCATCGTAGTTCTTCATGCAGGCCCGCAGTTCGTCGCGCGGTACGCGGTCCAGCAGTTCGTAGCCGAACTTGAGGTTCTTGACCGCCTGGTCGACGACCTTGGCCGGGTCCTCGCGGTAGGGGAACAGGTCCAGGCCGAACCAGTCGTCGTAGCCCCACTCGTCCAGCCAGAACAGCGCTTCCAGCGTTTCCCACAGGTTGACGGTGCCGGGGATGATGTCATCGTCGAACAGCTTCCAATTGTCGTTCCAGTGGGTGTGGAACAGCTTGCCGTAGCGGCAGCACAGCGAGATCGATTCGGCCAGGTTTTCCTTCATCATGAAGGCGTGGCCCATGTCGATGTTGATGCCCAGGTTGGGCCGGTTGATCTCGTTGACGATGGTCATACAGTGGCCGATGGTGGGCAGCAGGATGCGCGAGCGCGGCTCCCAGGCCTTGTATTCGATCACGATCTTCTGTTCGGGGATGTAGTCGCACCAGGCCGCCAGGTTTTCCACCAGCCCGTCCAGCGCCGCCCGGTGATCGATCTGGAAGGGGTAGTCGTAGCCGTCCTGGGCCGGCCAGTAGACCATGATGTGCGCATCCATGTGCTGGGCGATATCGGTGGTGCGCTTGCACAGGTCCAGCGCGGCCTGGCGCAGTTGGGGATCGCTGTTGGTGAACTGGCCGTACTTGAATTTGGGGTCCACCCACAGGTGCGGGCAGAACTGGACGATCTCCAGGTCCAGGTCGACCGCCAGCTTCTTGAGGTCCTTGTAACTGTCGTCGGTGACTTCGGTGGGGTAGTGCATTTCCAGGCCGCTGATGCCTTCGATGCCGGCGGCCAGCTTAAAACGGTCTTCAATGCCGATATCGGGGCGGTAACCCTGCTTGACGAAGCGGTCGCTGGTTGCGCCCAAAAACCAGATACCAGTTGCTATTTTTAGTTCGCGCACGGCTCTCCTCCTGGGTGCCTGGGCTGATAAGGCCTGCGGCTAGACTGAATGGCATAACAGGTATGGGTAAACAGGCTGTCGTTAATGGTCAGCCATGATATGCTAGCGGTCTATTGTTCGGACATTATCCATTTCGTGAATGGCCGCTGCGGGGCCGTCGGCGAACAACTATCCTTGCAGTTCGTTATACAGGACGTAGCGGTCACCCCGGTGATAAAATCGGATAAACTCCACCGGGGTGTTTTGTTCGGTAAAGGAAGTGCGCTCGATATAGAGAATGGAGGCTTTGGATTTTATCGCCAGCTTGTCGGCGATCTTTTTCGGCGCATCGATGGCCTGGATCGTCTGTTTGGCGTAGGCCCAGCGCAAGCCATATTCCCGCATCAGCATCTCGCGCAGCGGGACGGTTGCGTAATCCTGGTCCAGGACGCCGGGGCAGTAGCGGTGCACCAGGTACGATTCTTCGATGCTCATCGGCTCATTATCGGCCATACGCAGGCGTTCCAGGCGGGCCAGTTCTTCGCCGGGTTCGACCTGCAAAAACTGGGCGGTTTCGGCGCTGGCCAGCACCAGCCCGCTGGACAGCACTTCGGTGTGGGCATTCATGCCGCGCCGCTGCATTTCTTCGGTGAAGCTGATGATCTGGCTCAGGCCTTGTTCGACGGTCGGGTGCGCCACGAAGGACCCCCGGCCCCGCTGCCGGTATATCTGGCCGTTGTTGACCAGCATATCCATGGCTTGCCGGACCGTGCTGCGACTCACGTTATACTGCCCGAGCAGTTCGGCCTCGGTCGGCATGATGTCGCCCGGCTTCCACTCGCCGGACGTGATTTTACCCCGCAAGATTTCGTAGAGCTGGTAATAATACGGAACTCGACTTTGCCGGTTAATCATCCAGAATTCCTGGGTTCACTGGCTAAAGGGCGCAGGTGGATTCTGCCCGGCTGGCAGCCATTTTGAGGTTGGAAGCTCAATCCGCTCGCTGAGCAGCGTGACACAGGCTGGCCAAGCGTGGCGAAATGTCATAACAATCTAATGTTACAATGTTATGCGGTGGATGTCAACCTTATGGCGCATTTCCTGCACGGCAGTTTCTGGCATATACTCCTGGTTGGACTGCCGGGCACCACACCTATCCCGCTGTTTGCTCCGCGGCGGATTCAACTGCGTCAGGACCAATTTGGGCAGCATATGGATAGTACCCTAGTACTAAAATCCGGACATTTGTCTGATCTTTATTAAAGCAGCGTTGGCTTTTGGTTATAATATTGATATATCATTCCACTTGACGTTGCCTGCAGCGAAGGAAAACACCGCTGATGATGAAGATTATGGACATCGTCAGGAAGCTTGGCGAGTTCCTGGCACCCTTAATCGAATTTGCCCAGAAGTTCCGGGGCTTCCTGGCATTGGCGGCTTTTCTCGTCCTGGCCGGCACCTTTATTTTTGCCTTCATGTTCACCCAGGGTAGCTTCGACGACCTTATCAGCAACTTTGAAAAACTTTCCTCCGACCAGTTTTTCTGGGTCGTGCTGGTGGCGATGGGCCTGGTGTTTGGCGTGAATCTGCTGCTGATTCTGCTCTCCTACCAGGATGTAACCAGCAACGACGACCGTTATACGCTGCGGGTCATGGTGCATGACGAGGAGGATGAAACGCTGCCGGTCAACGATGCGACGGTTACCCTGCTGCTCGACGAGGCCATTCCAGAGCGCACCAACGAACGTGGCGGTACGTCCTTCCGCTTTAGCCGGAAATGGCAGGGCCAGGAATGCCAGATCAACGCCCGGCATGATCGATATACCCCACGCGCGCCATTAACCGTCAGGCTTCGCCCCAACGAGCGGGTACTGATTCCCTTGACCCGGCTATCAGAGGGAGATGAGTCCATGAGCACACCCGGTGATCCCGTAGCTATGAAGGTGTTCATCAGCCACAGCGCTGCCGATACCGATTCGGCCAGGAAGCTGGCGGCTCGTTTGAAGCAGGCGGGCTTCAGTGTCAGCCCGGTAGGGCGGACGCGCCCGGCCGCTGAGGAAGCGGCTGCCCGGCTGACCCGGTTGATCCGGCGGGCCGACGTGGTCCTCGTCCTGATGTCGCTGGCCGCCGAGGGATCGGCCGATCGTGTAGCAGATCTCGCGCTGGCCCAGGAGGCCGGCGTGCCGGTGGTGCCGGTGCAGCTTGAGCCGGAGGCGCTGCCATTCGCGGCTATCGACGACCTGGAACCGGTGTTCATCTACCTGGACTGGGAGTCGGAAGGGAACGCCCTGTGCCAGCGCCTGCGTGATCTCCAGCCGGCGCCCCCTGCCCCGCCCGTACGACCGGCTGCCCGCCCCCGCCCGTCTGATCGGCCTCAGTCGGGATCGACGTCACGGCCCGCTAAAAAGGCATCGTCAGACCTGCCGGACATCAATCCGTTCGTATCCGGCAGCGCCGTGCGCCCCGACTTGTTTGTTGGACGGGACGACGCGCTCCACAAGATTCGCGGCCGAATCGGCGGCGAGTTGCAATCGGTGTCGGTGGTGGCGAACCGGCGCATGGGCAAGACCTCGCTGCTGCGTTACGCGGCCAAGCGCTACCCCCAGTTATTTCCTGCCGGCCACAATTGGGCCGTGGTTTACATGGATATGATGGACGTGCGCACCCACTCCGTAGCCGGGGTGATGCGCATTCTGCGGAAGGCAATCGCCAAGCAGACCAAACACCAGCTGTGGGGCGAGGTGGATGACGGCAGGCTCAACGTGATGGCGGAGGCGTTCGAAGAACTGGCCGAGATCGAAGAAGTCCGGCTGGTGTTGTGCCTGGACGAGTGGGAACAGGTCATGATGCACGCCGAGCTGGATAACTTCATCGAGCAGCTGCGCGCTTCTGGCTCGATGACGCGCATCGGCATGATCGTCGCTACCGCCCAGGAGCTGAGCACCCTCGCCGAGAGCGGCGGGCTGGCCTCGCCTTTCTACAACATATTTGAGACGATATACCTGGGCCTGATGCCCGACCGTGAATGGACGAGCCTGGTCCACGATGCCTTCGAGCGCTCCGGGCGGGAGGTGCGTCCCCGCGAAGTTGCCCTGGTGGGGGAGCTGGCCGGCGGCCACCCCAACCTGACCCAGATCGCCGGGTCGCTGGTGTGGGATGCCCGCCATCGGCGCTGGAGCGAAGCCCTGATACGCACCGCCTACGCCCAGAAAGCCCGCACCCTGTTCCGTCAGTTGTGGCAGGCGCAGTCCGATGCGCAGAAAAACGTGCTGCGCGAGGTGCTGGGGTTAACGCCGACCACCACAGCCGCCGAGGCTACCTGGGACGAGCTGCGGCGGCGTGGGGTGCTCCTCCCGGATAATGAGGTGTTTTGTCAGCCCTTCGCTGATTTCGTTTATGCGCGTGAAAAACGTAACCGTGAGCCGCATGCTGTTCATCCCACCGACTGAGCGCCGCCGACATTGTCCTGCACCTTGTAGGTGATTTATGCGTCTGTACATCTCCCACTCTACGGTCGATCGCGAGGCCGTCCGGGAACTGGTCAACGTCCTGGATTCCGCCGGGCATGAAGCCTGGTTCGACCTCTGGCTGCTGCCGGGGCAGAACTGGCGTCAGCAGGTGATGTCGGCTATTGAAAACTCGGAGGCGTTCGTTTTTGTATTGACGCCGGAATCGGTCGAAACGGAGGGCTGTCGGTGGGAGTTATCCCAGGCCATCGAGCAGGATAAACCTATCATCCCGGTGCTGATGCATGCCAAAACCCGGATTCCCCAGGTGCTGACCCGCTATCCGTACGTGGATCTCACCGCAGGCCCCACGCCGGAAGCTGTGGCGCGCTTGATGGCTGCGTTATACAACCAGGCCCGTCCGGCCCCGGCCGTGCAGACATCGCAGTCCATCCGGGAGACCGTCGAGACGAAGCCGGTGGCGGCCACCGACGAGAGCAAAGCGCTCAGCAGTGAAACCCGGGTCAACATCATCTTTGCCATCATCGGGGCCATTGCCCTGGCCGTATCCATCGTCCTGAATGTTCTGGCGCATCTGGAGGGTCTGGTCGGTATCGAACCGGCGTCCTTTGGCCTGGGACTGCTGGTCTTGTTTGTGACCGCTTCGGCCATGTTTACCCTGCTGCGCCGGCTGACGATGGCGGTGGCTATATTTTTTGGCCTGGAACTGGCCCTGACCGTGATCTATCTCTCGGTGGATACCTTCAGCTTCCTGGACTACGCCATGTTGGTCTCGCTCCTGCTGGTCACCTACACCATCGGCCGGCTGCGGTTGCCACTGTGGCCGTGGTTTTCCTACCGGATCTGGCAGCAGCGCAGGCGCTTTCAGGCGCGCATCGCCGCCGGTAGGGACGCCCGTGAGAGTGCCGCCATCCTCATCAGTTTGCTGAACGCGCCGATTGGGGTCACGCCGTACGGGGCCACCGCCGCGATGCGCGCCTTGGCCGCGCATGGCTTCTCGGTGGAGGCCTTCGACGGGCGGGTGAGCAGCAATCCCCGGCGGGAAAAATACCGGGATATCATCCGCAGGTCGGCCCTGGAAAAGCTCGCTAAAACCCACCGCCTGGCAGACGTGCTGGCCATTGCGGAACTTAAGGCGTTCATCCCGGACGAGCAGGCGGCGCTGCAAGCCACGTTGAACACCGTGCGCAATAGCCAATCCGCCATCGAGCGCGTGCGTGTTTTTGCGCACCTGCTGTGGTTGCTCAACAATGCGATGGACGACCTGTCGCCCGAAAAAGATACGCTGCGCGGTCAGCAGCATCAGGCGCTGCTGCACATCGGTCGTCTGGTCTACCAGGCGATTACCCCGGCGGAAGTGACCCAGTATTGGACGACGTACGATGCGCTGAAATCGGTGATCGGCCACATGCCGGCGGTTGGGCCGCCCCCCGCCGATGAGCAAGACCTGCGCCAGGCGATTCATTACGGGCTGCTGCAGGTAACCGCCATCCTGGAGTTGATGCGCCATGTCGAAGAGCAGTTGCCCGCCTTCCCGGAGAAGGAACGGCGCTGGTACCACTCGATCATGGGAACCGGCTTGATCCACGATCAGCTGCTCTCCACGGATTACCAGGAACGCCAGCCGTTATTGGGCCGTGAGATCGGGCGGCTGCAAATCCTGGCGAGCAGCCAGCCGGCGC
>DAOUEM010000058.1:0-17742 GCA_034430555.1 Anaerolineae bacterium | reverse complement strand
ACCCGGTAGAAGGGGTTGTAGACGCCGAAGGGGTCCTGGAAGACCGCCTGCACGTTGCGGCGGTACTCCAGCCGCTGCTGGGCATCCATCGTGGTGATGTCCTGGCCCTCATAGAGAATCTGGCCGGAGGTGAGCGTGGTAAAGCCCAGGATCAGGTTGGCCAGGGTCGTTTTGCCGCTGCCGCTCTCGCCGGCGATGGTGATGACGGAGGCCGGCGTTTTGGGAATCGTCAGACTGTAGTCTTGCAGCGCCACGACTTCTTGTTTGCCCCGGCCAAAGAACCCGGGTTTCTGCGTATAGATTTTGGTGACGTTACGAAGTTCCAGAATCGGCTGCGACATTCCTAACCTTCCCGTCTTCGGTGATCTCATACAGGTGACAAGCCACGTCGTGCTTGGGTTTAAGCTCGCGCATCGGCGGCGAATCGGTCTTGCAATGCGGCATCACGTGTGGGCAGCGCAGTTGGAAGATACAACCCGGCGGGGGATTACGCGGGTCGTGGGTGATGCCTTCCGTGACTTTGAGCGGTTTGCGTTCCTTGAGGGAGGGGATGGACTCGATCAGCAGTTGGGAGTAAGGGTGCATCGGCGTGCGGAACAGGTTGGCGACCGGCGCGACCTCCACGATCTTGCCGGCGTACATCACGGCGATGCGGTCCACTAACTGCGCCATCAGCCCCATGTCGTGGCCGATCATGATCATGGAGACGCCCAGCGCCTCCTTCACGTCGAGCAGCGTCTGGGCGACCACGCGCTGCACCACCACGTCCAGCGCGCTGGTGGACTCGTCGGCCACGATGACGGTGGGATTGAGCGCGATCGCCATGGCGATACATACGCGCTGCTTCATGCCGCCGCTCAGCTCGTGGGGGTACATGTTGTAGATGCGGCCCGGCAGCCCGACCATCTTCAGCAGTTCCAGGGCACGCTTTTTCATCTGCTCTTTGGGCCGTGCGCCTTCGTGCGTCGTGAAGGCGTCATTGATCTGGTTCTTGACCCGCATGGTGGGGTTGAGGGAGTTCATCGCGCCCTGGGGGATGAGGGACAGTTTGGTCCACCGCAGCTTGCGCAGCTCTTTCTCTTCCAGGTCGAGCAGGTTGGTGCCGTTGAGGATGACCTGGCCGTGCACGATGTAACCGGGTGCTTGCACGAGCTGCAAGATGCCGTAGGCAGCCGTCGTCTTGCCGCAGCCGGACTCGCCCACCAGGCCCAGCGTCTCGCCGGGGTACAGGTCGAAGTTGATGTCGGCCACCGCGATCACGTCGCCCTTGGGGGTGTCGTAATGGATGCGCAGGTTCTTGACGCTGAGTACAGGTTTGCCGTTCATGCTTGGCTGGTTGTCAGTCATGGGGTTGCCTACTCTCTGGCCTTGCGCAGCCGTGGATTGGCGACTTCATCCAGGCCCAGGTTAATCAGCAGCAGTCCGATGAAGATGATGATGAGCACCAGGGTGGGCAGTCCCCACCACCACCACATGTCGCGCAGGATGGCCGCCGCGTTGATTGAGAAGAAGATGGTGACGCCGAGCGAGGGGATGCGCTGCGGACCCAGGCCGAGCACTTCCAGCCCGATGGCGGAGATGATCGCGCCTGCCGTGTTGCCGATGAAGCTGGCCGCCAGGTAGGGCAGCAGGTTGGGCATCATTTCCTTAAACATGATGTCGCGGGCCGGCACCCCGGACAGCCGCGCCATTTGCACGTAGCCGGCTTCGCGCATGGTCAGCACCTGGGCGCGGATGAAGCGGGTGGGGCGCGGCCAGGCAAACAGCGAGATCAGGAAGGCCATCGTCAGCAAATCGATCCGGGGCAGCACCGATTGGATGACGATGAGCACCAGTAGTGAAGGTATCGTGATGGTCACGTCCGTGACGATGCGGATCACGTCGTCGATCCAGCCGCCCAGGAAACCGGCCATAAACCCCAGGACGATGCCCACGAACATGCCGATGGCTGCGGCCACCACGCCTACGCCCAACGTGCGCGGCGTCCCCACGATCAGCAGGGCCAGCATGTCGCGCCCGCTGTTTTCCGTGCCGAGCGGGTGTTCCGGCACGCCCTCCTGTCCCCGCTGATTGGTGAAGCCGTAGGGCGGCAGGTTGAGGGGCGAGCTGGCTGCCAGGGCCAGGCCGGAATCCCAGAAGAGCTCGCCCACGATCATGCCCAGGATCAGCAGGCCAATCAGCCCCACGCCCACCAGGAATTTGCCGTTCAGCCAGGGATTGTCGAAGCGGTTGAACAGCCCCTGCTGCCGGGCGGCACCATTCTCGCTGGGGATGGGCGGGACGTCTCGGGTAGTGTCTGCGGTGGCCATGGCCTATCTCCCTTCCAGTGAGATGCGTGGGTCGATCAGCGGGTATATCAGGTCGATGATCAATACGGCCAGCGCACTCGTCAGGATCAGGACGTAGGAGGTGCCCTGGATCACCGGGAAGTCCTGGTTGCGGATGGCCGTATAGATGAGGCTGCCCATGCCGCGGTAGGTGAACACCACCTCCACCAGCACCACGCCGCCGACCAGCGTGCCGATGGTCACAGCCAGGGCGGTGATCTGGGGCAGGATCGCGTTGCGGATCATGTAGCGGTAAAGGGTGTAAATCGGGCTCAAGCCCTTGGCCTGGGCCAGGATCATGTAATCCTCGCCCTCGATGGTGACCATCATGCCGCGCATACCCAGCGTCCAGTAGCCGAAGGTGACGATCACGATTGACATGGCCGGCAGAATGCCGTGATAGATCACGCTGCCGATAAACTCCAGGGTGAAGGTCTGTTCCATCCCCCGGCCAAAGGAACCGGTCAGCGGGAACCAGTGCAGCAGGAAGCCGAAGACGTAGGCCAGCAGCAGGCCGGCCAGCAGGGGGGGAATCGAGGTGAAGATCATGGAGACGGGGATCATGACTTTGACCAGTCGTGGCGTTTGCCGCCACGCCAGTAAGGCCCCCAGGAAGTTGCCCACCACGAAAAAGATCAGCGTCGATATCCCCACCAGGCCGATGGTCCAGGGCATGGCCCGCCCGACCATCTCGCTCACCGAGGCCGGGAAATTGGCCATGGAGATGCCCAGGTCGAACTGAAGCAGGGCCCCCATATAACGCACGTACTGCACCCCGAGCGAGTCGTTTAAGCCGAAACGCTCGCGCCAGCCCTCGATGATCAAATCCGAGTTCTCCACATAACCGGCCTGCTGGGTCAGCCGGGCCACCATGGCCGAGATCGGATCGCCCGGTGCCAGGCGCGGGATCAAAAAAATGACCGTAGCGGCGACCCAGATGGTGAGCAGGAAGATCAGCAGACGCCGTACCACGTAATTGACAGTGAGACCGCCCACAACACTTTTCCTTTTCTGCTAGTCAGGTGTCAAAGATGGGTACTTGGTCGATTTTTAACCCAAAGATTCTTATAAGATAACCGCAACTGTATTTTTTGCCAACAAAACGCACCGATACCAGGAAAGGGCCGAGGTTTTGGCCTCGGCCCTCCAAAGTATTCTTTACAGTGTGATTACCCAGCCTTTTCCAGGTGCTGGAGGATCTGGTGGGTGCTCTGCCACCAGGTGGCCGGATGGTTGTAGTTGTTCTCAGCCGTCGGCCAGCCGGTCCAGTAGGTGGTATCGAACGGGATCAACTTGGTGGCCTGGTTGAGCGGGATGCTGGGCATGGCTGCCACCCAGATGTCCATCGCTTCCACCACCATGTCGACGATGGCCGGGTCGCCCAGCGGCAGCACGCCGATGTCCGCGACGATGGCGCTGTAAGCGTCGTTGTCTGCACCGCTCCAGCGCATGAAGTTGTTGGTGCCGGGGGCGCGCTCGCCGATCGGGACGAGGAACTGGTTGGAGTAGCGGTTCATGGAGGCCCAGGGCTCGTTGACGGAGGCGCAGGAGTCCCAGTCGGTGGTGGCTTCGAAGTTGCCGAAGTCCTTGTTTTCTTGCCAGGTGGCGGCGGCGATGATCTGTGCCTCGGCGTCGATGCCGAAGCGCTGGAACTGCTCGACCAGGTCGGCGGTGATACGGCGCTTCTCGATGAAGCCCTCGTTGGCCTGGATGCTGAGCGACAGCACTTCGCCGTCCAGCGCCCAGAAGCCATCGGCGTTCCGCTCGTAGCCCTTGTCGACCAGGATGGCCTCGGCGGCTGCCAGGTCGGCGGTGGTGCTGAAGGCCAGCCCGGCTTCTTCCATGGCCTCGATGTAGGGGAACATGCCGCCGTATTCCACGAACATGGTCCGCGACGGGATGGTCACGCCTTCGTAAGCGATCGCGATGACTTCTTCGCGGTCGATCACGTAGTTGAGCATCTGGCGCATGTCGTGATCATCCCACGGTGCTATCGTGAAGTTGAGCGACACCTGGCGCGGGCAGGGGTCGAGCCACACCCAGGGCATGGCGTCGTACCAGGCGATGATGTTGGGGTTCTGGGCCTGCAGGGCCTCGAAGGCGCCCAGCGTGATGTCCATGATGCTGTCCAGCTGGCTGTCGGCGGCCAGGGTGGCGCGAATCTGGTCGTTACCGGTCACCACCCAGATCAGGCGCAGCGGCTCGGGCAGGTCGAACACGCCCGTGGCGGCGCCCCACCAGTCGTCATTGCGGTCGTAGACAAACTCGGTCTCGCTGGCGCTCGTTAGCACGTAGGGGCCGGTGCCGAGCGGGTAACCCATCTCCGGATCGTAATTCTTGAAGGTGTAGGGGTCCACGTCCGCCCAGACGTGCTCGGGCAGCATGTTGATGCCGCCCCAGATACGGACCGAGAAGAAGTCCAGCTGGAAGCGGGGGTTGGGGGCCAGCAGGTTAAAGACCACGGTGTAGTCGTCAACCTTTTCGACGCTCTCCACCCACTGCTGGGTATCGGCGGCATTGGTCAGGGTCGACGTCTCGTCATTGAGCAGCAGCTCCATGGTAAAGACCACGTCGTCGGCGTTGAAGGCCTCACCATCGGCCCAGGCGGCGCCCTCGCGCAGGTTCAGCGTCCAGACGTCGGCCGCTTCGTTGGCTTCCATGCTCTCGGCCAGCCAGGGCTGAATCTCACCCGTTTCGTAGTTCAGGATGAAGAGGGGCTCGGATACCGACTGGTGATAACCATTATTGCGGCGGTTGTCGGGCAGCATCCAGTTGAAGTTATCGAAGTTGGCGATGGGGCCTTCATAGCCGTCGCTATCCCAGATCACGGTGTCTTCACGGGCGACTTCGCCGCCCTGCGCGGCCACGATGCCGGGCATCATGCCCAGGGCCAGCACCAGTGCCAGCACGAGGTACATAAACTTGTTTTTTGACTGCATTTCTTCCTCCAATGGGTGTTCTATTTGAGTGTAAGATTGGGTAAAGCTAATTAGCACTTGCGAATAGGCGACCTCCTTTCGTTATCTTTGCTATTGCGATTTCAGGTTGTGGATCTCACCTTGCCGGTCTACCAGCCGTGGCAACCGGCCCGGAAGTGGTGCCGACCAGTAACTGGGCTTGCAGCCGGCACGTCTCCGGGTGATTCGGCGCTCTGCCGTCGATGTAAGCCAGAAACAACTCAGCCGCGCGCTGGCCGATCTCGTGCACGGGCTGGCTGACGGTCGTGATATCCGGGCCAAGCGGCGCCGACAAGCGTAAATCATCATAGCCCACGACCGAAATATCGTCCGGGCACCGCCATCCCTGGTCCTTCAGCCCGATCAACGTGCCCACCGTCAGCAGCCCGTCGGTGGCGAAGATGGCGGTCGGCGCCTCCGGCAGGGCCAATATCTCGGGCACGAGCTGGCGGGCGTCGTCGACGGTGCTGGGGCAGCGTTTGACCAGGGCCGGGTTGAACGGGATGCCGGCTTCCGCCAGCGCCTGACGATAGCCCTGGAAACGCTCTTCGCTGGTGCTCAGCGGCAGGCTGTTCAGCAGCAGCAGGATGCGGCGGTGACCATACGCGATCAAATGATAGGTCGCGTCGAAGCTGCCCCTGACGTTTTCGGTAACCACGGACGGCAGCTGCTCCGGTTTTATGGAGGGGAAGTTACGGTCGATCAGGACCACCGGCTTGCCTGACAAATGCAGATTGACCAGCAGCTCGTAATTATCGTTCGAGGGGGCGATGATCAGGCCATCGACCTCTCGCTGGCGCAGCAGGTAGATGTAGGTATGTTCACGTGCCGGGTCTTCTTCGGTGTTACACAGAATGACGTTGTAGCTGCGCTTGTTCATCACCCGGTCGATCTGGCGCGCAATGGGCAAATAGAATGGGTTCATGATGTCGGGGATAACTAGCCCCAACACGCCGGTCCGCATGCCCCGTAGACTGCGCGCAGACGAACGAGGATGGTAATCTAATTCTTTGATTGCTTTCAGGACCCTAACCCTTGTTTCCGGTGATACATAACGTGTTTTATTGATCGTATGAGAAACAGTTGTATGAGAAACGCCGGCCAGTCGTGCCACATCTTTAATCGTGGCCAAAATGCCAACTCGCAATCAGTAGTTAGATTTAGACGAAAACGTTAACGCACACGTTTGCGGGGACTACTTTCAGCTTATCATGGGTTGTGCATGTTTGTCAAGGAACCTGTTAATCTTGCACAACAGGACTGCTATTGTCGTAATAACGGGCGCGGCGCGCCGGGGTGGTCAGCACGCCGCCATTAGCTGTATTATACTGTCCGTGCAGACGGCGGCCGTCTAGACGGCTTCAGTAAACAGGGAGCGGGAATCCATGAACTGGTTCAGGAAACTGTTGGTTGTCTTGGGGATCGGGCTGCTGCTGGTCCCGGTCGTGTGGCAGGAGGCCGCGCCCGCCGGGGCGCAGGGCGATGACGATGTCTGCCCGGCCATCGTGATGGCGGCCATTGCGGCGACGGACGTCGGCTGCCAGGCCACCGGCCGCAACGAAGTCTGTTACGGTTATTCCCAGGTGAGCGCCACGCCGCGCGCCGACGTGGCCGGGTTCACTTTTGCCGCCACCGGCGACATCGCTCCGGTGGACTTGGTACAAACCTTGCAGGCTGCCGCCCTTGACCCGGAGCGCGAGACGTGGGGGGTCGCCTTGATGCGCTTGCAGGCCAACCTGCCGGATGCGCTGCCCGGCCAGAACGTGACCTTCGTGATGTTTGGCGACGTGACGCTCGACAGCGCGGTGGCCCAACAGCCGGCCCTGGCGACCGTCGAGGTGACCGCGACCGGGGGCATCAACCTGCGCGGCGGGCCGTCCACCGGCCACGCGGTGGTGGGGGCGCTGTCCGCGGGCCAGGTCGTGACCGCCGATGGCCGGCTGGCCGACAATACGTGGCTGCGCATTCGCCATCCGGAAAGCGGCGACTCGGCCTGGGTCTTCGCCTCGCTGGTGACGCCGTCGGGCGCGGTCGACACCCTGGCCGTGACCGACTCGAACCTGGAGGCCGGCTACGGGCCGATGCAGGCCTTTTACTTCCGCACCGGGTTGGGCGACGCGCCCTGCGCCGCCGCGCCGGACAGCGGCATCCTGTTCCAGACGCCGGGGGGGGAGGCCATGGTTTTCCTCAACGTGAACGGCCTGGAGCTGATGGTCGGGTCGGTCGGCCTGCTGGGGGATGGCCACCTCACCATGTACAGCGGGTTCGGCAAGTTCCCGGCGACTCACCAGGTGGTGCTCGCCGGGAATACCCAGGACCTCGCCTGGGACGGTGGAAACTGGACGCTGAGCGGCGACCCGTATCCCTCCGACCCGGGCACCCTGTCGGCGCTGCAAATGTGGGGCGCGGCTTCGGGTACGCTGCGTGATTATGTCACGACCGTCGGCGGCGCGCCGGGCCGGTACTACGCGGTGCCGGGTGTGGCGGCGGCCCCGCCGGAGACGGCCAACGGGCAGGTGGCCATCCTGGTGCATGGCAGCGGCGAGTCCGGCGATTCCTGGGGGACGCTGGCGGACTGGTTCAACGACCGGGGCTACGCCGTCATCGCCCCGGATATGCCCGGCTACGGCGTCTACGCCGACATGCCCGATCCCCAGTGGGGGCACTGGCCGGCCTATACCGGCCACCTGGTGGATATGGCGCAGTTGTACGGGTATGACGGCGGCGTGCTGGTCGGCTCCGGCGATGGGTCGGGCGCGGCAGTCGTGACCTGCGCGGCACACCAGGATTGGTGCCGGGGCGCGATCCTGTTCTCGCCGACCGGTGATGACCACGGGTGGGGCGTGTACGACGCGATGGGACAGTGGGGCGACCAGGGGCTGTTCGTGGGTGGTTCGACGGACGATCCGCTGGGCACTTCGCCCGATGTCATCGACACGCTGGCGAGCCAGGCAGGCCACTACACCACCTGGACGACCAGCGAACCGCTGCACGGCACGGATTTGCTGGGCAGCGACCACGTCTGGACGAGCCTCGACGACTGGTGGGGCGATGCCGGGCCGACGATAAACGTCGCCGGCGTGAACGATCCGCCGTCCGGCCCGATGCCCACCAGCTTCTCCAGCGACGGCATCGACGTCACCGGCTGGTATTATCCCCCGGCGGACGGTGGGCACGGCACGTCGGCCGCGATGCTGTACCCTAACTGGGGGCTGGGCGCCGATTCCTGGGGCAGCATGACCGACCTGCTGACCGGCCAGGGCTACGGCGTCTATACCTGGAATATGCCCGGCGCCGGCCTGCCGGACGCGCCGCCCGACGCCGGTCTGTGGCCGGCCATCGGCGACGATACCGTGGGGTACGCCCAGGACCAGGGCTACTCCGATTTCCTGTTTGGCGGTTCCAGCTTCGGCGCGGACCTGGCGCTGTACCTGTGCAGCAACTGGGCCGGCCAGTGCCACGGCGCGGTGGTGCTTTCGCCCGGCGACTATGGCGAGTGGGGTGTGCCGGGCTTCTTGCAGGAGCTAGACAGCCAGGGCGTTCCGGTGTGGCTGATGGCCAGCCAGACCGATCCCGGCAGTTCCGGCGCGATGATGAACGAGTGGTCCAGCGGCCTGGATCACGTCACCCCGGTGATCGTGCCCGGCGACGACCACGGCATCTTCGCCATGGATAACCAGGACCTGTACGGCACACTGGGCGAGTGGTTCACGACGGCGGGTGTGGGGCCGATGCCGGATGCGTCAGGCGTGCTGAACACGGCCTCCACGGACGATATCACCACCCTGGACCCCACGCTGGCCGCCGATGGCCCTTCCATCGAGGCCGTGGAAAACCTGTTCCTGGGCCTGACCGACAATGACCCGGTTACCGGCGCGGTCGTGCCGGAACTGGCCACCGACTGGACCGTCAGCGACGACGGCCTCACCTGGACGTTTAACCTCCGCAGTGACGTCAACTGGATGCAGTACGATCCGGCTACCGGCCAGGCGGAAACCAGAGGGCCGGTGACAGCCGATGACTTTGTCTACGGCATCCAGCGGGCCTGCGACCCGCGCCTGGGCGCGCCCTACGGCTGGCCGCTGACCGACGTCATCGCCGGGTGCGACGAGGTGTATTTCACGCCGCCCGACCAGGCGACCGACGACCTGGTCTACGGCGATACCACGCAGGTCAGCGCGCCGGACGCGACGACGGTGGTGGTCAACCTGCAAAGCCCGGCCGGCTACTTCCTCTCCATGACGCCGATGTGGGTCGTGCGCCCGGTGCCCCGCGAACCGATCGAGGAATACGGCGAGACCTGGACCGAACCCGGCAACATCTGGACCAATGGGCCGTACTTCCTGGTGGAGAACGTGCGTGGTGTGCGCCGGGCCTTCGCCCGCAACGAGCACCTGCCCGCCGACCTGGCCGGCGATGGCAACATCGACCAGATCACGACCACGCTGGTCACCGACCCCGCCGTGCCCTTGTCCCTCTACCAGCACAATAGTGTGGACACGGCCTCGGTGCCCGCGCCCCTGGTGCCGTCCGTGCAATCCGGTCCTCATCGTGATGAACTGCGGTGGGTGCCGGAGCCGGTCACCTACTACTACGGCTATAACGTTTATACGGAACCGTTCGACAACGTGCACGCGCGGCGCGCCTTCAGCGCCATCGTCGACCGCCAGGCGTTTGTGGAACAGACGCAGCAGGGGCAGGGTCTGCCCATGATCCACTTCACCCCGCCGGGCATGGTGGGCGCGCCGCCGATCAACGAGGTCGGCGTCGGCTTCGACCCGGCATACGCCAGCGAGCAGTTGGCCCTGGCGGGCTACCCGGACTGCGACGGTTTTCCGACCATCGACATCGCCGCCGGGCCGGGCATGGACACCTGGGCCGATTTCTGGGCGCAGGCCGCGGAGGAGTACCTGGGCTGCGACCCAACTACCTTCAACGCGCAGGAGTACGACTTTACCACGCTGGTGCAGGCCACCAGCCCACTTACGCCGCCGGAAGATCGCCCCAACGCCTGGACCCTGAGCTGGGGGCCGGACTACCCGGATGCCCACGCTTTCGTCGGCGACGTGCTGCACTGCCCGGCAGAAACGAACGGCGGCTGCCAGTGGTCGGAGGTCGACGACCTGATCGAGGCCGCGGCCCAGGAAACCGATCCGGGGGCGCGGGACGAGCTGTACGCCGAGATCGAGGAGGCGTTCTTCGGGCCGGAAGGGCAGTTCCCCATCGCGCCGATCTACCTGCGCGCTGACTACACCCTGTACAAGCCGTGGTACACCGGCCCCTTTGAGACCGACGGGCTGTTCGGCGGGGCGCACTGGGACGCCTACAGCATCGACACGGAAGCCCAGCAGGCGGCTCGCGGCGAGTAACCGCGCCTCGGCAGCCCGACAAAACGACACCGGCTCATCAATACGATGGGCCGGTGGTGTGATGTTGATCGTGGGGTGGGGCCGCCCGTCAGTCGAAGCGAATCGCCTGGCCCGTAGCCGCCGACTCGTACGCGCCGAAGACCAGCCGCAGCGTTCTCAGGTTGTCGTCGCCGGTGGTCTCGGCCTGGCCGGTCCCGGCGAGGTCCTGCGCCAGGTTAGCGTGACCGCCAGTGGCTTCTGGCAGACCACGTCCAGGCCGCGCTCGGCGGCCATCAGCGTGAATTGGCAATCGCTGCACTTTGTTCAAATGTACACAATATACGATCCGCTTTCAAGGAAAAGCGTCCTGCCCGCCTGCATACCCCGGATTGGGCGATTCACCGTTTCACACATGGGCGGTAAGGTTGGCGGTCATGATTCCGCTTTCCCGTCCGGACGGCCGCGGTACGAGTGAGCGGCCTCAAAAGCGGCGGTGATGTTGGCCGGCGGCGTGCCCGGCTGCACGGAATTGGCCGGTGCCATGATGTAGCGCTCCGGCCCCAGCGTATCGTAGTAGCGCCGCACGTGGGCGCGCACCTGGTCGGGCGTGCCACAGGGCAGCAGCGATTGTACATCCAGGCCGCCGTGGAACACCAGCCGGTCCCCGTAGCGTGCGCTGAGGGCTTCCGGGTCCATGTGGCCCGGCAGCGGCTGGATGGGATTGAGCACGTCCACGCCGATGGCGATCAGGTCGTCGATCAGGGGCATCAGCGCGCCGCACGAGTGGTACAGGATTCTGGCGGCGGTGTGGCGGCGGATGGCAGCGTAAAGGGCGGCGTGGCGCGGCTTGATCAGGTCGCGGTACAGGCCCGGCGCGATCAAGAGGCGCTCCTGCCCGGCCAGGTCGTCCGCCGTCTCGACGATGTCGACGGTATCGCCCACCGCCGCCAGGAAGTGCTCCCACAGCCCGATGTGGACCGCCGTGACGCGGTCCAGCAGCGCTTCCGCCAAGGGTCGGTCCAGGACCATGTCCTGCATAAAGCGTGCCATACCGCGCAGATTCCAGCAGTCCTGGAAGATGCCGGCGGAGATATGGCCCGCCGCCAGGCAGTAATCCGTCTCCTGGTACAGGCGGCGCGCTTCCGCCGCCAGCCCGGCCACTCGACCCGGATCGGCGGGGTCGGGCCAGGGGAAGTCGTCCAGGTCGTCCAGCGCCGCGTCGGCCAGGGGATGCCCGGTGCGCTCGTTGTACGGTCCTGTGGGCCGGTAGAGGACGCCCCATTCGTCGCGGAAGGTGCCGTCCGCGGCCACCGTATGGGTGAACGTCGACGGCGGGCGCAGGTACAGCCGGCGGATGGGCACGTCGAAGTGCTGCAGGACGCGCTCGTCGAGGTGGCCGATCGTGTTCAAAAAGGTGACCGTTTCACCGTCCAGCGCTTCGCCGAAGCCCAGGTGCGCCTTGAGGGCCAGGTAGGCAGGCGTGCTCAGCGAGGCCACCCGCCCGCCCAGATCGACCACCGGCCGGTCGGGGCGCTGCCCGGCCAGCACGGCCCGGACGCGCTGGCGGTGTGTCATCGGCATGACGCCCTCCCGGGTCCTGGCGAGATGGTGGCGATAACCATGTGCCAGCCTTTCAGCGCGCCGGCGGTCAGCCCCTCAGGGACGCCGCGGCGCTCAATAACACCGTGGCGTTCTTTATCCCCGCAGCATGTCCCGCAGTTTGACCAGCGCCGACGGGCCGCCCACGTTGCCGGGGAATACGATATAACTCAGTCCGGGGTAGCGGGTCTCCGCCCCCAGCCGCCAGACGGGCACGCCGGGTAACGCCTGGCCCAAAACCAGCGCCCGCTGCACGCCCAGGCCCCTGGTCGCCACGTCGCTGGACGTGATTCCCCCTTTGGCGACCAGGTAGCGGGGCCGGACCGTGAGGCCGCGCACCACGCCGATCAGCCCGGCGGAGACGCGCTGCCCGATGGCCAGGCTGGCGGCGGCGTTCGCGCCGGTGACCAGTTCGCGGCTGGTGAAGATCACCACGTCCTGCCCCGCCGACAGCGCGACGCTGACCTCGTCGCTGGCCGCTTTGACAGCGGAGGCGTGCGTGGAGTCGTCCAGCAGCCGGGCCACGCTTAACTCGATGGCGGCCACGTCCTGGGCCAGCAGGGCCGTCACCTGGGTGGTGGTCCTGGACACGTAGGAGCCGATCACGAACAGCCCACCGCCGGATTCGGCGCCGTCAGACGTTTCGCCGGGCGCCATTTCGGCGCGGGTCAGGGGCGGACGCGGCGCGATCCCGGCCCGCACTCGCACGAAGGAAGCCGCCGTCCGGTAGACGAACTGCCGCCCGGCCGCTTCCGCCGCCAGCAGGCCGCTCACGAACACCTCCTGATCGCGGTAGCTGGCCGAGTTGACCACGCATACCCCGCCCCGGGGGACGGCTAACAGGCGCTCGGCCACGGCCTCCGGCCCACCCCGGCGGATGTCGTCGATGCTGACGGCGGCCACGTCACCGGCGCGGACGCGCCCGCCGGTCTTTTCCTCGACCCAGGCCCGCAGGTCGGACGACCGGTAGCCGAAGACCGCGTCCCGGGCGAACTGCGTCTCGCCGGCCGGGGTGAGCCATTCACCCTCGGCCACGTAATGCACGTCGCCGATGGTGTAGCGCCCGCCTTCCAGGAAGAAGGGGATGATCAGCGTGGCGTCGGGCTCGGCCCCCAGCGAGTCGACCAGCGCCTCGACCTCGCCGGGGTAGTGGCCGCGTAAGGTGGAGTCGCTGCGGCTGACCACGGCGAAGGTCTGGCCGGCCTGGGCGGCGGCGGCGGTCAGGTGACGGGCGATTTCCCGGTTGAGGGCCTTTGCCTCGGCCAGCGGCAGGCTGCGCGAATTGGTCAGCAGGTAAAAGGCCGGATGCTGACCCGCCAGTTCGGCGCGCAGGGCTTCCACCGACCACCCGGTCAGCACGGGGATGCCGTGCACGGTCTGGGTGCCAGTCGGGTCGTCGTCCAGCACCACAATCGTCCGCCCGCCAGCGGCCAGCTGCGCCTGGATGCCCGGCAGCAGGTCGTCGGGCCATTCCGGCGGCAGGCTGGCCAGCAGATCGGCCTTACAAACGCGGTTAACCGCCATCGGTCAGGACCTCCCGCAGGTGTTCGAAGCCGCACTGTCCGCTGGTGAAGACGGGCACCCCGAAGGCGGCCACCGGGTCCGGGTAGGAGAACAGGAAGACGGTCATGGAAAGCTGGGCCAGCACCACGCTGTCGCACGGCTCCTCCGCCAGGTGATCGCGGATGGCCCCGGCCAGGATTTCGTTGTGGCCCTGCACGTCGCCCACGGCCAGGCGGTGCCAGGCGTCTTCGTTGGTCAGGCCGGAGAAGGCGATCGTGCCGTCCAGGTCGGCGGCGGTCTCGCGCAGGAGGGCCTGCGTGCTGTCCACCGTGGGGCCGTGCGTGGCGACGACCAGCACCTTGCCGCCGTGCTGGACCGCGCGGGCCATCATCGGCCGGTCGATCTGCACCACCGGCACGCCGTCGGATGCCAGAGCGGCCTGCACCTGGGGATAGGCCCGGTTCATGGTGGAGCAGGTGATCAGCACCGCGTCGACCCTGGCCAGGTCCACCAGGTCGCGGGCGTAACGCACGAAGGTCGCGATGTTGCTGGGCGGTGGGGTGGGGCGGCCTGCTTGGTGCGCTTCCATGAAGTTGACCTGCACTGCCTCGTTGCCGACGTTAACCAGGTGCACGCCCGGCAGGTACTGGCGCCCGAAGTAGTAAGACCACAGCGTCGTCCAGGCCGAGCCGTTGATCAGGCCCAGCCGCTTGCCGAGCAGGTCGGGGTCGCCTTGCGGCTCCGGGCCGGTGTGCGCCACCCCGGCCACCCGGAGGAAGTCCGAGAACAGGCGGACGGGATCGACCGAGTCCAGGCGGCTCATGCTTTCACCCTCTGCTTCTTCTGGCGGATGACGTGCCGGGCGGCCTCGGCGATGTGCGACGGCTGCATCTGGTGAAGCTCAAACAACTCGTCGACGCCGCCGCTGTCCAGCCAGCGATCGCGCACGCCGATGCGGGCCAGGGGCACCGGGCAGCTTTCGCCCAGGACTTCGGCCACCGCCGCCCCGAACCCGCCCAGGATGGTGGCGTTTTCCGCGGTGACGGCGCAGCCGGTCCGGGCGGCGCTGCGGGCGATCAGGTCGCGGTCGATGGGTTTGATCGATCCCAGGTGGACCACTTCGGCCTGGATGCCGTCCCCGGCCAGCAGGTCGGCGGCTTCCAGGCATTTGCCGGTCATCAAGCCGGTGCCGAACAGGGTCACGTCGCCGCCTTCCCGCAGGACATGGCCCTTGCCCCATTCAAAGGTGTGGGTCGCCGGGTCGAACAGCTCCGGCAGGGTGTAGCGCGTCACGCGGAAGTATACCGGCCCCTCGACCTCGATCGCGGTTTTCATGATGGCCCGCAGGTCGGCGTTGTCGCCGGCGTCGGCCACGCGCATGTTGGGCAGGGCGCGCATCACGGCGATATCCTCGATGCAGTTGTGGGACGCGCCGGCCCGGCTGGTCGGCACGCCGACGTAGGAGCCGGGAATCTTGACGTTGAGGTTAGGGTAGCAGATCGAAATGGCGATCTGGTCCAGGGCGCGGCGGGTGGCGAACACGGCGAAGGTGCTGGGGAAGGCGATGAATCCCGTCAGCGCCAGCCCCGCCGCGATGCCGAACAGGTTTTGCTCCGCGATGCCGACCTGGATGAAGCGGTTCGGGTAGGCGGCCTTGAAGTAGCCGGCCTTGGAGGAGGTGTGCAGGTCGGCGTCCAGCACGATCATGTTGGGGGTGTCCCGGCCCAGTTCGACGAGCGCGTTGCCGAAGGCGTCGCGCATTTCCACGGCGCCGCCGTGGCTGTTATTCTCCGCCATAAAACGACTCCTTCTCTTTATCGATGCCCAGGCGGCTGTAACCCTGCTCCGGGCGGCCGTAGCGGCGGGACAGCTCGCGCAGCATCTGGTCGGCCACGTCCGGCTCTGGGGCGTGGGTGTGCCACTTGTAGTTAAACTCGGCCATTTCCACGCCGCGCCCCTTGACCGTGTGGGCGATGATCACGATGGGCTTGCCCCGCGGCTGCACCCAGCGGGCGGTATGCAGCGCCGCCGCGATGGCGGGAATGTCGTGCCCGTCGATCTCGAGCACGTCCCAGCCGAAGGCGCGCCACTTGTCGGCGAACGGCTCCACGCTCATCAGATCCCACACGAAACCCTTGGCCATGACCTTGTTGTAATCCACGATGGCGATCAGGTTGTCCAGGTGGTAATGGGCGGCGGCCATGGCGGCTTCCCACACGTTGCCCTCGTTGCACTCGCCGTCGCCCAGCAGGCAGAAGGTGCGCGCCACGGTGTTTTCCTTGAAGCGCAGGCCCAGCGCGATGCCGTCGGCCACGGACAGGCCCATCCCCAGCGGCCCGCCGGAAGATTCCAGGCCCGGCGTGCGGGTCATATCGGTGTGGCCCTCGATGCCGCCCAGCTCGCAGTAGGTGTACAGCTCCTCGACGGGGTAGTAGCCGCGCAGGGCCAGCGCCGCGTAGAGCGCGGGCGAGCCGTGCGCCTTGGAGAGGATCAGGCGGTCGCGCCCGTCCCAGTCCTTCCGGTCGGGGTCGAGGCGCAGGTGGTGGAAATAGAGGACGGCCAGCAGCTCGGCTATGGAAAAGGAGCCGCCGATGTGCCCCCAGCGCCCGTAGGTGATCATTTCCACGCTCAAGCGCCGGATCTGGTAGGCCATTTCCTCCAGTTCGGCGGTTGTTTCTGGCGTTAATGGCATGGTTTGTCTCCCGGTGATGGGTCGTCGTTCAGGCCAGGGCAGGTTGTATATGAAAACCGGGCCTGCTGTTGACAAAGTGGCAGTTTCTGACGACATCAGTGTAGTGCCTGGTATACAAAAAGTCAATAAATTGAATACAAAAACGATTGTATCCTGTATAATGACTGGGGTACAATGATCGTGAGCCATGTGGTATGTTGGGCTGTCAGGTGCCTTTGAGGAGAACCGTTGGCAAACGCCCGGCGGCGTAGCGCCGTTGCGCGTTTATCGGATGGTGAACAGAACCAGGAATTGTTTATGACAGCTTCCGGCGGGACCTACCAGCAGCAAGCGTACGATTACGTCAAAACGCAGATCATCAACCTGGGCTACAAACCCGGCCAGGTCATCACCGATACCCAGGTCGCCAACGAGCTGGATATCAGCCGTACCCCGGTCCGTGAGGCTTTTTACCGGTTGGAGAACGAGGGCCTGCTGATCAACGAGGCGCGGCGCGGCTGGCGCGTCTATACCCTCTCGCTGAGCGATATTCACGAGGTGTTTGACATCAAGGTGGTGGTGGAGGGCATGGTGGCGCGTCAGGCGGCCGCCTGCCAGGATAGCTCCCTGCGCGAACGGCTGGCCGGCGCGCTGGCCGCTATGCGCCGGGCCGCCGACTCCGACGACGCCGACGCCTGGCTCAACGCCGATTTTAAGCTGCACGACGTGATCTTCGAGATGGCGGACAATACCCGCGCCCAGCGTATCATCGCCAACCTGAACGACCAGTGGCACCGCGTGCGGATCGGCTTTGTGGCGATGCAGCTCCGCATCCAGGAGTCGACGCGGGAGCACGAGGTGATCGTCGGCCACATCCTGGCGGGCGAGGGCTTGGCCGCCGAGCGCGAGATGCAGGAGCACCTCGCCAAGGTCGGCCACGAGTTGGAGCGCCTGCTGGTCAACATGGTGCTGCCTTTTGTGGAAAACGGCGTCTAGCCCTCGAAAAACTTGCCTGCCGGCGGCCCGCCGCGCTTTTTATGCCGGGCGATTCGCCGGATCGCCCCTTGTGAAAACACTCGCGGCAGGCGTATAATCTATTGTGGATAAAATAGATGATATAATGCATAAATCGGCGAAAAGGTTATAGGTGATGCAAGGTACTCTGGAACGATCCGCTGCGACTGTGAGCACGGCCCTCGGCCCGCGCAGCCGGCATCCGCTGGGCGTGCTGCCGGCCTTTCAACGCGATCCAATCGGCACTTTTATGCGCTACCAGCGCGACTACGGCGACGTGGTCAGCTTCCGCATTGGCGCCTGGCCCGGCCTTGCTGATTAAC
>DAOUEM010000057.1:0-5441 GCA_034430555.1 Anaerolineae bacterium | reverse complement strand
GTATAGAACTTTTGAACGACCTAAGAAGCTATGTATCGCAAATTAAGAAAACTGCTATTGTCCATGATATAGGAGGATTAATTCGTGATGCATGTAAACGGCATAGAATACAATCTACCGATGCCCGAATTCTTAACATGGACCAAAGCCAGCTACGTCTTCTTCGCGCCCTTGCGATGAAGGAAGTAGAGTTGAAGATATCTAAACAGCCGAATGCAGACATCCATTTAATTGGGATTCATGCAACATTTCGATTGCGAGGTCGGATAATCCCAGGAATCACTTACCAAGATGTTCTCAACATAGCGCCGAACGGCTTTTTGAATGTATGTCATAACGTTCAGGAAGTAATGGAGACAAACAACAAAAACCCCAGATGGGATGAACATAGTGGGTTAAATGTAGAAGAAACCCAAGCTTGGATGATCGAAGAAGAATTTGTTACCGAGGTTCTCGCCGATGTAGCATGTGTGCCGATGTATATTGTTGCCAGGAATCACGAGATCAGCAATCTGGCTGATTTGTTGCTTAGCAAAAAGAAAAAAATCTATCTAAGTTATCCAATTACGGCTGTACAGGATTCTAATCCGGAGCTATTGGAGGGAATTCAAGGGCCGATCCTAGAACAACTCGAAGATTTATTTGTGGTATTCAATCCTCTTTCAATTGAAGATATGCCATTGACTAAACTAGATGAATTTTCTGAATTGCCTAAGTTGGTAGAGCAACTGACCCCTATAGCAAAGGAGATGATAAAAAAACGAACTGTAGTCCGTGATTTCCAGTACATTGACCAATCTGATGCAGTTGTTGTATTTTACTTAACAGAGAAGGTGTCCCCCGGGGTTCTTGCTGAGGTGTATTACGCACATCGGACTCAGAAACCAGTGTTTATGGTATTTACTGGTAACCTAAGTCCATTTATGGAATATGCGACCACGCATATTGAGACTGAAATCGAACCGCTGATGAATAGACTTAAGGAATTCGCAAAGCGTGATGAAACATAAACAGATAAGTGAACTTAAAACTTGCTAAAGGGGCAGGTTGTGCCTGCCCCTTATTTCAGTTATTACATCATTTGCCCAGCCGCTCCTTGAAGGCTGCCGCCAGCGCCGGCAGCACCTGGAACAGGTCGCCCACGATGCCATAGTGCGCCAGCTTAAAGATCGGCGCTTCGGCGTCCTTGTTGATGGCGACGATCACCTTGCTGTCGCGCATACCGGCCTGGTGCTGGATCGCGCCGCTGATGCCCGCCGCGATGTACAGGTCCGGGCTGACCACCTTGCCCGTCTGCCCGACCTGGTGTTCGTAGGCGATATAACCGGCGTCCACGGCGGCGCGGCTGGCTCCCACCGCCGCCCCAAGCACGTCGGCCAGTGCCCGAACCGGCGCGAAGCCTTCTTCGCTGCCCACCGCCCGCCCGCCGGAGACGATGATCGCGGCTTCGGTCAGGCTGATCTCGCCGCCCGTTTCCTCAACGCCTTCGATCTTGGTGGGGATGTCGTCTTCGGCCAGCACGGCGTCGGCCCGGGTCACATCGCCGCTCTTGCTGGTGTCGGCTTCCGGCGCGGGGAAGGCGCGGTTGCGCAGGGTGGCGAACCGGGTGCCTTCTCCCAGCGTTTCCAGCGCGCACAGCAGCTTGCCGCCGTAAACCGGCCGGATCGCCTTCAACACCCCGCCGTCGATCGACAGTTCGGTCACGTCGGAGAGCAGGCCGGAATCGGTATCCAGCGCGGAGGCGGCCAGCAGTTCCTTGCCCCGACTGGTGGCCCCGGCCAGCACGACCGCCGGCGCGTTGTCTGCCACCAGCTTGGAGAGCAGCGCGGCGTACGGTTCCTGGCGGAAGTCGGTCAGGGTGGCGTCGTCGGCCAGGATCACGGCATCCGCGCCGTAATGGAAGGCCTGCGCCGCCACGTCGTCCACGTCGCTGCCGAAGACGAGCGCCGTCAGCGGCACGCCCAGCGTATCCGCGATGGCGCGCCCTTTGCCCAGGGCTTCCCAGGCGGCCGGGGCAGGCGTGCCCTTATACTGTTCGATCCAGACATAAACCGCGCTCATGTCACACCACCTTTTCCGCCAGCAGCCGATCCGCCAGCCGCCCGGCCTGGGCCGCTCCGCTGTCCCCTTCGATGATCTCGCACTCGCCCTCGCGGACGGGCAGGTCCTGGTAGGCGGCGACTTTCGCTTTGGCGGGGGGGGCTTCGATGCCCAGCGCCGCCGAGTCCCAGACCTGGATTTCGGCCTTGGCAGCTTTGCGGATGCCCATAAAGGACGGGTAGCGCGGCTCGTTGATGCCCTTCATGACATTGAGGACGGCCGGCAGGCGGCCGGCGGTCGTTTGGGTTCCCTCTTCCAACAGGCGCGCCACCTTGATGGCTTTGCCGTCCGGGTCCAGGCTGACGATTTGGGAGACGTAGCTGAGCAGGCTCCAGCCGAGTTTGCGCGCCGTCTGGAAGATGTGCTGCTCGGTGGCTTCGTCGGCGGCTTCCCTGCCGAAAATCACCAGGTCGACGTCGCCCATTTTTTCCACCGTCGCCGCGAAGATGGCGGCAAAACCCCGGCTGTCCAGGCCGGTCCAGGCTTCGTCCCACAGGCGGATGGCGGTTTGAGCGCCCATCGCAATGGCGTGTTTGAGCGCTTCGTTGTGCTGCTCCGGGCCTAGCGCGATCACGGTCACGGTGCCGCCGTGGGCCTTGGTCTGAACCAGGGCTTCCTCGACGGCGTATTCATCCCACGGGTTGATCACCAGCGGCGATTCGCCCCAGGTGACGCTGCCGTCTGCGGCCAGCGCCAGGCGCGCGGCCGTATCCGGCGTGCTGCGGGCGCCTACGACGATGTGCAAGGGTAGACCTCCTCTTAAGGTTGACAGTCGACGCGAAACGGTCAGCGAACGGGTGGCTGGTGAATGGCTCACCACCACCATGTTATCAAATGTGGATTTGATTAAATGGTACCACAAAACCGGCGCCGATGAAATGATCGTTCGCTTAAGATGGCGGCCACCGTGATGTTTCGCCCTGGTATTTTTCGGGTATCATGGGCACAGGTGAGCAGGCCTTGCGCCAGGCATCGCCGGCAGCGGCACGGAAAGGAACGGCCATGCGTCAGCCCGGATACTGGCAGGTGGCGGGAATCTACACCTCTGCTTTTGGCATGATTGCGCTGGTATTTCCCTACATGAACCAGTACCTGCTGGCGCTGGGATTCACAGGGGTGCAGATCGGCAACCTGTATGCTGCCGCCAGCCTGGCCGGCATTGTCCTCACGCCGATGATCTCATCGGCAGCGGATCGCTCCGGAAGGCACCGGCGCCTGTACTGGCTGGTGCTGGCCGTCGAGATCGCGATGCTGGCCGGTATCGGCCTGACCCGCCAGGTGCTGCTGGTCGGGGCGGCCGTGCTGGTCATGCGCAGCGTCATGCGGCTGGATACGACTATGCGCGAGCGTCTCTCCCTGCACTGGTTGAGGTTATACGGCAGCGAGGCATTTGGCAGCCTGCGCTTGTGGGGTTCGATCGGTTTTGCCGGGATGGCGATGATTGGTGGGCCGGCGGGGGAGCAGATCGATCCGCAGTGGTTGTTCCTGGCGGGTGGTGGGCTGCTGGTGCTGGTGGCACTTTTCAGCCGCGTCTACGATCCGCGGCTGCCCGTCCAGCCGCGGCTGCCCCTCCAGCCGCGGATGTCCCTCCAGGATAGGCCCGCTGCCCGACCGGTGGGATCGATCTGGCGGCAGGCCGGGGCGCTCTCGCCGGTACTGTGGATGATCATGATCACCGCTTTCCTGGTGGCGGTTGGCCAGTCGATGTACTTCGGTTGGAACTACGCCTTTATCGAAAATACGCTGGACGGCGGCAAAAGCACCGTCGGGTTGTTCGCCGGGCTGGCCGCTGGCGTCGAGGTGCCCTTCATGTTGCTGACCGACCGCTGGATGCGTCGTTGGGGGGCAGTGCCGCTGTGGGGAATCGGGCTGCTGATCTGGGGCGTGAGCTGGTTCCTGCTCGCCAAGGTGCAAACCCCGCAGCAAGCGCTGGTCTTCTCAGTGACGGCGGGAATCGCGCAGGGCTTTGCTATCGTTGCACCGGTGGTGTTCGTGGGGCAGGTCAGCCAGCCGCACAATACGGCGCTCAACCTGGCCTTGATGGGCGTGTTGGCCGGGTTGGGCACGATGATCGGCAGTGCGACGGCGGGTTGGTTATTCGATGTGGCCGGCGTGCGGGTGGTGCTGCAAGTCGCGGCGGGTATGGTGGTGGTGGCGACGGTCTTCCTGTGGGTGAGTATGGCCGTCGTGCGGCGGCGGGCGATCACACCGCACCCGACCGGTTGACGCTCAGGCCGGGTGGTCAGGCGGCGCTTCCGCCAGGGCCAGCGCCATCCGCGTGGCCTGCTCGACGTAACGGGCGCAGCGCTCCCCCTGACCGGTGGCTTCGAAGCGCGCCTGGCCGGCCTCCGTATTGAGGTCGCAGCCGCACAACTCCAGGCAGTTGGTGGAACCAAAACGGTCCGCGAACTGCGCCAGCAGCGCCTGGACGGCGGCGTAGGTCGGCTCCACGGATTCCGACGGCGCGCGGCGGCCTCGCCCCAGCCCCAGGCTCATGATGGCCCCGCTCACCGCGCCGCACATCCCGCTGGAATTGGCGATGCCGCTGCAAAACCCGGTGGCGATGGCGGGCAGCAGGTCCGACTCGATACCCCGGCTCTTGGCGAAGGCCAGCAGCACGCTTTCCGCGCAGTAGAATCCCGATTCGAATAACTCGACGCTTCGCCGGGCCGGCTCGGTCATGGTGCGGCGCCCTCTTTGGTCGGGATGTGGCTCATGGCGTACTCGGCCAGGGCCATTACTTGGGAATGACGATCTTCATGTCGTAACCATGCTCTTGTAAAAGATGGAGCAGATTGTTACCGTCAATGAGTTCTATGGGCTTATCTTTGGAGAACTGCCGGGATGCTGCCCCAAAGCTTGACGTTGTAACCAGGATGCCTTTGGTTGCGCCTTCATCTTGCATGACGCCGTACAACGCACGTACAGACTCTACGCCGACAGTATTTCGGTAACGTTTTGCCTGTATGACGACTTTACCGCCCAGAATTGCTCTATCGTCAAAGGCAATGACATCTACACCACCATCTCTGGTAATTTGTGTAGTATTTGTCTCAAGTCCAATCTTGGAAAACAGGTTGGCTATCAGGTGTTCGAAGTCACCTGGGGTGATTTCCAAGAGGTTTGTGCGACTGTCAAGCTCAGACAATATGTCGATCTCGTCAACGAAACGGGAGTCTTCTTTAGGTAGGTCGGCGATAGGTTTGATCGGCACCAATTCTTTGGAGGCCGGACTCGTTTGAGCCTTCAAGTGTTTTAAGCAGGCGATTTTATCTACCTGGGCGAGGTTTATTGCAGCAAACTCTTCCTGGGTGGACTGGACACTTACCAAACATGGTCGA
>DAOUEM010000056.1:0-17807 GCA_034430555.1 Anaerolineae bacterium | reverse complement strand
TGGCCGGTAACGAGCCGCACGAAACGACTTACTGGTGGTGGGCGACCTGGAGCTACCGGACCATGCGATACGCCCGCTCGAAGGGCATCCGCCTGGCAATAGGCTCGTTTGGTCAGGGGCATCCGGTCGGTTGGAGTGGTGAAGGGCCGGAGCCAATCATCAAACAGATCGTCGACCTCTGCACCGTCTACGACGAGCGCGATGAGGTCGAAGGAAACCTGGCCGACGAGCTGGCCGACCACTGGCACGCGCTCTGTCTGCATGAATACGCCGACGTCGCCATTGGCGACCCGAGGACCTGGTCGCCGCCGTACTACCACGTAGGGCGCTTCCTGTTCTGGATAAAGGCGTTTGAGCGAGCCGGTAAACCGTTGCCGGTTTTCCTCATCGGAGAGTTTGGTTTCGACAGCTCTCCCAACGGGCACGTCAAGGGCTACAAGGCTGCGGTGAGGAATACCGCCTGGACCACCGAAGACCTGATGGATATGGTGCGCTGGTTTATCGTCCATATCTACGCACCGTACCTGCGTAAACGCATCATCCTGGGTATTGCCTGGTTTGGATACGGCGAGAAGTGGCTCGACTTCGAACCGGAGTTGGATACGTTCGTGCTCGACGTGCTGAGTAACACGACTGCCCTGTGGGCAGAAACGGAGGAACCCGTGAGTAAAGTCATCGATCTCATGATTGGTTCTATGAAGCCGGTCGGCAACTACGGCGTGAACGTTCGCTCACGACCGACGATTTCGGCAGGTACCGTCCTCGGGCTGGTCAGCGGCCAGGAAACCGCCGGAGCCTGGGACGCTAACACCGAGAATCTCGAACGTGTGATAGAGACGGTAAACGGGGCGAAGCACGATCACTATTGGCGGCAGGTATGGTTTGGCCCTGACGAAAACTCGCCGGGTGGATGGGTTGCCGATGAACTGGTCCTTTTCACCCCCGACCCTGTTCAGGAACCGCCGCCTGAGGAACCCCCGGAACAACCAGAGCCTGAGCCGGAGGAGCCGCAGCCTGAGCAGCCGCCCCTCACCGTTGAGTTGACCCCGGAACACCTGGAAACCATTGCCCGTTTCATCATCGATGCCGGGCTGGCCCGCCTGGTCGCGGCTGAGGTGCTCGCCCACCTGGGCACGATGGCTCTGGAAATCGCCGACGCTGAAGGAAAGATGCAAGGAGTCTGATATGTCTGCCTCGGATGAATTCGGCTCGCGGGGCTGTTAGGGGCCGGAGTGAGTGATCGCTGGTTGGACCCATTGAGATTTATCTGGTTTTTACCCACCTGGACTCAGTTTTCGATGATAATGTAGGTATAGGATTATGATGATTGTCATCCGGCCTTGAGAAACAGACATCACCATGGCAAACCAAAAGCATACTGCTTGTTTTGAGGAGGCAGACAATGACAGAGTCACGACGCACCAGCCGACAACAGGAAGCGACGGCGGATAACACGACCCGGCAGCGTGGCGCTAAGGTGGCGGCGAGGATTAGTCAATCTTTTGTCATTATTGCTACGATTTGGGGCGTAGGCGCCCTTGGCCTCTGGCTATCCTCAACCCAATACGTGCAGTTGCTGGCGCTTGCTGGCGTGGCGGGTGTGATCATCGTGGGAGCAGGATTGCAGCTTGGTTTGGACAGATTGAATCGAGCACAACTCGGCACCGGTTTGATGTTTGTCCTGGTGCTGCTCGGTCTTTTTCTCGCGCCGCTGGTCGTTCCGGTTGTGTTACCGGCAGTGATCGGGGCGATGGTTGTTCTGACCCTGGCCGGGTATGCCCTCTTCGGGTCCAATCGCGGAGCCGGGTTCATGCTGGCGTGTCTGTTAACAGTGACCGTCGACACAGTGCTGGCTCAGGCCTGGTCGTTCGGCCTGTTCCCGGTGGTACCAGACGAAACAGGGATGCTCGGGCTCGCCGTGCTGGGCAATGTACCTGTTGTGTTGGGGATCATGTGGGTAGGTCGCGAGATTGTAATAGGTTATGAACGGGCACTGGCGGATGAGCGCGGGCTAATGAGTATGCTAATCGATAATCTACCAGATAATGTGTTCATTAAGGATAAAGAGAGTCGCATTATCATCGACAACGTCGCTCACGCCAGATTGCTGGGCAATTCCACGCCAGAGCAGGTCATTGGTAAGTCAGACTTTGACTTCTTCCCCCGTGAACTTGCACAAAAATACTACGACGATGAGCAACAAATCATGCAGACCGGGGAATCGAACATCAACTTTGAGGAGGTGACCATCGACCCGGAAGGCAACCGCCACTGGCTGTTGACGACCAAGATGCTGCTGCGGGACGACGATGGTAATGTCATGGGTATTGTCGGCATCAATCGCGACATAACGACCCTCAAGAAAGCCGAACTGGAGCGCGAAAGACTCTTGCTGGTGGAACAGGAGCAGCGCGAGTATCTGGAAACAATGGTGGCTCAAATACGGGAGGCCGCTGGTCGTCTGAATGCGTTGGCAGCCGAGATTCTGGCCGCAGCCACGCAACAAGCCAGCAGCGTGGTGGAGCAGGAGACTGCCGTCACGCAGACGGTGGCTACGGTGGAGGAGGTGCAGGTGACTATTGCACAAACCGCAGACCGAGCCCAGGGGGTGGCGAGTGTGGCTCAGCAATCGGTGGCGGTGTCCCGCGCTGGACAGGATGCCGTGGCCGATACCGTGGAGGGAATGACGATTGTCCGCGAACGGGTGGAAGCGATCGCCGAGACCATTCTGCTGCTCTCCGAGCGAACGCAGCAGATTGGGGAGATCATCACCACGGTCAACGCGATTGCCGAGCAATCCAAGCTGTTGGCCCTGAATGCCAGCATCGAAGCCGCCCGGGCGGGTGAGGAGGGGCGAGGGTTTGCGGTGGTGGCGATGGAGGTGCGCCAACTGGCGGAGCAGTCACGTGAAGCGACCGCGCGCGTGGCAGACATTCTGAACGAGATCCAGCAGGCCACGAACACAGCCGTGATGGTCACCGAGGAAGGCAGTAAAGGGGCTGCAAGCGGGATGGCGCTGGCGAGGCGGGCAGGGGAAGCCATTAGCGATCTGGCGGCAACGATAGAAGAGGCGGCGCAAGCGGCGACACAAATCGTGGTCAGCACCCAACAGCAGAAGAACGGCATGGAACAACTGCTGGCCGCCATGCAGTCGATTAAGCAAGCGAGCATGCAATCGGCTGGGAGCGCGCGACAGGCTGAGCATAGTGCAATGAATCTCAATGAGATGGCACGTGAGATGGAGCGGGCTGTGGCCTCGTAAAGCTCCTCGGCAGGCGAGATTTTATCGCTCTTCCGACGATCGAGGGTGACTTTGCGCGGTTCTTGGTGCAATGCGCCGTGGCAATAATGATGGCTGAGTATCAACCGTTTCCAGGCGGGATGGTCCTGGAAATCGCCGAAATGGTAAGCAGACAAGTATTTACAAAAGCATATAACAGGCGGGCGAAACCCCCTGTTTTTTCCCTGTTAACCTGTCGTATAAGAACCCAGTGTGTTGAAAAATCCCTGCTATCCACAATTCTGAGCAAGATCGGTTATACTGAGTATGAGCGGTGACCACCGGTCCAAATACCGGGTTCGAGGTCGTTGTCCCGGGGCGTCAGGACAGGTCAAAGAGACCCCCCCATCCTGATTTCAGGAGCGCCTACCTCTTTGTGGCACCGCTCACCCCTCTAGGCCGGGCTTTCGCCAGTATCAAAACCGGCCACCGTTTCCCGCAGCCATGTAAGCGCCCCTTCGTTCTGCCGCCAGATGGCCTTGGCTCCAACCGCATCGTCGATGGCTTCGTTCTCGTCGCCGAAGCCCACGTAGGCTGGCAGTCGTTTCGGCTCCCGCTTTTGGCCTAACCGATAAGGCGGCACGAAAGGATTGAAGCTGATGGCCTCTTCTAGCTGCGCGGAGTGCATCGCCAGCCAGCCGGATGAGGCGTGCCAGCAGTTGCTCAAGAAGATCGTCGAGCGGGTGTTTGTCTACGAGGGGCGGGTCCTGGCCGTGGTGGTACATGGTGACTTTGGTGTGGTCCTGGGGGAGAATCAAAAAGCGTCAGCCGACATTGCTGACGCTCTTGAGGGGACGTTAGCTGCGGAAGGGCTTGACTGTTCCCGTAGCTTCGACGGGAGCGACGGGGGGGCGTATTCTCATAGGATCACTGGTCTGGATTGGGCTACATAGCAGTGGGGTTATTCCTCTCTGTTCCAGGTGATGTTGTTCTCGCGCGATCTACCTATCTCGACACCACATCAAAAAGGCTGTAGCACAGCCTCTACGCTTACCTCTGGCAGCCTGCTCCTGCAATATGCACGCCATACTGTTGTTTAGCCTCAAAATTCCAGCCCCAGTGGAACTGCGCCACTTATCTCCTGCCGCCTACCGCGCCTCCCGGCGGCAAGCCCAAAAGGACTTTCTATGAACAGCCATAGAAAACTTCGATATCGTTTGTGATGCCTTTCACTTATTCCAGGAAGCGGCACAACCTATAGTTAATTCGGGTAGTTAAGAATTCTATTTAGCTATGAAATGATCCTGGGTAGCCGGATGGATGCCAAGATCGATGAGTTCGCCAGAAATCAGGCAGAATTCTGCAAAGTAATTGCCAGCACCAACCGGATCCTGATCCTGTGGACTCTGGGCAATCGGGAAATGTCTGTAGGAGACATAGCTGAAACCATTGAAGCCTCCCTGCAAAATACATCCCAACACCTTCGCTTGATGAAAGACAAGGGAATCCTGATATCGCGCAGAGAAAGCCATACTGTCTATTACCATGTTGCCGATCATGAGTTGATGGAAGACTGCCAAGTTCTACAGTGCGTACTCGAAGGACGTCTTCCACGAACCGCAAGCCCAATATCGGGAGTTCGCAAGCAGGATAACAGTCAGGAGGATTTACCAGTGACGAACATCGATCTATCCAATGTCGAAGCCGCGAAAGTGGTGGATGCGCGGGGCAGCGCCTGTCCGGGTCCATTGTTGGAGGCTAAGAAGGGCATCGGGGCAGTTGCCGTCGGTGAAGTGCTTGAAATCTGGTCGGGGGATGCGAACACTAAAAATGACATTCCCAGGTGGTCACAAAAAGTCGGCCACGAATACCTGGGAAGCCTCGAAGCGGATGGATACGACCGGATCTTTATCAAGCGTTCAAAGTGAGGAAGCCCGCATGGCAACCGCGTCAGAGGAAATGAAGATTCTGATTCTGGCGACACTCTCAGGCGGCTATGCTGGAGCGGATTCGGTAGGGCAACTGCACGCCACCTACGCGCCAAACTCTTATGTCCTTCCGGTGGTTTGCCCGGCAATGTTCCCTGAAGACTTCTACCTGGGCGCGTTTGAGCGGGGCATTGATGCCATCCTGGTTATGTACAGCGGTACGGATTGCCCCTACAAGGGCGGGGCTGAACGCACAGCACAGCTCATCAATAAAGTGTACCCGTTGATGACAGAGCGCGGCATCGATACCCGGCGGCTGCGGTTAGTTGCGATCTGCACTGTGTGTACCAGTGCCTTCATGCGCGAGATCGCACAGATGAACCAGACGCTTTCTGACATTGGTCCTGTTCGTCAGGAGCTAGCCGCCGTCGCCCATAAGCAGTTGTCTTCATCCAGCGAGAAGAGGTGAGCCACCTATGACTGTCCAAAATGTGAACGTCGATGTGCTGGTGGTCGGTGGTGGTATCGCAGGTATGCAGTCCGCCTTGGACCTGGCCGATCAGGGCTACCACGTGGCGCTGGTCGAGAAAGAGTCCAGCATCGGCGGCAAGATGATTATGTTGAGCAAGGTCTTCCCTACGCTGGATTGCTGTAGCTGTATTACCACACCGAAAATGTCCGCTGTTGCGCATCATGACAATATCGAACTCCTGACCTACTGCGAGGTTCAGTCGGTTAGCGAGCGCACAGATGGGCGTTTGGTGGCCCATGTGCGCCAAAAGCCGCGTTACGTTGATATCGACGCCTGCACAGGCTGCCGTCAGTGTGAATACGCCTGTCCCATCGACCTGCCTTCACCGTTTGATCGCGACTTGGGTGCAGTGCGTCCGATCCGCGTACCATTCTCGACGGCGGTTCCACAAAAAGCCGTCCTCGACATCGAAAACTGCCTGCTGTGTGGGAAGTGTGAGAAAGCCTGCCCGGTCGATGCCATCGACTTTTTCCAGCAGCCAGAAACCTTCGAGGTAAAAGCAGGGGCGATCATCTTAGCCACCGGCTTTGAACTGACACCAACAGATGCAAAATCCGAGTATGGCGGTGGAAAACTGCTCAATGTCGTCGATGCGTTGGTCATGGAACGGCTGCTCGCGCCAACCGGTCCCTATGGCCATGTGCTGCGTCCCTCCGATGGTAAGGAGCCAGACTCGATAGCCTATATCCAGTGCGCGGGATCGCGCGACACGACGCTCGGCGTCGAATACTGCTCGCGCGTGTGCTGCATGTACGCCATCAAACAAGCAATGCTGCTTTCTGGGGCGCTGCCGCTGGCCGACATCACCATCTACTACATGGACATTCGCACGTTTGGCAAAGGCTATGAGCAGTTCTACCAGAACGCAAAAGCGATGGGGATTGAGTTCGTGAAAGGCAAAGTTGCCCTCATCACAGAGGATGAGGGTAATAACCCCATCGTGCGTGTGGAAATGATCGAGGATGGCTCGAAAGTCATCGAGCGCCCCTACGATCTGGTGGTGCTCTCAGTTGGGATGCTGCCCCATTTTGATCCCCAGCCACTTTATGGCGTCCCGACCGCCAGTGACGGCTTTGCCGCGATCCCCGCGCCAAACATTCGGCCCAGCGTCACCCAGAAACCCGGGGTGTTTGTTACCGGCACGGCAGCGGGACCAATGGATATCGTGGACAGCATTGTGATGGCCGGGGCCGCCGCGGCAGAAGCTGCGGCCTATCTGGAAACATCTGGTATCGGGGTGTCCACGCCAAGCCCAGTAACAGCAGAGGAGGCCATCTATGCCTGAAGCAAAGCCGAATGATGACGTCCGCATTGGAGTCTATGTGTGTTACTGCGGCGGCAACATCAGCGATGTAGTTGACTGTGAGAAAGTCGCAGAGGTAATGCGTAGTAACCCCAACGTCGTCGTCTCCCGTACCAACATGTCGATGTGCTCGGATGCCGGCCAGGCGATAATCGAAGAGGACATTCGCGAGCACGGCTTGACCCGGGTGATTGTAGGCGCTTGCGCGCCGTCACTGCATGAGAAAACCTTCCGTGGGACGGTGGCGCGGGCCGGGCTGAATTCGTACCTGTATCATCATGTTGGCTTACGCGAACAGGACTCGTGGGTGCACCAGAGCCATCACCAACAGGCGACGGAGAAAGCCATCCGCCTGATGATGGCCGGTATCGCCAAGGCGGGCTTGCTGAAACCGCTGGAGCCGATCACGCTCGACGCCGAGCAGCACGTGTTGGTGGTCGGCGGCGGCGTGGCAGGGCTGCGGGCAGCATGGGACGTCGCGCGGCGCGGCATCCGCGTAACGCTGATCGAAAAATCGCCGTTTTTGGGTGGGCACATGGCTCAGCTTGAGACCACCTTTCCCGCTGGCGAGCACGCACGCGAAGCACTCCATGATCTGATTAAAACCGTGCTGGCACACCCCCTGATCACCGTGCATACCCGGACTGAGTTGACCGGTGTGCGCGGTTATGTCGGGGACTTCCAGGTTGAAATCACCCAACAGTCACGGGGCGTCAGCGAGGACTTCACCCACTTCGAGAAAGCTGCTGCTGCTTGTCCGGTCAAGGTGCCTGATGAGTTTAACTACGGCCTGACCACTCGCAAAGCCATCTACCGCGCCTATCCTGGCGCTTACCCCAACCTCCCGGCTATCGACTGGGCACACTGCGATGGCTGCAGTGAATGTCTCAACGGAGACGGGCTGGATTTGGAGAATAAACCGCAGACGTTTGAACTGAATGTCGGCGCGTTCGTAGTCGCGACAGGGTTCCGGCCCTACGAACCACGCCGGGGCGAGTACGGCTACGGCGAACATGCTGAGGTCATCACCCTGCCGCAGATGATCCGGCTTTTGGCACTGACTGGCGAAGACGACGGTCTGAAATGGAACGGGCGTAAGGTCAAGAATATCGCGTTGATTCACTGCGTGGGTAGCCGGGAGATTCCCGGTGTGCATGAACCGCAACCCGATGGGCAGGTCAACGACTACTGCTCGCGCGTATGCTGCACGGCAACGCTGCATCTCACCAATGAACTGCACGAACGCTACCCGGCACTCCATATCTTTGATGTCCACGAGGATATCCGCACCTACGGGCGCGGCCACGAGGAGTATTACACCGAGGCTGCGGCCAACCTGGTGCGCTTCCTGCGCTTCCACGGCGATGAGCGGCCCGAAGTTTTGGCCGCACCTGAGGGTGATGACAGCCCGCTGCTCGTCAGAGTGAAAGACTACCTGACGTGGGGCGAGGAACTCGATGTGCCTGCCGACCTGGTCGTGCTGGCGACGGGCATCATGCCTAATCCAGTGGATGACATCATCAGCCTGCTCAAGATCGCGGCGGGGACGGACCGCTTCCTGTTGGAAGTGCATCCTAAGCTCAAGCCGGTCGAGACGGCAGTGACGGGGGTGGTGCTGGCAGGCACGGCGCAAGGCCCAATGAACATCCAGGAAACCTGCGCAGCGGCCTCGGCGGCGGCGGCCAAGGTTGCCGTATTGCTTGGGCAAGGCTCGGTCAAACTGGACCCGTTTGTGGCTGACGTGAACCATGATCTGTGCGATGGCAGCGGACAGTGTGTAGAGGTATGCGCATACGAGGACGCTATCACACTCCAGACGTTCAGCTCTAATGGACAACAGGTCAAAAAAGCGGTGGTGACACCCGCCAATTGCGTGGGCTGTGGTGTATGCGTGAGCGCCTGCCCTAACCGCGCTATCGACGTGCAGGGCTGGACGCTGGACCAGTATGAGGCGATGCTTGACGTAATTGCCACCCCGCTGCCAGTTCTGGAGAGTGCGACATGACACAAACAAGAGAAGAGGCCAAACAGCGCACTGCGTTGCTCAAGAAACTGCGGGAGCAGCATCAGAGCACGGTTGGCCGCACCCAGGCTTTGCTCAAGGAACAGAATGCGCTCCGCAAGCAAATCCGCCAGGCCATGCGGGACGCGACTAAGACGGTGCCCGAAATAGCCGAAGCGACGGGTCTGCCCGCCAGCGAGGTGTTGTGGCACATCACGGCCATGAAAAAGTATGACCTGGTGGCCGAGACCGGCATGAATGGCGAGTACTACATGTACCAGCTGGTTGAGGAGGCGAAGTCATGAGCCAACGTGTCGATACCGCCTTGTTAGACGAGATCAAGGAATATGGCGCTGTCAATCCTGAAGCCTGCATTAACTGCGGCAACTGCACGGCGGTCTGCCCGCTGACGAGCACGGAGTATCCCTTCCCCCGGCGCACCATACGGCAGGTCCAGATGGGGATGCGCGACCGCTTGTTAGCCAGCACCGACCCCTGGTTATGCTACTACTGCGGCGACTGCTCAATCACCTGCCCGAAAGGGGCAGAACCCGCCGAAACCATGATGGCAGCCCGCCGCTGGCTGATCGCCCAATATGATCACTCCGGTAAGGCCTCCAGGCTCTATACGTCAGGCAAGACGATGGTGTGGGCCATTGTTCGCACGGCGCTCCTGCCGCTCTTGCTGCTGCTGGGCTACCATCTGTTAACCGGCGGTAAGAATATCGTCACCGATCGCGTTGAACTAAACACGTTCGCGCCGGTAGGTTGGGTCTGGGCGCTGGTTCTGCTGCATTTTTTCTACCTGGGCTTCCATATCGTGCGTAATTGCGCTACCATGACTCGGTCGATCCTGGGGCCGGATGCCAACCTGCTTAAAATACCGCTCCGGGTATATCGCGCGCAGTTGGCAAACTTCGCCGTTCACTTCATGACCCAGCGCGAATGGTGGTCAAAATGCGAGGCCAAACACCGGGTTGAGTTGGACCGGTGGCTCAAACACCTGCTGCTCATGACGGGCTACGTCATCATGCTGATCCTGGTCGTGCCGCTGCTGTGGTGGTTCCAGACGGACAACCTATACCCGGTTTATCACCCCCAACGCTGGCTCGGCTACTACGCCACCGCCATCCTGATCTTCACGTCAGTTGAGATCATCTTCAGCCGCCTGAAAAAGCAGGAGGAACTGCACCGGTTCTCCCATCACAGCGACTGGATGTTCCCGATATTCCTCTTGGTAGGCGCGGTGACAGGGATAGCCGTCCACATCTTCCGATACGCTCAAGTCCCCTGGCCGACGTACCTCGCCTACACCGTTCATGTGATGGCCATGGTGGCGATGCTGGACACCGAAGTCGGGATCGGCAAATGGACGCACCTGGTCTACCGGCCCCTGGCCTTGTGCCTGGAAGCGATAAAAAAGGAAGAAGTTGTAAAGCGCCAGGCAGTATCGCCCGATCTGGCTGCTGCAGGACATGATTAACAAGCCCTATCGCTGCGTAGTTTGAAGAAAAGGAGAAAGTCATGAGTGAGAACGGTCAGGCCCCGATGGTCGTCATCTGTAACAGTGACAGCGCTGGCGTGATGCCTACCTTCATTATGGGGGCGTCGGGAATTGGCATTGGCGAGGACGTGCTCCTGTTTTTCTGCCCTGGCGGAGCCAACGTGCTGCTCAAAGGCGAGCTGGAGAAGTTCCAGGGCAAGAAGGGCCTGCCCGACCCGGTTGAGTTGTTCAACACGATCCTCGACGAAGGCGGGCGCATCATCCTGTGTGAACTGGCGCTTGAGAACAAGGGCATTCAAAAAGCGGACCTGCGCGACGAGCGAATCGAAATCATGAATGCGCCGTCCTTCTTGCTCCAGGCGCAAGGGGCAGGAGTCACGTTCACGTTTTAAACGCCGCTGCGACAGCGTTTACTTAACCTGTGGGGCAGAGTCATTTCTAGCGAGGGGTGATTCTGCCCATTTTTCTTTCGGGCTATTTCTCAACCAGGCGCAGCAGGTCGGCATTGGCGGGATCATGCACAAAGCTCCAGAAGGCTTCGACAGCGCGGTGCGGCTCGTGGACCTCCGACCTGATTAAGTAGACCTTGCGGCGCAGATCAAAGTCTGCCACCGGCACTTTTACCACGGTCCCATTGTCTAGTGCCCAGTCTGCGGCTAGCCGTGAAACAAATGACACCCCAAAGCCTGCTTCGACCGCTTTTACGATAGCTTCAGAATTGCCAACTTCCAGGCAGATGTCGATATCGTCAAGAATAATGCTATGTTTGCCCAGTTCGGCAAGTAACGCATGGCTGGTCCCGGACGTTGGCTCACGAATAATCATGGGCGTCTCTAGTAGCTCTGACGGATCAATATACTGACGCGCTGCCCAGGGATGATTGGCTGGCACAATGAGGATAATATGGTCGTTGAAAAACTCCTGACACTCCATCCCGTCACCGCAGGCATCGTAACTGACGACTCCCAGATCAGCTTCTTCCTTGAGCAGTTGAGGCACAACGTACGGAGATGTACATCTCAATACTGATATGTTGACACCCGGATGTTGTTTGTGAAAGCGCGCGGCAAATTGCGGCAAGACGTATTTTCCCGAGGTTGTGCTGCAAGCGATGCGGAGTTGACCCACGACTTTCTCTTCTAACGACTCCATCATCCGTTGGATTTCAAAGGCTTCACGCATAAGTTTGCGTGCTCGGGGAAGTAGTAAGCTGCCCGCTTCAGTCAGACGAAGACCCCCGCCGGATCGTTCAAACAACTCAACGCCCAGGTCACGCTCAAGCATTTTGATGTGGTGGCTGATCGTGGGTTGAGTGAGGTGTAGTTGTTCCGCTGCCTCGGAAAAACTCATGCTCTGCGCAACATGTAGAAACGTTTGAAGCTTTGTCAGATCAAGCATCTGTTCTCATCCAGTATCTTGGGCCACCGATTTACCCGCTGTTTGTATTGTACCCAGGTATCCTCAAATCGCGCTTCAAGCATGGCTCCTCCGAACAAGTCGATGACAATCAATATCATCCCTTGGGTGTTCCGTGTCAGAATTGGTAGGGCAGATCGACAGGGTAAACTAAAGGAGTCTTTGTGGAATCGGCGTCCTCTGTCCAACCCCTTGATGCGGACGAGCGCCGTGGTAGTCGCTGATGAACTCACGCCATACTCGTCGAAGCTGGGCTTCCTTGAGGATGAGCACCTTGTCCAGACCCTCCTCACGCCCCGTTCTCACCCAGCGTTCTGCAAAGACATTGGTGTTCGGTGCTTGATAGGGAGTGTTGACAATCGCGATCCTTTCCGATTTGAATACCGTGTCAAATGCGTGGCTGAACTTGGTATCATGATCATGAATCAGATAACGCATGGGCAATTCACGATCGTGCAGCCACCAAGTCATTTGACGCGCTTGCTGCGTCACCCAGGCGTTGTCAGGTCAGATGTGTCAGCCAGCAGCCGTGCATCAATGGCATCTGTCTTAGTCTGTTGCCAGCTGGCCTGAGCATAGTGATAGGCTTGCTCAGGATTGATGACATTGACCTGGAAACCAGCTTCATAGAGCCTTCTCGCAACTTGCATCCAACAGGTGCCAATTGCGTCAATGACAATCGGGATTGGAGTAGCTGGCAGCCGGTTGCCCTCAGTTCTCCTACCAATCGTGTGTACCTACCTGCTTCTGTTCAAACTCAAGGGCCGGGCTAATCTCATTGATGCTTTTTCCGCACGCGGCGGTGAAGGCTTGTGCTGCAATATCGATACCTACAAACAGCTGGCTGTTGTTATTCATCATGTCCTCGTTTCTTGAACAGATGCGACAATAGGCTCTGTCGAGCAGCTCACATCTTGCCCCGTCGATACGTAGTCTTGCTACTGGATACGGTTCAGAATCAGGCTGCTCACGCTGTTGGGGAACTGCCTAATCTCCGTGGTCTCACCCACTCGTTTGGGCCGTTCTCGCCAACAGCTTGAGCCTTACCCTAACCTTATCTCATCTACTTCAATATACGAGGTTTTGAGGAGGACGGGTTTCTGCAAATGGGTAATATGGGGCTGCGTGACCAGAAAAAAACATAACCCCCCAAGGTATTTTGGGATTCAACAAGGAATCGTGAGAATCGCGGGATTGCCTTGTTATAATATGGTGTGTTTAGCCAGTCAGACGCTGAAACAGCCCTCACGGCTCTTTTGTTGACCAACCGGATCGTTATGCCAACTGCGCAGCCAGACAACCAACAACAAACCGGGTCATTACCGACCCAAACCAGGTCAAGTCAAAACAGTGGCTCCATCTTGCTCCGCTGTTTTGGTTACTTGCGCCCCTACTGGCGATTGAGTGCCGGGGCCTATGGTATTGCCCTGGTTGTCAACGTGCTGGCGGTGGGCATCCCCCAGTTTATCCGCTGGATCGTGGATGAGGGCCTCGCCGCCAGCAAGGCGGGCTTACTGGCACAGGCGATTCTCCTCCTCCTGGGATTGACGCTGATCAAAGGTATCCTGACTTTTGTGCAGGGCCGCTGGACGGAGGTTGCTTCCCAAAATGTCGCTTACGATCTGCGGAATGCTATCCATCAAAAATTATCCGGCCTGTCCTTCTCCTACCATGATCACGCGCAAACCGGGCAGCTATTGTCGCGGGCCATCCAGGATGTTGAGCGCATCCGATTCCTGACCGGGCGGGCGACGCTGCGGCTGTTTGAGGGCGCGACGCTGCTGGTGGGGACGTTTATCGCCCTGCTGTGGATGAATCCACAACTGGCAGTGTTATCGCTGGCGACCATGCCCGTTCTGGTTTATGTGGCCTTCCGTTTTGGCCGCATCTACCGCCCACTCTCCACCGCGATACAACAGCAGTTGGCCGTGCTGACGACCACCCTGGAACAAAACTTGCGCGGCACGCGGGTGGTCAAAGCATTTGCCCAGGAAGACGCCGAAATTGCCCGCTTTGCCCGGCAGAATGAACACTGGTTTTCGCTGTCGGCCCGCGCCATCCGCGCTCAAGCGTTTAACATGCCGCTCATCGACTTCATCGCCAATGTCAGCACCGTGTTGATCATCTGGTATGGTGGAGGGTTGGTAATCGAGCAGGCATTGAGTCTGGGCGAGTTGGTGGCTTTCACAACCTACCTGGCTCAGCTGATTCAGCCGGTGCGCCGCCTGGGGATGATTATCCCGGCTTTAGCGATGGCCGCTGCCGCTGGCGAGCGTATTTTCGAGATTCTTGATGCCAAGTCGGAAGTGAAAGATGCCCCAAACGCGATACCGCTACCGCCCGTGCGGGGACACGTTCGCTTTGAAGAAGTGTCATTTGCCTATTTCAGGCGCAAGCGCGTGTTGGACAGCCTGACCTTTGAAGCGCACCCCGGTCAGGTGATTGCGCTGCTAGGCGCGACCGGGTCTGGCAAGTCAACTATCATCAACCTGATCCCGCGCTTTTACGACGCCACCGCGGGGCGCATTACGATTGACGGCTACGATACCCGCCAGGTGACGCTTGCTTCACTGCGCGATCAGATCGGCATTGTCTTACAGGAAACCACACTGTTCGCCGATACTATTCGGGAGAACATCACCTTTGGCTGCCCGGAAGCCAGCGAAGAACAGATCATCGCGGCGGCCCAGGCGGCCCAGGCGCATGACTTTATCGTCAACACCCCGGATGGTTATGAAACCAAGGTGGGTGAGCGAGGCATCACGCTTTCTGGCGGGCAAAAACAGCGTATTGCCATTGCGCGAGCCTTGCTGAAAAACCCGCGTATTCTACTGTTGGATGATGCCACATCCAGTGTCGACGTGGAAACGGAACACCTTATCCAGCGGGCGCTAGAGCACCTGATGCACGGGCGCACCTCGTTTGTCATCGCGCAGCGCCTGAGCACCGTCCGCATGGCGGACCTGATCCTGGTGCTGGAAAAGGGGCGGATTGCCGCCCAGGGCACACACGAAACATTGCTGCGCGATTCCGGCCTTTACGCCGAAATTAATTATCGCCAGCTGCGCGCGTAGCGGCGGCGGTCGCCCGTGAAAAGAGGGGGGTAGATGGGATTTTCCATTGGCTCGACAAGCCCCGGGATGGGGCCACGGGGCGCCCTGGATCGCTTTGGCGACAAGGTTGAAGGCAGCGCCTTTAACTTGCGCGTCGTGCTGCGACTCTTGCAGTACATCATGCCATACTGGTTACAAATGCTGCTTGCTTTTGTGCTGATGCTGTTGTCATCGGCTATGACGCTGCTCGCCCCCTATCTGGTTAAGGTGGCTATCGACCAGGCTATCGCTGAAGGTGACCTCGCCAATCTGCAAGATGTGGCGCTGCTCATGCTTGGCGCGTTTATCTGTCTGTACGTGGCATCGTCCGGGCAGCGTTACCTGCTTTCCTGGGTCGGGCAGCGAGTGTTAGCCAACCTGCGTTCTGCGCTTTTTCGCCACCTGCAGACGTTATCACTGGCCTATCATGACACACACATCGTGGGCGTTACCATCTCGCGGGTAATCAACGATGTGGACGTCATCAACCAGCTTTTATCGCAGGGCTTGATCACGCTGATCGGCGATACCCTCCTGCTGGCCGGCATCGTGCTGGTGATGGTGTCGATGAGTCCCCAACTGGCGCTGGTGACGTTCAGCGTGCTGCCGTTGATGGTCCTGGCGACGCTGTTGTTTGCCCGCCGGGCGAAGGTGGCTTTTCGCCAGACGCGTTCGCGGGTCGCGGCAGTGGTGGGCGATCTGGCCGAAAATCTCTCCGGGATGCGCGTCATCCAGGCTTTTGTCCAGGAAGGGGCCACGCGCGAGCGTTTTGAGGAAGTCAACCGGGCCAACCGGGATGCCTACATTGCCGCGATGTCGTTGTCGTTTGTCTTTCTGCCGACCGTCGAGTTTTTAGGCGTGCTGGCAACAAGCGTGGTGCTCTGGTTCGGCAGGCAGGCAGTGGCGGGCGGCGATCTAACCCTTGGCGTGGTTGTCGCGTTTCTCGCCTATGTCACGCGCTTCTTCCAACCCATTCAAGAACTGAGCCAGTTGTATACCACCATGCAAGCAGCGATGGCTGGTGGCGAACGAGTGTTGACTCTGCTGGATACCGCGCCAGACGTCCGCGATCAACCCGGCACGACGACCATGCCACCTATCGTCGGGCGCGTGGAACTGCGTGAGGTCTCGTTCTCTTATCGAGATGACACAATGGTTCTGCATGATGTAAACCTCGTGATCGAGCCGAAACAGACGATCGCCCTGGTGGGACCAACCGGCGCTGGTAAAACCTCAATTGCCAGCCTGGTCGCGCGTTTTTACGATGTCACCGAGGGGCAGGTTTTGATCGACGGGCATGATGTGCGCCAGGTGAAGCAGCAATCGCTGCGGCAGCAAATGGGACTGGTGCCCCAGGACCCGTTCCTGTTCGCGGGCACTATCGCCGACAACATCTGTTTTGGTAAGCCGCAGGTCGATGCCGCCGCCGTCGAAGACGCCGCTCGTCTGGCGAATGCACACGAGTTTATCACCGCGCTGCCCGATGGGTATGCGACCGAGATTCTGGAGGATGGCGTGAACCTCTCTGTTGGTCAGCGCCAGTTGGTGTGCATAGCCAGGGCGGTACTGGCCGATCCGCGCATCCTGATTCTGGATGAGGCTACTGCCAGCGTGGACTCGGTCACCGAAGCGTTAATCCAGGAAGCCCTGCAGCGGCTGCTGGAGAACCGAACTGCGCTTGTCATCGCACACCGGCTGAGCACCATCGTCAATGCTGACCTGATTTGTACTGTGCAGGACGGGCGCATCGTTGAGCAGGGGCGCCACCAACAATTGTTGGCCCAGAAAGGCCCATACAGCGAACTCTATGAACGGCAGTGAGCGGAACCATGAGACGTCGTTGGGCGCGCTGCCGACATCCTGGCCCAGCCACCTGCCGCGATGGCCCTCAGCCTAACATAACAGGTGGTACTAAAACCTGGGCAGGTCAATGCTGTGATCAGACCTCAGACTGTACAATCGGCCTGACACTGAGATTCTCATCCCGGTGGTCTTACCTGAAATTCCTATTCCTCCCGTTGATGTCAAACACATTACCTATCGTGGATTCCACGAAATAACCACGGACTGATCATCATCATGAAAAGTCAGTGCTGTTGCATTGCTATCAGGGAAGGGGAACAAGTACCAGGCGTATGATGTTGTCCCGTTTCTATGGTTCGTGGTTCTGGATGCTGCCCCTCCCAAGGTGGTAAAATCGTAACGATTACCTAAGTTGTCAGTCAAATACATGTTGCGGTTTCCAACATCGGAATAGATATCCAGCCGATAACCACTCGATGTAAACGCAGTGCGGCTCGTATGCACCCGTATACCCTGGCCAGGCACAACAACGACAGAATTCACGCACCAATCCCAGCCCAGTCGTCTGGAACTGTCTGCCGTGATCCTCACACAATTGCCAACGCCGTAAGCGGTGACAGGCAGGTTGTTGATATCGTCACCCGCATTGGCCACTGTAATAAAAGAGGTGTACACCCAGGCATTCTGACCGTCACTCAATGTCACCTGCAACCATGTGCCGTCCAGATTGCGACCAAACGCAGGCAGCGTATCATTGGGCGAAGCATTACTGACCACATCAAACCCGGTGCCCGGCCCGAAGCGCAGGTTCAGCGATCGGGTCGGTATGACCGAAACTGCAGTACCGATTTGCCCGCTAAACCCAACGCCGGCAGATGGACTACCTTCGCCAATAGAATTTTCCTCAACCCACCCGCGGATGCTGCGCCGCATATCTTCGATGGGCCACCACCACTGTTGGCCATCGAAGACAGCATCACCTGTGATCGTGACGGGATCCCCACTCA